>NZ_JBXWIV010000014.1:0-73070 GCF_058197955.1 Janibacter sp. CoH_79_TC_3
GAGTAAGTCATGGTCTTTATAATAACAATTGGGTTTGATAATTAGTTTATAACACTTTTAGGTGGGCTTGACTATATGGACAATCGATGAATAGCTGAATTGATTCTAAAAACATGGTTTTTCTTAGAAAATTAGTAATGGATTACTTTTAAAATTAAAAGTATCAAAGCTAGTTTTACTTTGATTTATCCATCAGTACTCACGATTATACAAAATTTAGATAATAAATGTAGGTTGCCCCTAACAATATAATAGCAATCACAAAAAAGACCAAGCGTAGAAAGTGCTCATCAGCTCTTAACTGACTGCTTAAATTTTGCGCAGGTAATAAGAATAAACCACATTGAGGACAACACGAATCAATTTGGTTTAACAGCTTGATTGAACGGGCATTTTCACAGCGCAGTGGAGAATTGCTACAATAGCCAAGCATAATATGTAACCAGAACCTTTATCAAATAGTAGAAAAAGCGAAAAATTAAAACTGATTAAAACTGATTAAAACTGATTAAAAAACGGATCTTAATTTAACCTATCACATCAATCGCAACTGTAACTTAAAATATAAATATTACTACTTTCTATGCAATGCCTTACTTTTGGTAAGGTTTTTGTATTATAATAGAGAGATAATGTTACGAGTTAACAATAACTATAACATTGTGTATCGGTCACTAATGTCATCCCTCATTAGAAACTGACCAATAATCATCTATTATGTTGAGGAATCAAACGATGAAACTACAATCCCTAGTTTTAGCTGCTGCAACTGCCCTTACTATGACCACTGCTTTCGCTGTACCTGCTGGTACTTGGTCAGTCGCTGCCGGCGCACACTATGTTGATCCTAAAAGCGATAACGGTAACGTCACTATAGGTAATACAAATTATGCTGTAGATGTTGACGGCGATGTACGTCCAACCATCAGTGGCGAATACTTTATCGCTAATAACGTTGGTGTTGAACTACTAGCGGCTATTCCATTTCATCATGATTTCACTTTAACTGATGCAAATGGTGGTGAAATCACAGGTAGAACTCAACATTTACCACCGACTCTTTCACTACAATATCACTTCGACGGCTATAACATGCCTATGAATGTGAAGCCTTTTGTTGGTGTTGGTGTGAACTACACGACTTTCTTTAAAGAGAAAGCCAATGTTCCAGGTACTGAGCTAAAACTTGACGATAGCGTTGGTGTTGCTGGTCATATTGGTCTTGATATCCCATTTGCTCCTACCGAGTCTTTCCGTATTGATGCCCGTTATATGGACATCAAAACTGATGCTACTTTAAACGGTGCAGATATTGGTGAAATCGATATCAGCCCTTGGGTTTATGGTGTTGCTTTTGTAAAACAGTTCTAATATAGCCCATTGCTATAGACTGAACGGCATAAATAAAAGAAGCCAGCTTAATAGCTGGCTTCTTTATATCTGTCATTTATCTATAATTTAGTGAAATAACAGATATAAAAAAGACCACCCGTAGACAGTCTTTTCATGATTCATACTATTTTTAAATAATCATAAAACCTATAGCAAAATCCGACGTGGATCCGCCAATAATGTTGCGATATAACGGGTAAATACCGCGGCATCGGCGCCATTAATCACCCGATGGTCATAAGACAATGATAGCGGCAACATCAAACGCGGCTCAAAGGTTTGCTTAGTTGCATTCCAACGCGGCTGCATACTGGCTTCTGATACGCCTAAGATACCCACTTGTGGCCAATTTACTAATGGTGTGAATGCAGTACCACCTAAGTTACCTTGACTAGATATCGTAAAGCTCGCGCCTTGCAAGTCTTTAGTCGTGAGCTTCTTATCACGCGCTTTAACCGCAAGTTCCCCAATTTCAACGGCAATCTGCTTAAGCCCTTTATCTTGCACATTTTTGATAACAGGTACAATTAAACCGTCATCAGTCGCTACTGCAATACCCATATTGACACTCTTACGTAAAATAATTTGGGTATTATCGTCGCTCAAATGACTGTTAAAACGCGGATGCTGAGTCAATGCGTAAGCAGTCGCTTTGACAACAAAAGCTAAAATAGTGAAGCCAATACCTTCCGCTTTCATAGCACCTTTAAGCTCACCACGTAACTTTTCAGTTTCTGTGATGTCAGACAAGTCAAACTGCGTCACTTGCGGCAATAAGGTATTATAATTAAGCTGCGGTATCGACACTTTTTGTAGGCGGCTTAAATCTTGTACTTCGGTTTCACCCCATATTTCAGTATTACTCATATCAGGTAAGCTTGGTAGGCTTGAGCTAACTCCATTGCTACTTGCAGGTGCTACTTTTTGCGTATTCAAGCTATCTTTTACATGCGCAAATAAATCTTCTTTTAAGATACGATCATTAAGCGCCGAACCCGTCACTTGGGAGATATCAACCCCTAGCTGACGCGCAAGCTTACGCACAGCAGGACCGGCATAGATATCGACCATTTTTTCGTTGACTTGTGCTTCGCTCAGCTTAGCATTTGTAGCGTTCGTATTAGTCGTAGATTTAGCGGCTTTTTTGGGCTCGCCAGTCGTTTGCGACTTAGCAGACTGCTCAGCTGATTCAGTTTTATTAGTTGAGTCAGCAGGTTTTGATGCTTGCGATTCAGAAGCCTCTGCTTTACTCTCATTTGCCGTACTCGTGCTAGCTGCACCTTCAGCAATAATGACGATAAAGTCTTGACCATTCGCGACCATATCACCGGCTTGCACCAATATTTTTTCGACCTTGCCAGCTTCTGGCGCTGGTACTTCAACCGATGCTTTATCAGACTCAATAAGCAAAATGGATTGATCAGCAGTGACGATATCACCGACACTGACCATAATCTCAGACACTTGCGCTTCATCAACACCTAAATCGGGCAAAGCATGAGTGGTTGATTTTCCTACTTGCTCGCCTGCTTGCTCACTTGCTTGTTTGGCAGGTTGAGAAGTATTTGCCTCAACTGCGTTAGCTTTAGTATCAGTATCGCTTTGCTTTTCGACTGACTGATTATCCTGCGACTCATTTTGTTTATCAGTGCCAGATTCTGTTTTGTTTTCTGTGTCAGTGCTTTGGCTGTCATTTTGGCTATCAGAATCAGTATCGCTTTCAAGCTCAATAAGCACCATACCTTCGCTCACTTGGTCGCCAACTGCCACGCTAATCTTAGTTACTTTACCGGCAGCCGAGCTTGGTACTTCTACTGAGGCTTTATCAGATTCCAATAAAATAATATTGTCATCTTTTGCAATAACGTCGCCAACTTCGACCATAATCTCACTGACTTCGGCGCTATCGACACCCAAATCGGGGGCTTTAATATCCATCCGTAATTCTCCTTGTATTATGTTTGCCTTGTCTTTTGGCTATTCTTTGACGTCATCATCATTGAGTAAAGCGGCGTCGGCTGGGTCTTCTGCGCGACCTTCGCTACTTATCTCATCATCATCTTCATCGACAAACTCTGGTACAGGGCTCGGATTGACATTGTCAGGGGCTGGCGCATCTGGGAAATGATCATAATGAGGCTGTTGCTGCCATGCAGGCGGTTGATCGGCTTCGATACCAAAGCTTGAAATCGCATCTTTTACCAGACGCATCTCAACTTCACCCTCATCGGCTAAGCGCTTAAGCGTTGCAACCACGATGTGTGCGGCATCTACGTGGAAGAAGCTACGTAATTGCTCACGGGTGTCCGAGCGACCATAGCCATCAGTACCTAAAGTCGTATAAGGACGATTGTCAGGTAACCATGCACGGATTTGTTCTGGATAATTGCGCATATAGTCTGTCGCCGCTACGACGATACCTTCGTGTGGAGCAAGCTGTTCGGTGACCCATGGCACCACTTCTTCATCCATTGGATGTAGGCGGTTATAATCATCACAAGCCATACCATCACGAGTTAGCTCATTAAAGCTGGTCACACTCCAGACGTTAGATGAAATATTAAACTCATCTTGTAATATTTTGGCCGCTTTTTGCACTTCGCGTAAAATAACGCCTGAACCTAGCAGCTGAACTTGGCTTGAACCGTTGTCCTCTAACAAATACATACCACGTTTAATGCCTTCTTGGACGCCTTCTGGCATGGCAGGTTGTTCGTAGTTTTCGTTCATCAAGGTCAGGTAATAATAAATACGCTCGCCCTCGCCATACATACGGCGTAGACCATCATGCATAATCACTGCCAGCTCATAGCCGAAACAAGGGTCATAAGTGACACAGTTCGGTACGACGTTAAATAGAATTTGTGAATGACCGTCTTGATGCTGTAAGCCCTCGCCATTTAGCGTGGTGCGACCGGCCGTTGCACCAAGTAAGAACCCTTGCGCCTGACAGTCACCTGCCGCCCATGCCAAGTCACCAACACGCTGGAAGCCAAACATAGAATAGTAAATATAAAGCGGAATCATCGGTAAAGCATTGACAGAATAACTGGTTGCCAGTGCAATCCACGTACTCATCGCACCCGCTTCATTAATACCTTCTTCTAGCATGTGACCATCGATGGCTTCTTTATATCCCATTAAGGCTTCACTGTCTTCTGGGGTATATTTTTGCCCAGAAGCCGAGTAAATGCCCAATTGACGGAACATACCTTCTAGACCAAAAGTACGCGCTTCATCAGGAACGATAGGCACAACGCGGTCTTGAATGTCTTTATTTTTTAACATGGCAGATAGCAGACGTACAAACACCATGGTAGTCGATTGCTCTTTACCATTACTACCTTTAAGCACACGATCAAAAATAGACAAATCTGGAATATTGAGCGGTATATGACCACTACGGCGATTGGGCAGATGACCACCCAAGGCTTCACGGCGACCTTTTAGGTACTTCATCTCCAGCGAATCTTCTTTTGGACGATAAAACGGTAACGTCTGTAATTCGTCATCGGTAAATGGCAAATCAAAACGGTCACGGAAATACATCAAAGCTTCATGATCGAGCTTTTTGATTTGATGCGATTTATTTACCGCTTGTGCTTGGGTAGACAAACCATAACCTTTAACAGTTTTTACCAAGACAACGGTCGGTTGACCTTTGGTTTTCATGGCTTCACTAAAGGCAGCATAGACTTTCATTGGATCATGACCACCGCGGTTTAAGCGCGAAATATCATGATCAGACAGCTCGTTTGCCATCTCTTCTAGCTCTGGATATTTACCAAAAAACTCTTTGCGCGTAAATTCAGGCGTACGGGCTTCATATAATTGATACTCACCGTCGACCGCTTCTTCCATACGATATTTAAGCACGCCGGTGGTATCTTTATCTAACAAGCTATCCCATTGACCGCCCCAAACCACCTTAATCACGCGCCAGCCAGCGCCGCGGAATACCGACTCAAGCTCTTGAATAATCTTGCCGTTACCACGCACAGGACCATCAAGGCGCTGTAAGTTACAGTTGACCACCCAAATTAAATTGTCCAGTTTTTCACGACCGGCGAGAGAAATCGCACCCAAGCTTTCTGGCTCATCGGTTTCGCCATCACCCAAGAACGTCCAAATCTTGCGATCTTCTTTTTCTAGCAAACCGCGGTTTTCCATATAGCGATGCACGTGCGCATGGTAAATGGACATAATCGGACCCAAGCCCATCGACACGGTTGGGAACTGCCAATAATCTGGCATTAAGTAAGGATGCGGATAGCTCGAAAGACCCTTGCCGCCGACTTCACGGCGGAAGTTTTCCAGCTGTTCTTCGGTCAGACGACCTTCTAGATAAGAGCGCGCATAAATACCAGGCGCTGAGTGACCTTGATAATAAATCATGTCACCGCCGAAATGATCACTGGCAGCACGGAAGAAATGGTTAAAGCCTGTCTCATAAAGAGTCGCACTTGAAGCGAAGGTCGCTAAGTGACCGCCTAAATCATCATCATTTTTATTAGCGCGCATCACCATTGCCAAGGCGTTGTAGCGAATCAAAGCACGAATTTTACGCTCAATCGTTAAATCACCTGGGTACATTGGCTCATCTTCGACGGCGATGGTATTGATATAAGCGGTATCAAGACGGTTAAATGGCAGCCCTTCTTGTACTGCCATGTTATATAACGCTTTTAATAAAAACTGCGCCCGATCCTTATCGGCATGTTTGATAACGGACTCAAACGCTTCCAGCCATTCTTGGGTTTCGGTGCTATCAGCATCCTTATAATAATTCATCTTTATTAATCCTTTTTATCAGTCAGCCCTGCACGATGACAGGGTGTTATTAAATCAGAGTGTGGTACGTGTTTTAATGAGCAATCGATTGACTTGATGCTTTCCTTATAACGTCCTTGCTGCATCTAAGCATTGCATTGCCATTCATGGTTATAACAGAGAATTCTAAATAGATCGTATCACTGTAGATTAGCATAGGCACATATAAACATCGTTGTAAAATTAAACGATATCCGCTACGCGATTCTCACTATCAAATGATAATGACACTCTATTATAGGTACTTATTGAGGGTTTGTTTATAGCTATAGAGAAATGCCAATATGACAAGTATTTTTGAAATAAATAGTGATTAGTTTTTAAATGAATAATTGTAGGCAAATTAATTAGGGTATGCCTCTACTGTAGGTTTAAGAGCGGCTGACTCATAAAAATCTAAAGGAGCTATAATAGAACTATAAACATACGGCTGTGTTCAAACATATTTTGATTAGATAAAATTATAAACATTATCCACTTTATAATTAAATAGCATATTCCTTAGAATTACCTCATAATCTTTAAATTATATAGTCGCTATATCATCTAATAGTAATACAGTATTTAAAGTACATAATAACCAATGGTAATAGACAATTTGAAGCTCAATCAGCTTGTAGATAGCAACATGAGAATTAAGGAAGAAATATACTATGAAGTGCCTTAGATTTTTAAAGGTTATTTTGTCAGCAGCTCTATTATCTATAATTTCATTAAATCTGGCGTATGCTAATAATGGAGTAAAAATGGAGCTAACCACTAATGAAGTATTTAAGGATCAGCAGGGTAAAGTAGTTTATATACCTGTCAGAACAGCTTCAACTGGTGCTATCATTGAATACAAAGCTACTTACACTAATACCTTAGCACAAGATTTAAATGACTTAATTATCACTTTGCCAATTCCTTCAAGCATGACATTTACTGGTGAGGCACATCCCGCTAGCGCCCAAGCTAGTATCGATGGAAAAGACTATGCCGATATACCATTAATGCGTCAAGTAGCTGGTAAAGTCACTAAAACCCCTCTTGCTGAATACCGTTATATTCGTTGGAACATCAAACTATTACCTGCAAAAAAATCTGCTAATGTATCTTTAAATACGACAGTCAATTGAATTCTGTATTAAATCCTTTATAACGACACTACTATAGAAGATGCTTACTTTAGATTGCGCTTCAAATTTGATGAAGACTTATTCAAACGCGAAGATTCACGCAAAAATAAGCCGCTCAGCGCGAATTCTACGTTATAATTCCTCCTAGTTTTCATTTATTCTCATTGTCGTAAGCCATGCTTACGGCAATTTTGTATTAACGGGGCAATATTTTTTATCCCATGATAACTAACCCGTTTAAATACAAACCTCTAATACTTATTACCTTACTATAAGGTTGTTCTTATGCCTCACCCTAGCACTCAAGCCGCTGACTATAAAAAACCTTTATATACTGCGTTATCAGCTGCGTTACTACTATCAGCCGTTTCTTGTGTATCAACGCCAAGCGCTGCGCCAAAAGTTAATACACTAAAGATAGCAGATTACTGTCTTAGCAGCAACGATACTGAAACCTTAGCTTCTTCTAAAGCTCAAAGCGCCCAACAGCGCGCTATGAATTGCATGTTGAACGAATTGCAAACTTATCAGCAAAAAAACATGAGCGCGCGGCAACAATATTTTGCTTACAAAGCTCAGGCTTGGCTGAACTATGCCACTGATAAAGACAGTATGAATAGTCGTTCAGACGCTGGCGTGGAAGCTGCCCAAACAGCAGAAAATATCTTGCAAGCGTTAAAAAATGATAAAGTTGAAAACCTTGAACTTATAGAGGACATTCCATCTACTTCTGCGCTCATGCGACCTGATTTATGGGCAGCTTTAAACGCTCTTAAAGATAGTGGCGGTATCAATAGTGCGCCACGCGAAATCGCCTTTAGTGAAGTGTCATTAATATGGGCAGCTAGCGACCAATGTGAGCGCGGCGCAAAATCATCAAACAGTCACTTTCGGATGGCCGATCGCTGGCTTGAGCAAGCGCGCGAGGCTTTCGTTAACACCCACGACTCAAAAGCGAACGTCGCTTTAGAAGCGCTTATCGTGCGTTATTATGAAGAATACGTCCCTTTAGATTCAAGCGATGATACTTGTAACGGTCAAGCGCTAACAACTATTGATAAAAAGTAGATGCCTTCTGTGTGTAGTGACTTATGCTTGTATTGATTACTCCTTGACAGCTCAATAAAATTTCAATCAATATCTAATAAACGTTTAATCAATATTTATTAAAAACGCCCAAAAAAAAGCCGACATCATGTCGGCTTTTTAATATCTGTTATTTGATTTTAAATTCTAAGCTAATTTCATAACAATTAACAATTAACAATTAACAATTAACAATTAACGATTAACAATTAGCGATTTTTACGCGGTAATTTTTCTGGTAAGTAGCAGCGCAGATACGCGATAGACGCGGTATTGGCTTCTTGTAAATACTTATCGGTAATGCTTTGATGACGGCGGTAAGAAACCGTAAAAATGGCATTGATAATGCTAAAGGTAATCAATAATACATCTTGAATATCTTCAAACTTTGGCATCTCATAGCGCTCTGATAGGCGTTTATAGACCAATTGCACCACTTGATTGTCCATATGCTCACCATAACTATCACCTTCAAAATCAGGCGTATTGGTGTCATAAATCAATTTGGCTTTGGTTTGATCTTCATCAAATATTTGTACGCAACGCTCAATCAGTGCGGTCAAATAAGCTTGCCATCTGTCATAATCAACGGTTTCAACAGTGGTAAGTACTTCTAAGATGTCGATGGCATTTAAAAAACGCAATGCTAAAAATATCGCTTCGATGTTTGGAAAGAAATGATAAGCAGAAGCTCTTGGAATACCCGCTTCTTCACAAACAGCAGCCAAGGTAATATCGTTAATCGCTTGAGTTTCACTCAATTTTTTCGCGCCCATCAATAGCTTTTGACGGCGTGCGCGACCTTGCTGACTGGTAAACTTAAATTTATTAGGCACCAGCTTTTTCGCTAGCTCCGAATCTACCAACACATCTTCAATTTTGTCGTCTTTACTTTCACTCATGATAAATCTCTTAATGTTACGCCCCATCTTTATAAATATAGTCTTCATCGGATAGCATCTGTCCTAAATCGAAGAACATTCTATCAACCGGTAATTTGGGTCAATAGCACCACTACTATACTCAATGAAGAGGCATGATAAACGCTTGTACACAGTCAAGCAAGGGACATGAATAGGTTAAAAAATAATTCACTAACTACGCAAAAAATGGGTTTAATTGTGAAGTTTTATTTTCGCTCGTATAATACCATGATCAGTGACTCTATCGGCATAATCCCACTTCAAATGGTCATTAAAATAGTCAACTCGTTCAACATGACCGAGCGAAAACTTACTATCAGGCAAAAACTCTTCTGAAACAAATAGCTGATCAATCACTTCTGGCATACCCTGATAAATATGGGTATACGCCACATCTTTCATCCAACCATAACGGGCTTGGATACGAGCAGCATCAAACAATGCTACGTCACGCATACTCTTATCATAATTGACTTCGCCAGTTTCGGTCATCAATTGGGTGGTAACGCTACCGGTGACATCGTTCATATCACCTAACAAAATCAGTGGCTCACGATTATGATGCAAGCGTTCAATGATAGAAATACGAATAGAGGCGGCTTCTGCAGCGCGCATACATAAACTACGCAGCTTGGCACGAATGCGAATGTTTGGATCGTCCATATCTTCTAATAAGTGACCGTTTTCATCGCGTAAGAAAAAAGCCCGTTTGCTTTTTAAATGCGCGGTAATAATCGTCATCGGCTGCCCATAAGCGTTCACTCGTAATATGAGCGGTGGGCGATTAAAGCGCTGATAAGGTCCAATATCAGGAATATCAATGACCGCTTTTGGCTCTATCTCTTCTAGCAAGGTGCTTTCTAACTGCTCAAAACGAGTGATAATACCGACGGCTGGTGTATTTTGCGCGCCCTTTCCTTGGGTATAAGGACTTGCACCATCGTTGCTTGCCAGCGGAATCACTACATGCTCAGGCTCAAATCCCAATGATAGCGCTAATGCTTCGAGCGCATTGCTATCCCATACTTCTTGCACGGCAATGATATCGGCATGTGCCTTTGCCAATAAATCGGTAAGGCCGCGCAGCTTATGGTCGTATTCTTTGTTAGTATAAGCAGGTGCGTTTTCGTAATAAATTCGATTAGGATTGGCAAAATTTAGTAAATTGGCAGTCGCTATATAAAATTGTTTAGAAGCACTACCTTGCACATCATTAATCATAAATTGCCTATTATTATTATTTTTAATAACTGTCTTTTATCACCATATATTCATATATAACAATATACATTAAAAAAGCCTCCAAAGGAATCTTTGGAAGCTTTAAAATAACATAAAACAGACTTGTTTTAGCCGTTAGTAGAATAAGCTCTACAATCCGACTAACTCTAGTAATGAGAGAGTAAGCTTTTGTATTGTTTGCTTACTCATATTAAATACACCATTAATTAACCTTAACTATCAGAATTAAAAAATATCAGGTTATTCATTATTACTTTTATTGGCTATCGTCGTGTTTTGTGAGCCTAGAGTACTATTATGATAAGCGATTCCAAGCATCACGTGAAGCGCGACGGGCATCATTCCATTCTAGACGCGACTCACCTTTTACTTCATGCCATGAGCGCTCTAAATCTGACTCGTGGTCTTCAAAACGAGCCTCGGCTGGATAACGTGCGCGGTTTGCATAACCAACAGCATACGCTGGATGTAAATCACGGTCAAAGTCATGACCTTCACGATAGTAATCCGCCTTAGCATATTCTGCACGCCAGTAAGCTTCTTCACGTGTCGGATCGATGGCTTCCGCTGCCGCATGACCTGCACCGCCGCCAACGATAGCACCAATAGCACCACCGATTAACGTACCAAGTGGACCTGCCATTGTACCAATTGCTGCACCTGCTGCTGCACCACCAAGGCTACCGATACCTGTACCGAGTGGATGTGAACCTGGTTCACCTGTAATTGGATCAGCATTCAAATCTTGCTTACTTTCTTTTGACATATGCTTGACGGCAGTACGATCGATACCATCATGATCATCGATGATATTGTCATTTTCATGTTTAATGACTCGATTGCCATTGATATCGTGGTCAGTGCCAGTTAATCGACGTTCATTATCATCGATAATACGCTCTCTATCGCCAACTTCAAGATAGTCATCAGCGATTACACGGTTATTAGGGTCTGTAATGCGTCCATCGTTATTCATAATATTATCCTTAAATTATTTGTTATATATTAGATTTATTTATTGCTAACTTATTAATGAATAGAAAATTAAATATCAGCGGTATTGCTTATTAACTCATCTAAAGTATAGGGATTTATGAATAGCGACAGATAGACAGGTTATGTAAACTCTGTCCAAATTACGATTGCCTTACGTTACAACCTGTATCTTTATCACGAATTTGCATGGATTTGTAGGTCAGTAAAGCATTTTGAGTAATTTTTAACTGATTTTTTATAGCGCTTTAGAACTGTTAATTATCAATTTACATCACTTTTAATGCTCTATCGATGGCTCGTTGCCACTTATTAAGGTGCTGCTGACGTCTATCGGCAGACATTTTAGGCTCAAAAATCCGCTCAACTTGCCATGACGCTTGCATTATTGATTCATCATATAGACCGGTTTTCAATCCTGCTAATAAAGCCGCACCTTTAGCAGTGATTTCTGTGTCTTTGGGGCGCAACACCGGTACGCCTAATAAGTCGGCTTGAAACTGCATGAGTAAGTCATTGTTAGCTGCGCCGCCATCGACTCTTAGCTCAGTCAATGGATGAGGACTGTCTTTTTGCATAGCGATAAGGACATCGTACGTCTGATACGCCACCGCTTCTAACGCAGCGCGCGCAATATGGGCTTTGGTGGTACCGCGGCTCATACCAGTAATACTGGCACTGATATCGGAGCGCCAATAAGGGGCGCCAAGTCCTGTAAAGGCTGGCAATAATACTACCTCTTCACTACTATCTACTTGCCGCGCTAAGCTCTCAACCTCACTACTTTGTTGAATCATACCTAGATTATCACGCAACCACTGCACGATAGCGCCCGCCATAAACACACTGCCCTCTAAGGCATAAGTGACTTCTCTTTTAGGCGGCTGTAGCATACGTCTACCAGACTGAACGATTTGATCAAAGGATAGATTGTCTGGACGAGTTGGCGTTGATTTACGTTGCCAAGCAATGGTGGTTAATAGCTTGTGCTCGCTCAGTTTTGGCTTTTCACCAATATTCATCAGCATAAAACAGCCGGTTCCATAGGTATTTTTTGCCATGCCTGCATCAAGGCAGCCTTGCCCAAACAGTGCTGCCTGCTGGTCGCCTAATACCGCCTGAATAGGAATTTGTTTGGCAAATAATCCTTTTTTGGTTTTACCAAAATCGCCATCAGATGGCAGTACCTTGGGCAATATATTCATTGGTACACCAAAGCAGGTACATAACTCCTCCGACCATGCCAGTTTATGGATATCATACAATAAGGTACGACAAGCATTGGTCACATCGATGACATGCTCGCCGCCGGTTAAATTATAAATAAGCCAGCTATCTATAGTGCCGACAGCGATTTCCCCTTTATTGGCGCGTACTCTTAATTTAGGATCGTTTTCTAACAACCACGCGATTTTACTGGCGCTAAAGTAAGGGTCCAAACGTAATCCTGTGATACGCTGCACTTCACTTGCCATGTCATCATGGTTATTATCGGTCTTAGCGCCCGCGCTTTCTGCAGCAAGCGTTTTACAATAGCTGGCGGTACGGCGGTCTTGCCAAATAATAGCAGGCGCTAGCGGTTTGCCCGTTTGCTTGTCCCACATCACGATAGACTCACGCTGATTGGTAATCGCAATACTGGTAACATCGGTTGCCAGCAGCCCTGCCTGATTAATCACATCATGGGCACAGCTAATCTGAGTTTGCCAAATCTGCTGCGCATCTTGCTCGACAAAACTTGCCTGCGGAGTTTTTAAAGTTGTCGGCTGCTGCGCCATTTTAATCGGGCGGGCATGGTCGTCATACAGTATCGCCCGACTCGACGTCGTACCTTGATCTAGCGCTAAAATATATCCAGCCATGACTCACATCCTATTTTATATAATGTTTTTTCTTGGTTTTTATGCGCTTGTTTGATTCATCTGCTTTTATAACTATCTATATTATGACCAGTACTTTTGTTTGTCTTAAGCAACCTTTAGTCACTCATCCATAAATCCTCACCCATAAATAGTGCTATTATCTAGCTTAAAGTTAAACACTTAACATAAAAGCCACGCTCATTCAACGTAAAATAAGCGAATAGTGAGCATTGACCCGTCACTATTGTGGCACTACAGTGTACGCTTTGTTATGAATAACCAATTTTTGCTTTCTATTAATAGTCTATAATATCGCCCTGTTTGACTATCTTCAAAACACTTTGCGTTCTAAATACTTTGTGCTCGAAACACATTGCATTCTAATTAATGGCTTATGTGACTTATGAAATTTGCTTTATCGACTCTGTCTACTACTGTGATGACGGTTACGCTCATGGGCTTAGCCGCGCCTCACTGCGCTAACGCCAATGATGATACTATCATGCCAGAAAATGAAGTAGCGCCCGTTGTAGTGACGCAAATTATTGACGCGGATACGCCAAGCATCCTTCAAGACAATAGTACTCAAGGCAATACAATTCAAAGAAACGGCACTCAAATAACTCAGACTCAAACTTATAAAAGCCCTACACAAAAAAGTATTATAGAAAATAAAGCTGCGACGCCTAATATAGAGTTAGATAAAGCAAAGCCCAATATCGCTTTAAGCACCCTTATTGATCCCATCACCCATAAAAGCATTGATAACAGTTATCCCTTAGAAGTGTCTAGCCTGCTCAGTCTTGAGCAAGCGCAAAATATTTTATTGCAAGTTTCACCAAAAATCGCCGCCAATCAAGCCGCGATTGCTGCCAGTGAATATGAAACCGATGCGCTAAAAACCATTGATCATCCATTGGTATTTGCACGCGTCTCCGCCACTGCTTATAACTTAGACGCCGATATTGACTTATCTTCGATTAAAACGGGCATTATCAATGATGTGAATAGTAGCGTTGATAGTATCGACCCACCCATAAATATAGAAGATTTACCAGATTTTGGTGAGTTGGTCGGTGACCGTATCCCAGATAATTACAACTTAAAGCGCTCAGGTTCAACGACGGGCGCAGGTCTAGGAGTGGTATGGCCCATTTATACCGCTGGACGCACAGCGGCATTAACCGGCGCTTCCACTGCTCGCACCCAAGAAGCCGTCGCCGATAGCATACTGGATACCAACGAGCTTTATAACACCTTAATTGAGCGTTATTTTAAGGCACAATTAGCGATTATTGCCGCTTATTTACGTGAGGATGCTTATGATACGGTGCAGCAAGTTGACCATATGGCGCAGCGGCTTTTTGAAGAAGGGTTTATCTCACGTGTCGATCGCTTAGAAGCCCAATCGGCGCTTGCGGATGCGAAAAGCGAATCGGTCAATGCCAATAATGATGCGCGTTTGGCAATGATGGCACTACAGCGTCTTTTGCGTACCGATTATCGTATTAAACCAAGCACACCTTTATTTGTTTCTAGCCGTCCTCTGCCTGATGTGAACTACTTTCAAGATTTGGCACTGAATAATCATCCAGGTCTGCAAAAAGTCGTGGCTAAACGGGCGCAGGCTCAGCAGCTACACGCACTATCCGATACGGGCTACAAACCTACGGTCATGCTTTATGGCTATGGACAAGTTGAAAAAGACCCCAGTTGGGTCGCTGGTATCTCAGCAAGTTGGAAGCTTTGGGGCGGGCTTGATAAAACCGCTACCTTAGCCTCTAGCAATGCAAAGATACGCCAAGCCGATCTGTCTGAGATTGAAGTCAGTGACAATCTATTATTGTTGGTCGAAAAAAACTGGCACGATGTCAATAATGCCCAATCTCGCTATCAGGCATTACAAAGTAATGTGGATTTGGCAGCAGAGGTATTGCGCTTGCGTCAACTCGGACTACAAGAAGGCTTAAATACGCCTATCGATGTGGTACAAGCGCAAACGCAGTCGCTCAAAGCACGTACGGAACAGGCGCAAGCGGCGAATACTTATGTACAATCTCTTGCCGCTCTAATGCAAAGCTGCGGTACGCCCCTTGCCTTTAATGCTTACCTAAACGCCGCTGACATTCGTCTACCAACCTTATATGACAAATAGCTCATTTAGTAAAAAATATTAAATGCCAAGATTAAATAACGCTAGACCTATTCTGCTTATTCCCGACTTTATCGCTTTAGGAATCTCACTGTCATGACTGAATCTAATAACGAATCAGGCGACTCACGCAAATTAAATGCTTCAGACCAAGCCGCTGAATCAAACAACAGTCAGCATGAGCAAAAGCCTCTTGATGCTATTGATGGCACTCGACCGACTGAAGCCTTCGTTGATAGTGTCGATAGCGCTGATACTGAACAAGAGCAAGCTTTGCCCCCTTATAAGCGCGAGCCTATAAAAGCGAATAAATCTGCCATGATCAAAAAGGTAATTTTGGTGCTTTTTGTGCTGCTCATATTAGGGACGATTGCTTATGGTCTATATAAAAGCAATCAACACAATGAGCCTGAAGTCATCACCCTACAAGGGCAGATGCAAATGCAGCAGACGTCCATTGCCGCAAAAGTACCGGGGCGTATTGCACAAATCATGGTTACAGAAGGTGATGCGGTGACGGTCGGTCAGCAATTGATTGAGATGGACTCACCTGAGATTAACGCTAAGATAAATCAAGCACGTGCTGGTAAACAAATGGCACAGAGTCAGCTTGATAAAGCAGAAAATGGCGCCCGTCCACAAGAGATTGCGCAAGCAAAAGCAGCTTGGCAAGCCAATAAAGCGGCGTCTGATTTGGCAGAAAACACTTATCAGCGGGTCAATCGTCTGTATGAAGAAGGGCTGATGGCACGACAAAAACGCGATGAAGCGTATGCGCAATATTTGGCTACTCAGGATCAGACAGAAGCCGCGCGTTTGCAATACGACTTGGCAATGGAAGGCGCACGCAGTGAAGATAAATCTGCCGCGACGGCACAAGTTGCCCAAGTCGATGCGCAACTAGAAGAAGCGTTGGTCGCAAAAGAGGAAGCCAATCTAAGAAGTCCGATTGCTGGTATCGTGGATAATGTCATCGTTAATGCTGGCGAAGTCATTGGTCAAGGCGTGCCGCTACTTACTTTGGTGAATACCAATGATCAATGGGTGATACTCAACGTGACCGAAACCTATTTAAATCAGTTTGCGATTGGTCAGCGCTTTATGGGTACGATTCCCGCTTTGTCATCGCCTGAAAAACCTTATACCAAGCAGTTTACCGTTTATGCCACCTCAACATTATCTGACTTTGCTACTTGGCGTCCAACCAATAATAACGATGGTTTTGATGTGCGTACCTTTGAGGTTAAAGCGCGTACATCAGCTCCTGATCGTCGTATTCGCTCGGGTATGAGCGTGGTTGTCAATATCAATCCAGCCCTTGCTAATCAGAGCCAAGAGTAAACCATGCGCTTGACTAAGCAAAAGAAGTTAAGTGAGCAAAAGGGTTTAATTGGCTCTTTTGTACGCAGTGCGGGCTACGAGCGACGTTTTTTAGCCAAAAACCCATGGGATTTGAGCATGGTGCTTTGGATACCGCTTGCGACCGTGCTATTGATTTGGTGGATATTTTCACAAATACAAATCACCGATTTACCCATCGGTGTAATGGATAAAGATCGCGGTCCTATTGCTAATACCGCCGTGCGTTATTTGGAAGCCAACCCGAATCTCACGGTCAAACAACTGTATCATTCGCCAGCAGCAGTAGAAGCGGCGCTCTTGCAACGTGATATTTATGCGGTAGTTATTATTCCAGAGGATTTCTCGCGCAATATTTCATCCAGCAAACCTGCACCGATTGTATTGCAAGTAAACGCCCAATACGGTACCCACTCTGGCATCATCCAAACCAGTGTACAATCAGTGATTGGTACGCTATCGGCAGGCGTTGAGATACAGCGTTTGGTAAAAAAAGGCATTGCACCATCACAAGCAGCGATTGCCTACTCGCCCATTGCTATTCAGCGTATCAGCTTATTTAATGCCGCAACGGATTATCAGCAGTTTTTAGCATCCACCGTTATCCCGGCGCTGCTACATATCTTGGCCATGGTAATCGGTGCCACGACCATTGGGCGTGAGCTACGTGATAAGCAAATCGGTCGGTGGTATGACTTTATTGCAAGCGGTCGTCCTGACTTAACCAATACTGAAAGCAACATTGCAAACAGCAAAATCATAGCAGCCTCGACCTCTGCTGAAGACAATAACGTCTCTGTTATAGATATTAAGCCCAGAAAAGCCAGTGTTTTAATCTTGCTCTTTGGTTTATTGGGTAAGTACTTTTGGCCGATGCTGGCTTATAGTCTATGGTCAGTTTTGGCGTTATGGCTTGCCACTCCGCAGCAAACGCTCGCTATTAGCTCCATTATTGCGACTTATATCGGCCTTGTCTTGCTTATGATGCTGTCATTTTGGCTTGGGGCAATATTTACTTTAACCTCATTTTCATTACGTATGGGCTTATCGTCTACGGGGTTTATCTCAGCGCCTTCTTATGCTTTTGCAGGGGTGACATTTCCTTATATCGCCATCAGTGACAGTGCTCAGCATTGGTCAGACGTCTTACCACTCACCCATTATCTGAAGCTGCATATCGCACAATTACAGATGCAAGCACCCGTTGCCATCTCACTCCCAATTGTCTACGGACTGACGTTAGCGACTCTTATTGCTATGTTCTTAACCACTTTATTGAGCAAACGCGCGCTCTCACATCCTGAACGCTGGGGAGCACGCTAATGTCTATATTAAAAAAACAGCCTGACTCACCAAAAGAATATGTATCACTAAAAGATAAGTTATCTAACGAAGCAGCAGATTCAAAAGACTGTTCTTCATCGCAAAGCTTTTTAGGCAGTTTTTTGCAAACCATTAAAGATGTCTTTTCTGATAAAGGCGTGATGTTATTATTAATGATTGCACCGATTATTTATGGCTTTTTTTATCCTTGGCCGTATTCAGCGGAAGTGATTAACCATGTGCCAGTGGGTATTATTGATCAAGACAACAGTAACTTATCTCAAACCATCGTCCGTTACGCCAGTGCCAGCCCACAACTAGATACCAAGCGCTTTCTCAATGAGCAAGATGCCATCGAGGCTATATGGTCAGATGACATCGCTGGTTATATGATTATTCCAAGCGGACTTGAACAGCAAGTACTATCTGGAAAAGCGGCAAGCGTCAGCGTACTGGGTAATGGCGGCTATTTCTTGCTAAATAAAAACGTCCAAATGGGGTTTCTACAAGCGGTCAGTACGGTATCAGCAGGGGTTGAGATTAAAAAAAGCGTGGCGCAAGGAGCTTATTCTGCGACCGCGGCGGCAAGTACCCAAGCGGTGCCCTTAAAGATCATTCCTTTATATAACCAAACCGAAGGTTATGGCGCTTACGTGGTGCCAGCGGTCGCTATTCTTATCCTGCAGCAAACCCTTTTGATGTCTACAGCAATGTTAATTGGTACGTGGTATGAGCAGCGTCGTCATGCCACCAGTATTCGCGGCTGGCTCGGACGTATTGCAGCGCTCAGTATGTTCAGCTTTATCATCGGCTGCTTTTATTATGGCTGGACCTTTGAGCTGCATCATTATCCGCGCGGACAAAATATGCTCGGCAGCTTGTTATTTTTGCTGCTATTTTGTCCGACTGTCGCCACCCTTGGCTGCGTGTTTGGGCTATGGTTCCGCCAGCGTGAGCGCAGTATGCAAATCTTAATTTTCAGCTCGCTGCCGATGTTTTTTGTCAGTGGTTATCCATGGCCTGCCCATCAATTACCAGAATTTTTACAAATCATACGCTGGTTAATACCGACGACACCTGGCATCAATACCTCTGTTCAGCTCAATCAGATGGGCGCAAGTGTAGCGCAAGTTGCAACGGGATTTTATGCCTTGGCAGGATTGTGGCTATTTTACTTTATATTACTGCTGCTTTTTCGTTGGCATACCGCGCAAAGCAAGACTGCCTTTTAAGTTAAAAAGAGCTTTATAGCACTTATGCTATTAAAAAATCCCACAAAAAAAGCGCCTGCTTATTAAGTAGGCGCTTTTTTATGTATTTGACTTTAGGGTTTAATAGTTAAAAACTCACCATTAAAAAACGCGATTTAAACCATTCAGTGCTGCCACACGATAAGCTTCTGCCATCGTTGGATAGTTAAAGGTCGTATTGACGAAATACTCAAGGGTATTATTGCTCTTGCACTTCATCACTGCTTGACCGATATGAATAATTTCTGACGCGTGATTACCGTAGCAATGAATACCTAAAATCTCAAGCGTATCACGATGGAACAAAATCTTTAACACCCCTGAGCGTTCACCAATGATTTGCGCGCGTGCCAGATGTTTAAAGAATGCTTGCCCAACTTCATAAGGAACTTTTTCATCGGTTAGCTCCTGTTCAGTTTTACCAATACAAGAAATCTCAGGAATGGTGTAAATACCTGTTGGCACACTCGATACCGGTTCTGCATCACTATCACCAACCATAAAGGCCGCCGCACAGCGTCCTTGATCGTAAGCAGCAGAAGCCAATGATGGCCAGCCGATAACGTCACCAGCGGCATAGATGTTTTCCACGCCCGTACAATAGGTATCATCAACTTTAAGCTGCCCACGGCTATTGGCTTCAAGCCCGATAGCTTCTAAGTTCAAGCCTTCTGTGTTACCTGAGCGCCCATTTGACCAAAGAATGGCATCTGATTTAATGCGCTTGCCGCTTTTTAGATGCAAGACCACATAATCATCATGCGTCTCTAAATGGTCAATCTCTTCATTACTGCGAATCAGCACGCCAAATTGTCTAAAGTCATGAGCGATGGCATCACTAATTTCGCTGTCGAGATAACTGAGCAATTGATCTTGGTTATTGATTAAGTCAACTTTATAGCCAAGACCGGTAAAGATAGAAGCGTACTCACAACCAATGACCCCTGCACCATAAATGATGATTTTTTTGACCACATAATCCATTTGCAAGATTTTATCAGAGTCAAAAACACGCGGATGGTTAAAGTCTAAAATATCAGGACGATAAGGACGGCTACCAACGGTGATAATGGCTTTATTAAAGGTGACGGTTTCAAAGACACCATCATCTTTTTCGACATTTAAAGTATGCTCATCAAGAAAGCTTGCCCAGCCATGAATCACATCAATGCGATTACGCTCATAAAAACGCGTATGGGTAGTCACCTGATTGCGTATCACCTGACGCGCATTGGCCAACACACGGTTTAGCGGCACTTGTTGATATTCCATCGCTTTGGTAAACATCGGATCACGGCGAAAGTTAATCAGGTTAAAGACTGATTGACGCAATGCTTTACTTGGAATCGTACCCACATGGGTAGAGTTACCGCCGACCTGTTCGCGCGGGTCGATAACCGCAACTTTTTTGCCCGACTTCGTCAGCTTCATGGCTGCCGCCTCACCAGCCGGCCCTGCGCCTAAAACGACAACATCATACTCATATTTGTGTTTATCGCCTTTGATACGCTGCGAGTCTTTGGTAAAAGGGGTTTTGATATCAATACGAATATCATCTAGCGGATTGACCAAGTCAGGATGATGCATGATGTCTTCAGTGACTTGCTGATGGGTTTGATCAATTTTTGCTTTTTTAGTTTTACCCTCAGTATGCTCAGGGTTTGGCGCGCGACCGCTCTCTTTATTAGACACTTCGGTGTGAGTGTCTTTACCAATATCGTTGGTCGCGTCGCTTATAGGTTTGCTTCCCATCGTATCCTCTTTATTAATTTATGAATCTATTTGTTTTTTAGGTCATTAATGTCTGCATGTCTACATACAGTCAAGTCATGGCGCTAAAGCGTGCCTACCATACGTTGTGATAGGATATTTTGCAATGTTGGCTAGAGTTAAGTTGTTACCGTTACCCTAGCTATTTATTGGACGTTATTAATTACTATATTTAACCAATCCGGCGTTTAAGACCTGTCATCTGCAAGATACGGGTGGCAATCTCTTCAACAGACATCTCGGATACATCAAGGCTTGGAATACCTTGCGAGGTATAAATCCCCTGTATTGCACGCTGCTCTTGCTGACATTGCTGATAGCTTGAATAACGACTACCTGCGCGGCGTTCTTGGCGGATCTTCACCAAGCGATCGGTATCGATAATCAAACCAAATAGCTTATGTTTATGCTCGCGTAAGGCTTTGGGCAGGTTATTGTCGTTTAAATCTTCTTCGGTTAAAGGATAGTTTGCCGCCCGAATACCAAATTGTAGCGCCAAATATAATGACGTTGGCGTTTTACCAGAGCGCGAAACGCCGATAAGAATAATATCTGCCGCATGGTAATGGCGGGTGCGTGCCCCATCATCATTGTCTAAAGCAAAATGCACGGCATCGATACGCTCTTTATAAGTCTCAGAATCAACGTTATCATGGGCATGACCCGAATGTCCGTCCGGCTCGACACCCGTCTCTTCAGCTACCCGACCGATTAAACCTTCATACATATCCAAGTTACAGCTATGTGCTGAGTTGATTTTTTCGCGAATTTCGGGGCTGACAATCGTATCGAATACTAATGGCAATAAACCATCGCGTTGATACGCGGTATTGATTTGTTCAACCGCATCTTCAGCACGCTCTAAGCTATCGACATAAGGCAATACTCGAGTCTCAAAAGGCACAGAGGCAAACTGACTTAAAATAGCACGTCCGAGAGTTTCGGCAGTGATTGCCGTACCATCAGAGATAAAAAAGGCTGTTCTGATATTTTGGTCGTTATCTACTTGCAATGCTTGTTTGTTTTGAATAGTCGGATTGGCTGCTTCGGGCGGATTGTTTGCGAACATAACGTGAACACCTTTGTTAAAACGTTAAAACCTCAATAGTCGCTTTTGCTTAGCGCTGAAAAATCTTCAATCGGCTCTTGCTAGCCGTTTATAGCAATTTCTAATAAAAACTTATCATAAAAGTTTTTATTAGATATTTATTTGTCATGCTATTTAATAGTCATTGGCTGTTAAATAGCACTTAATTAGTATAGGCGCGTTTAGCACGTATCTATGCGCTATATTATACGCATAATAGCCGTTCAATAGAAATCAATGTTACAGGCGTACACTTAAAAGCTATTATAAAAGCCAGCATCAAAATAAAGCTCACTTTTAAACCTCTCATTAAACCCTTTAGCAATGCTTAAAGAGTTATCTAGAATTTAACAGTTGTATAGTCGCCTATATATAAAAGAAAAATAGACACGAAAATTTTAAAGCTATTTTATGACAGCCTTAAGTTAATTTCGGCTACTTTATCTAATATTAGTGCTTTTAAATGACTGATAAAATCAGTCACATCTGCATTTTTATTATATTCTAGCAGGCAAATATTATATTCTTAGCGCACAAATATGTAGCAATCCCCACAATTTGTATCTTTTTGACGAATTTTTTGGTTCTAGGTATCGAAATTATCCAAATATAGGGGTATAATCGACCATTATAATCTTTACTAAATAACCTTATTTTCTGGAGTTATCATGGCAGCGCAATCTACAGCACTTGTAATCAATCTTGATCAGCTAGGAAAAGATGACATTGATATGGTTGGCGGCAAGAATGCCTCGCTTGGCGAGATGATCAGCCATCTATCTGATTTGGGTGTCAGCGTTCCAGGTGGCTTTGCGACCACTTCAAATGCGTTCAATCGTTTTTTGACAGAAACAGGCTTACTAGACAAAATCAACAACGAGCTTAAAGCGCTTGATGTTAATGATGTCAACAAGCTTGCCGAAACGGGTAAAAAAATCCGTACGTGGATCATTGAGCAAGAGCTGCCAAGTGACCTTGAGCAAGAAGTGCGTCAGTCATTTGAAACCATGAGTGGCGGCGAAGACATCGCGGTTGCGGTACGTTCTTCTGCGACTGCTGAAGATTTGCCAGATGCTTCATTTGCTGGTCAGCAAGAAACTTTCTTGAACATTCGCGGCATTGATAACGTCCTAATTGCGATTAAAGAAGTATTTGCGTCTCTATATAACGACCGTGCTATCTCTTATCGTGTGCATAAAGGTTTTGAGCATGAAGGTGTTGCCCTATCTGCTGCTGTACAGCGTATGGTTCGTTCAGAAACTGGCGCTGCCGGCGTTATGTTCACCCTAGATACCGAAAGTGGTTTTGATCAAGTGGTCTTTATCACCTCAAGCTACGGTCTAGGTGAAATGGTCGTGCAAGGCGCGGTCAACCCAGATGAGTTCTATGTATCGAAAAAATTACTTGCTAATGGTAAACCGGCGATTATCCGTCGCAACCTAGGTAGCAAGCATAAGAAAATGATTTACGGTGATGAAGGTAGCACCACTAAATCTGTAAAAATCATTGATGTTGAAAAAGAAGAGCGCATGCAGTTCTCTTTATCAACTGAAGAGCTGAATTCACTTGCCAAACAAGCGATGACCATTGAAAAGCATTATGGTCAAGCGATGGATATCGAGTGGGCAAAAGACGGCGACAGCGGTGAAATCTTTATCGTGCAAGCACGTCCAGAAACCGTTAAGAGCCGCCAAGACAGTAATGTCATGGAGCGTTATATCATCAATACTGGCGATGCTAAAATCCTATGCGAAGGTCGTTCAATCGGTCAACGCATCGGCGCTGGTAAAGTCCGTATCGTTAGCAACTTAAACGAGATGGACAAAGTACAAGATGGCGACGTATTAGTATCAGATATGACGGATCCGGATTGGGAACCAGTCATGAAGCGTGCTTCTGCTATCATCACCAACCGTGGTGGTCGTACCTGTCATGCTGCTATTATCGCCCGTGAGCTTGGTGTTCCAGCTATCGTCGGTTGTGGTAATGCCACTGAACTATTGGTTGATGGTCAAGACGTCACGGTTTCTTGTGCTGAAGGTGATACTGGCTTTACTTATGAAGGTCAGATTGATTTTGAAGTACAGACCAACTCTGTTGAGTCTATGCCAGAGCTTGCCTTTAAAGTGATGATGAACGTTGGTAACCCAGATCGCGCTTTCTCATTTACCCAAATGCCAAACGAAGGCATCGGTCTTGCGCGTCTTGAGTTTATTATCAACCGTATGATTGGTGTGCATCCAAAAGCATTGCTAAATATGAACAGCTTGCCACGTGAAATTGCACAAGCCATCAATGAGCGCATCGCAGGTTATGCCTCACCGGTTGATTTCTACGTGGACAAATTGGTTGAAGGTATCTCAACGCTGGCTGTAGCCTTTATGGATCAGCCTGTTATCGTTCGTATGTCTGATTTCAAATCAAACGAATATGCCAATCTATTAGGTGGTAAGCTGTACGAACCATCAGAAGAAAACCCAATGCTTGGTTTCCGCGGTGCTAGCCGCTACGTTTCTGATAATTTCCGTGACTGCTTCGAGCTTGAGTGTAAAGCACTAAAACGCGTCCGTGATGAGATGGGTCTGACTCACGTCGAGATTATGATTCCATTCGTCCGTACCGTTGGCGAAGCCAAAGAAGTCATCGAGCTACTTGAGAAAAATGGTCTAAAACGTGGTGAAAACGGTCTGCGCGTCATCATGATGTGTGAGTTACCAACTAACGCCCTATTAGCAGAAGAGTTCCTAGAGCACTTCGATGGTTTCTCAATCGGTTCAAACGATTTGACTCAGTTGACGCTTGGTCTAGATCGTGACTCAGGTATCGTCTCACATCTATTTGATGAGCGTGATCCTGCGGTTAAGAAACTATTATCTATGGCGATTGAAGCTTGTAATAAAGCGGGCAAATACATTGGTATTTGTGGTCAAGGTCCATCAGATCACCCAGATCTTGCTTACTGGCTCATGGAACAAGGTATCGACTCAGTGTCATTAAACCCTGACTCAGTGTTAGATACTTGGTTCTTCTTAGCCGGTGAAGAAGCGAAGTAAGCCGTAACGTTCAGTCACAGCGTTAACTCACATTGTCATGTAAAATATAGTCATTAGGGTCTATTTGATTTTTTCAAATAGACCCTAATATAATGTATTACCAAAAGTGACTTAAAAGCCGTTTTTTAAAGATAGCTTTTTAAAAACAGTGACTTGAGATATGACTAACTATGTAGGCAATTATGCAGATTTTCCTTGCTCGAAATAACGTACAAGCCGGTCCATACACTTTGGATCAGCTCAATATCATGCTGACCTCTGGTGAAGTCGTATTAGATGATTTGATATGGCATGAAGGCTTAGATCAGTGGCAGCGTGTTGGTAATTTAACCAACAACCAGCCTTACTACCGTCCTGCTCCTATAGTGTCGGCAGATAATAACGACTCTATTATCAATAATGTCACTATCTTTCCAGAAGATTCTGCTAGCAGCACTGCTCAGGATAATAAAACTGTATCGCTAGACAGATTATACGGTAAGCCTGAACGTCCGGCAGAAAATGCTAAAAATAGCAAAGTGGACATGACAACCAATCGTCAATACAAGCCAACTGGCAATGTCTCATTAAATAAATCTAGTACGACTAATGCCACCTCAGCAAAAGATAAAGTCGTAGGCAATGTCGTCCTTGCGCCTATTATGTCGCGAGTATTGGCAACGGCACTTAATGCTCTACTATATTTATTAGCGATTTTTCCGCTAGTCATGGCATTAACCAAAATGGATGTGGATTATACCAAGTTTCAAAATATCCAAGATATGGATGCCGCTTATCAGTATTCAATGACGCTAATGGAAAGTATTCCAAGCAGCACCTTGATGATGTCACAAGTGATGGTATTTGGCCTATTTGCACTGCAACTGGTGTTTATTACCTTACGTGGACAATCACTTGGTAAGCTGATTACCGGTATTCGCGTCGTCGACCAAACGACCCATCGCCTGCCATCTTTTACCAAGCTTATCGGCATGCGTACGCTACTGCTATTTATTATTTATAACTTATTATTCTCATTTACCAGCTTTTTAGGCTTTGTCGTCATTATTGTTCATTATTATATGGCCTCAAAAAGCCCTGAAAATATCGGTTGGCATGACAAACTTGCTAAAACCTTGGTGGTAAAAGCGGATAGCAGCCAATTAATCAAACAGCCAAAAGTAAAATAATTAATTTAATAATTAACTTATAACCTTGTTATAAAAATGATTATTATAAAGTTATATTAAAAAGTGGCGTTTAGGCGCCACTTTTTATTAGTAGAGCAGTATTTGCTGCTTTTATTGTTTATTAACAGCTGCTTAGTGATTAATCTTTGTGTTAAGCACTGAGTACTGTTATAATACGGCGCTTTATAAACTAAGCTTATCCCCTATTGTTTTTATAGAATCCGATAAAATTTGGGCTTACCTTATAAATCTCCTTGCTATTAACATAGGGTTAATAGCTACTAATCCGTAAGGAGTCATAATGCGACATTACGAACTGGTGTTACTTGTACACCCAGACCAAAGCGACCAAGTGGTCGGCATGGTTGAACGCTATATTAAGTTAGTTCAAGACAACGGCGGTGCAATCCATCGTCTAGAAGATTGGGGCCGCCGTCAACTGGCTTACCCAATCAACAAGATTCACAAAGCTCATTACGTTCTTTTCAACATCGAAACTGACGGCGAGACTTTAGCTGAACTTGAAGAATTATTCCGTTATAACGACGCGATCATTCGTAGTCTAGTTATGCGCCGTGACGATGCTGTCACTGAAGAGTCGCAGTTAGCCAAGAATGCCGATGAAAAACGCGCACGCAAAGCAACTACTCGTCGTCCTGACAGTCGTGAAAACGACAGTGACGACAACGACCACAGTGAAGACTAATTAAAGGAGAATACTCATGGCACGTTTCTATCGCCGTCGCAAATTCTGCCGTTTCACTGCTGAAGGCATCACTCACATCGATTATAAAGATGTTGAATTGCTAAAACAGTACATCAGTGATAATGGTAAAATTGTACCAAGCCGCATTACCGGTACATCTACTAAGTATCAGCGTCAATTAGCGACTGCTATCAAGCAAGCTCGTTATTTATCGCTACTTCCATACACTGATAACCATCAGGGTTAACCGTTAATTTTAACTAGGAATGACTCATGCAAATTATTTTGTTACAGCGTATCGTCAACCTTGGTAAACTCGGTGAAACTGTCGATGTGAAACCAGGTTACGGACGTAACTTTCTTATCCCTTTGGGTAAAGCACTACCTGCTACTGCAGCTAACATTGAAAAGTTCGAAGCACGTCGTGCTGAGCTTGAAGCTGAAGAAGCAAAAGAAGTAGCTGTTGCTCAAGAACGTGCTGACGCATTAACTGACGTTAATGTTATCATGCGCGCTAAATCAGGTGACGAAGGCAAGCTATTCGGCTCTATCGGTACTCGCGATATCGCTGAAGCATTGACTAACTCAGGTCTAGAAGTTGACCGTGCTGAAATCAAGCTACCTGAAGGCACTTTACGTCAAGTTGGCGAATATAATGTTGATATTCAGCTACACCACGACGTTACTGCTAGTATCTTAGTAACCATTCTTTCAGAAGATGGCGACACTCAAGATTCAGCAGAAGAAGTTGAAGACGAGAACGAAGATTACTCTGAAGAGTAATATTTAGTGCGAGTCTAAAGAAAAGCCAGTAACATCATGTTGCTGGCTTTTTTGTGTTTTGAATCTCGCCAAGCTAAATCTGATAAAATATTTAATAAAAACTTACAATGATATCTGAGAGTAATAATTGGTAATAAAATACCCATACAATCTATACTTAATAATAAATTACTGCTTATAAAGTCACCTTTAATATCAACATCTTAATTGCTATCCTATACCTATATAAATGTATAACTACGGATAAAATAGGACGCTATGATAAATACTGACGACAAATTAATCTGTATCCAAGGTAATGATTTTTACTCAGAAGGTAAGATATATACCGTTGGTAGAATCGTGAATAATAAATACTTTCAAGTGCTGACTGGTAGTAATGATGACCATTGGTACGCAACTTTAGATGACGAAGGTATCTATGTTAGCTTTGATTCTATGAGTGCAGCAGATAATAAAGCTTGGTTTGATAAGATTGCTTAGGCAGTTTTTATTTATGTATTGATGATAGATATATAATTATGAAAAATAGATTGAAAAATGCATTACCCAAGAAACTGGCCATTATAAATGGTCAGTTTTTTTAATAAAAATCTAGTTGAGAATGCTCTAAATAATTGACGGGTCGTGGCCATTCAACGGCTTTCTTCGGCACTTCTTGTCCAGCAACTATCATACTAGCAGCATTTATCCAACCTGCATGACCGACGACCAATATTGGTCTATGACTACTATTTTGCCTAGCCATCGAATTTATCCAACTTTCAACACGCTCAAATAACTGCTGTAAACTTTCGCCGTGCTTAGGTGCAAAATCAGCAAAGTTATTACACCAGTCATCAATTTCTTGTTTTGGTATTTGTGCCCAAGGCTGACCATCCCAGTTACCAAAATCAATCTCTGCAAGCTCAGGGGCGACATGATATTGAAAGCCTTGCTGCGCTAGCATCTCACCCACTTTTAAGGAGCGCTGTAACGGGCTGACCCAAATGAATTTTGGTAATTGATGCAGACGCACAAAGCGCTGTATTTTATTAGCAAGGCGTTTGATTTTGCGTTTATCGACACTGATATCCGTTTGTCCAATGCAAAACCCATTAGCCGCAATGGGCTTTGGATGGCGCCAAATATGAAAAATCATTTGCTGTTACTATCCTGTTTTGAGCATCATTTTTATATCAGATGAACGGTATAGATATAGAGGCAGCAAGTCCGATATAAATAGCAATCTCACTCAGCTGCTGCGTCGCACCTAAACCATCACCCGTATAACCCTGTAAACGTCTGCGTAATAAGCGCCGCATATAGTCTGTCGCTATGAGGCCTAATAATAAAGCCAATAGCCATTGCCAGACACCAATTTGCTGCATGGTAGTAGGAAACAGGAGCAGGACGAGTACGCCAGCCAATAGCAACCATCCACTGCTCAATAGTCCTTGAAAGGGCGTCAGCTGCTGCGCCATCGGTTTGGCCTTGGCATGCTCAATCTCACCGCCATAAGGCAATAGCGCCAGTAAGCTAATACATAAGAAGCGTGAGGCAGTATGACCAATAATCAGCGCCACAATAGCCACCGATAGTGGCATGGCAGTCAGTAAACTGATTTTGATAAGTAACGCGCATACCAACCCTAGTACACCATAAGTTCCTAAACGTGAGTCTTTCATAATGGTTAAAGTACGCTCGCGGGTCAGACCACCGCCTAAACCATCGCAACTATCAGCAAGTCCATCTTCATGGAAAGCGCCAGTGAGCCTAATCCCAAAAGCGGTACTTATTACTGCTGCTACCAAGGGCGTAAATAAGATACTGCCTAGCCAAAATACGCCAGCGCAGAGCAGCCCAACCAATAAACCTACTCCAGGAAAATGACGGCTGCTCTGGTGCAACCACTGCGGATCATAATTGACAAATTGCGGTACGGGCAAGCGAGTCAAAAACTGCACCGCCACCAATAATAGACGCCATTCATGCTTTATAAATTGACCAACGCTTGGTTTAGACAATGGTTGCTGTGGCGGCTCTAGTTGATTTAATGGCTTTTTTGATAATCGTGACATTAGCTATTTTGTCCACTAATACCTGCATCATTAAAACTTGCCATCTCATTTATAATGGCACAAGCCGATTGAAGCAATGGATACGCCAGTGCTGCACCGCTGCCCTCGCCTAGGCGCATACCCATATTAAGTAATGGCTCAGCATTAAGAAGCTTTAATAAATGCGAATGCCCTGGTTCAACCGAGTGATGGGCAAAGATAGCATATTGAGCAACACCGGGCGCTAGACGCTCAGCCGCCAACAACGCGCTACTGGCAATAAAGCCATCTATTAGGAGAACACGGCGCTCACTAGCGGCCTGAATCAGCGCCCCTGCCATCATTGCAATCTCAAGCCCGCCCAACGCAGCAAGTACCTCGAATGGCGCTTTTGCTTCACGGTGGCGCGCTAACACTTGCGTTAAAATACTTACCTTGTGCTGTAATCCTGTATCGTCAAGACCGGTGCCGCGACCGATGCAATCATTAATCGGTATATCGCCCAACCTTGCCAGCAATAAACTGGCAGCGGACGTATTACCAATACCCATTTCACCGACGATAAGCAAATTACCCTCTGAGTTTTCGACAACTTTCATGCCGCTCTCTAAGGCAGCTAAGCACTCTGCTGCGCTCATCGCAGGCTCAGTTAGCGCATCACGGCTACCGTGACGGACTTTATAATTGAGCAATTGAGCATGGGGTGCAAAGTCAGCATCGACGCCAGCATCGACTACTTTTAGCTCAATATTATGCTGACGCGCTAAGACATTAATGGCAGCGCCGCCTTGCAAAAAGTTATAAACCATTTGCGCAGTAACTGCACTAGGATATGCAGATGTACCATGCTTGGTTAGACCATGGTCGGCAGCAAATACTCGAATTTGAGGTTGGTTAATATGCGGCGTGGTTGTACCTTGAATCATACCCAACTGCACCGCAAGCGTCTCTAAGCATCCAAGTGCGCCAAGCGGCTTGGTCTTTTGGTCGATGATTTGCTGTAACTTCTGATGCAGCTCGTGATTTTCTATATTTATAATCGTAGGCGCTATAAATGTGTTCAATGTCTTCAAGGAAATCATCCTAATTTTTATACAGATAAAACAAAACCCACATATTAGAGCGTGGGTTTTACCATTCTTTGAGCGCTTTTTTACTTTAAAGTAGCGGTTATGAATTCAAATAATGCTTAGCTATGCACTCACAACCACAGCTTAAATTTACTCTGCCAAGAGTTTTGCTAGCAACTCATTTATCTCGACTTTAAACTCTCTGTCTTCGATTTTATTAGCGCTGATTTTAGCATTCTCTAGGTTTTTGATGGCAGCATCTGTTTGACCCAATTCGATTTGCAGCTCAGCCATAGAAAAAGCAATCGATGACAAATGGTCTTTTGAATTAATCGCCGCGGCTTTATCTAACGCCTTTTGATAGATAACCAGCGCTTCATCCAAATCCTCGGTAAAGTCAGCCAGTGTCTCCCACTGTTCAGGATGGTCTTTATCGCTTTTTTCATTTTCGATGCAAAGATCTTTTAACTGCGCATATAGCGCATCAAAGGTTTTTTGATCATTTTTACTGTCCGCTTCTAGCAGTTTTTCTGCTAAAACATAAATGGATTTATATATTTTGGTATTAATCATAATGGGTGACCCTGTTTGGTTGCGCGTCAAATATGTTAGATGGTGTTGATTATAGACTAATTTGTATAAATAGCTCATAGAAAAGGGCGTGATATCACATCACACCCTTTTACTCTATCTCGCTATCAACCTAAGCACCTAGTATATCTAATTAAGTGGAAGTACTTATTCAGCAGCGATAACCGTAATCTCGACCAATAACTCAGGACGGGCCAGCGCAGACTCACCACAAGCTCGCGCTGGTGGCTGGACGCCTTCGAACCATTTATCCCAAACTTCATTCATCGCGGCAAAATCTGACATGCTTTTTAGCCAGACGGTTGCTGATAGCAGCTTTGATTTATCACCACCAACTTCTTGCAGTAATTTTTCGACTTTCTCTAAGCAAGTTAAGGTTTGGGCTTTGATATCATCTTCGCCATTACCCACTTGACCAGACAGATAAATAGTCTGGTTATGAATCACAATCTGACTCATACGTTGGTTACTATGGAGCTTTTGCATGGATTATTATCCTTAATTTTTTAATACTTTTAAATACATGAGCTTTCAAATATATAAACGGCTCATGTTTTATTAAACAGCGCTTAACAAGAACTTAGCGAGAAAAACGCTCGGCACTAAAGGCCTTAATATCAACGAGTGTTGGCTTGTCATGAATCATCTCTTCGACCAGACGACCTGTCATTGGCCCCAAGGTGAAACCCTGATGGCTATGACCAAAGGCAAACCATAATTTGTCGTGCTGCGGCGCAGGACCGATAACTGGCTTCATGTCAGGCATACAAGGACGTGAGCCTGCCCATGCTTCACTCTCAACGGCATCTTCTAGCGGGAGAATTTTGCGCGCAAGTTTTAATACGGTATTCAATTGACCAAAGTTCTTTGGCGCATCCATCGTGGTCATCTCAGCACCGGTGGTAATGCGGATACCTTGTTGCATTGGCCCCATCACAAAGCCTTTATCCATATCAAACATACTATGGTTGATGGTGTTTTTTTCCGTCACTTTAAAATGCTGATGATAGCCACGCATCGGGAACAATGGCAAATCATAACCAAGTGGTTTGATTAAATCATTAGACCAAGGTCCAGCGGCAATGACCAATTTATCACTATAATAAGTGTCATTATCGGTAATGACTTTCCAACCATTTTGCTCTTGCACAATTTCATTTACGCCGCTTTCTTTAATGATACCGCCCATTTCTTGAAAGTTTTTTGCGTATGATTTAACCAATAAGCTTGGGTTTGACACCTGCCAAGAGTTGAGCCAATGAATCGCACCAACGAACTCGTCAAAATTGGCGCTAGGCTCCATTACTTTTAATTCATCTACCGTCAATACATTGTGCTCAACACCTTGATCACGGTCTTTGATTGCGGCAGCAATGGCTTCTTTCAGAGTCTCTTCAGAACGATGCAGCTGCAACCAGCCTTTGCGGCTAATCAAATATTCAGCGTTTGCGGCGCTAATCATGGTTTGGTGTTCACTGGTGCAATGCTCAATCAGCGTCTGCCACTCGGCTTCTATTTTTTTGACCGAGGCTGGCGTAGAGTATTTCCAGTACTGCAATAGCGCCTGATGATAGCGCAAAATTGCCGGAATACGATAGCGAATATCGGTGCCTTGATTCGGCAGTACGCGTATCATTTCAGATAGATGACGTGGGAACGGATGGGTATGAATCGCCTCACGTTGAATCAAACCGGCATTACCGTATGAAGTCTCAGAGCCCGGTAGTTTTTTGTCTAATAGCAAAACTTGAGCGTTATTTTTTTGTAGATGCCAAGCAACTGAGGTGCCGACCATACCTGCACCGATAACGATCACTTCATAGCGCATAACGTGTCCTTTTTTAAGGTCTTAATACAAAGTATAAAATATGAGAAATAATATATAAGGTAGTAATAGTAACGCATTGCGCGCAAGATTAAACCCTTATGATATAAATATTTTTGCTATTCAATACTTTTGGTTATGCGTTTAAGTGGAAGCTATTTTTGATAGGAATAATGAAGATGTGATTAATAAAATACGCATGTTTTGGATAAATAAAATATCATTAATCAATCACCACCAAATCGGATCCTCACTCGCTAGCGTCTCTAAAAGACTTTTGCTGGTCTCGACCGTCAACTTATCAGCAGGCAGCTCAGCGATAAACCGTGAGGGCTTATCAAAGTATCCTGAATAGCTCGAAAAATAATCGGGTGCTGTTAAAAACAGCCTACTCTTAGCACGACTACAAGCGACATAAAATAGCTTACGCTCTTCCTCAAGCTCTTCGAAATCATTGAGCGAGCGATGATGCGGCGTCATACCATCGACCAATGAATTGACAAAAACAACTGGCCATTCGAGCCCTTTGGCACTATGAATGGTCGAGATAGTAACTTTATCATTACTATCTTCTCCTTTCTCAGGCTCGCCCGCTGTCGCAACTGAATCATTCGGCGGATCAAGGGCAAGGTTTTCTAAGAATTTATCGAGACTTTCATATTCTGTGGCCAAATTTTTGAGTACCCGAAAGTCCTCACTGCGTTCGCGCCAATTCTCTTCAATCGTTTTTAGCACAGGAATATAAAAATCTAGAATCAGCTCAATAACCATTTCGACCGATGCGGCCTGACTGGCTTTGGTTAAAGTCGCATGCAATGATTTAAGCTGTGGGCTTTTTTTCGCAAATGACGATGCTAATAGAGGCTCGAAGGAATTGTTATCGGCATTAACTGCTTGGGTCAAGCGCGTCGCCGTCACCGCCCCCACCCCTTTAAACAAGGTCAAAATACGGTGCCATGCAATCGTATCATTCGGGTTATAGAGTATTTTGACAAACGCTAAGACGTCTTTGATATGGCGTCTTTCAATAAAGCGGATGCCGCCTACGACAATAAATGGAATATTGCGCTCCATAAATTCAAGCTGAACGTAGTTAGATTGAAAGGACGTTCGGCACAAGACGGCAAAATCTTGATAATCATAGTCCGGTTTTAATTCAATAATTTTATCGGCAATATATTTTGCCTCTTTGGTTTCGTCACTGAGACGGCGAAAAACAGGCTTTGTGCCTGCTATTGACACGCCCGAGTACAGCTGCTTTTGATAACCTAAAGTTATTTGAGCGGACAAGGCATTGATATAATCTAAAACCGCTGGCGTACTACGATAATTTTGCTCCAATTTAATCAGTTTTGCTTCAGGGTAACTTTCACCAAACAATAAGATATTTTCATAATTGGCACCGCGAAAGGCATAGATGCTTTGGTTATCATCACCAACCACCATCAGCGACACTGACGCAGGCGCACAGATAAGGTCGATCAGCTCTTTTTGCGGGATATTGGTATCCTGATATTCATCGACCATGATATAACGATATTGCTTTTGTAGTAGCTGTCGAAAGGTGTCATTGTGCTTTAGATGCCGTACCACTTGGCTGATGATGTCATCGAAATCGTATAAATGGTTGGCGCGTTTATACTCATGAAAGTCAACGGCCAATTGTTCAATAATGGGAATATGCACGGCGATATCAGGATAAGTGCTTTCGATTAAATCGCGGATATGAATACGGCGATTTCTAGAAGTTGAAAAGATATTTTGCAACGTTTTTTTGCGCGGAAATGCCTGATTGGTTATCTTGGTTGGATACTTCTTTTCTTTATGAATTAAATCGATAGCGTCTTCACTATCGCCCGTGTCTAAAATAGTAAAGCGCGGGTTGATGCCAAGCAGCCCTGAATATTGGCGCAATAACATGTTGCAAAAAGAGTGAAAAGTACCGCTAGTGATATCGTTTAGCGCCTTGCCATTTATATGGCTATTATCCGCGAGACGGCTTGCCAGTAAAGTTCTAGCCCGACTTTTAATCTCATTAGCCGCTTTACGGGTAAAGGTTAATAGCAAAATCTCTTTTGGTGCTATGCCGTTTTCTATCAGGTAACTGGTTCTATAAGTCAACGTTTTGGTTTTACCAGAGCCCGCACCAGCGATGACCAATACTTTGCCCTCAATAGTTGTGGCAGCCAATAGTTGGTTGGCATTAAGCTCACTGGCGTAATCCACTTGCAAACCTAAATGACTGGCAAGCCTTTGTTCTAATATTTCAGTATCCGCATTTATCAAATTGGCCTCGAGCTTTTTAATCGCCTGCTCAAGCCGCGTAAGCTTAGGTTTCATGTCAACGAAATTCTGCGGATAATTATAATGGTGGGTAGCAAAAATGGTGCTCATTATTAACAATTGCCTTTGGTGTGGTTTGTCGTGCTATCTATTGATGACAGCGCAGCAGCGTAAATCATCATTTATAGTTAATAGCTTATCATAATAGATAAAGCTCTGAGCTTCGTTGATAACAAGTATTGATATTAAATGGCGGTATTAAATGGCGTTATCAAGTATTGCTATTGACCGTAAAAATTGAAACAGCAAGCATAACAACCTCACCCATTTTGGCTGAAATTTGCTACAATACGCCCAATTTTGAGTTACTATTTTACTGAGCTTGATAATGACTAAGCACCAAGTCTTATACTGGCTGATTTTATTAATATATTGAGAGCATGTTATGGGTTTTAATTGCGGCATTGTCGGTCTACCAAACGTGGGTAAATCCACCCTGTTTAACGCCTTGACCAAAGCGGGTATCGCCGCTGAAAATTTTCCCTTTTGTACCAAAGATCCCAATACGGGTATCGTACCTGTGCCAGATCCACGCCTGAAAAAACTGGCTGATATCGTCAAGCCTGAGCGCGTACTACCGACGACGATGGAGTTTGTTGATATCGCAGGTTTGGTTGCGGGCGCTTCAAAAGGCGAAGGTATGGGTAACCAGTTTTTAGCCAATATCCGTGAGACCGATGCGATTGCGCACGTGGTACGCTGCTTTGACGATGACAACGTTGTCCACGTTGACGGCCGAGTCAGCCCGATTGATGATATCGAAACCATCAATACCGAATTAGCCTTGGCCGATTTGGAAGCCGTTGAGCGCGCTATCCACAACTTAACCAAAAAAGCCAAAGGCGGTGATAAAGACGCGAGCGCTATGCTCGATATTTTCAAAAAAATCGAGCCATTATTAGCGGAAGGTCAGGCCGCTCGCGGTGCCAATCTAGACAAAGATGAGCAAAAAATGATCAGAAGTTATGGTCTGATTACCTTAAAGCCAACCATGTATATCGCTAACGTCAGTGAAGATGGATTTGAGAATAACCCGTACCTAGATGCCGTACGTGCCTATGCCACTGGCGAAGACTCTATCGTGATTGCATTATGTAACCAAATCGAGTCGGAAATTGCTCAGCTTGATGAAGATGATAAAAAAGACTTCTTGGCTGAAATGGATATGGAAGAAGCTGGCCTTGACCAAGTGATTCGCGGTGGTTATGACTTGCTTGATATGCAGACTTACTTTACTGCTGGCGTAAAAGAAGTTCGCGCTTGGACAGTCGCTGTTGGCGCAACCGCTCCTGAAGCCGCTGGTGTGATTCATACCGACTTTGAACGTGGTTTTATCCGCGCTGAAGTGATTGCTTATGATGACTTTATCGAATACAACGGTGAAAAAGGCGCAGCAGCAGCTGGTAAATCACGCTTAGAAGGCAAAACCTATATCGTACAAGATGGCGATGTGATGCATTTCCGTTTTAACGTTTAACGTTTAACTTTTAATGTTAAATAGCTGATTGTATGTTTACACAGTCTTAGTAGAGAACAACCAAAAGCCAGCCTCGTTGCTGGCTTTTTTTATTATAATAAAGGTAATAGCGTTAAAGTAATTAACGTCTCTAACAGCAAAGATAAAATAAAATGGTAGAAATAATGGACTATAAACTATGACTACTTCTGTTAATCAAGTGCTTAATTCCAGTGACCATTGGGCAAAGCTATTTAGCGCCCAACGTTTAGGTAGTAATAAAAAAGCCCCTGCCCAAGACAGCGCACGTTCCTCCTTTCATAAAGATTACGACAGACTGGTGTTTTCACACTCCTTTCGTCAGCTGAATCAAAAAACCCAAGTCCATCCGCTGACCAATCAACTCGGTATTCATACGCGATTAACGCATTCGCTAGAAGTTTCTTGTATTGGGCGCTCTTTGGGCATCATGGCGGCAGAAAAGCTGCATGATAAATTAGATGGTGGCTTACCAAATGGTGTCGCGCCCGCTGATGTCGGCGTTATTGTACAGGCAGCTTGCCTTGCTCATGATATCGGCAATCCACCATTTGGTCACGCTGGTGAGTACGCCATTCGTGACTGGTTTATGCATCCTGACCGTCAAAAAGTCTTGCAAAATCTAAACAGCAATGAGCAGTTAGACTTGCTTGCTTATGAAGGTAACGCGCAGGGATTTCGTATCCTTACCCGCAATGAGCATCACCCTGATATGGGTGGTATGCGCCTAACCTGTGCCACTTTGGGCGCGTTTATGAAATACCCTTGGCTTGCAACCCATAGCAACGGTGTTTATCAAGACAGCTCTATTTATCAAAGCAACCCTATTTATCAAGGCGGTCCCACCACTAGCATGCAAAAATTTGGCTGCTTTTTTAGTGAGGCTGCGCAGTTAGAAGAGTTAGCAGCCTGTTTACATCTACCACGCTCCGAGCAGCACGATGGCTTTGCTCGTCATCCACTGGCGTATTTATTAGAAGCGGCAGACGATATTTGCTATGCGCTGATAGATTTGGAGGATGGCATCAATTTGAATATGCTAAGCTATGCGGAGGTTGCGGCTATCTTTTATGAGCTGATTGGCGAGCACCCCGATAATCTTAATCTACCCACTCACGTATCAGTCAGGCAGCACTTGGCATCGCTGCGGGCACGGGCAATGATGCGTTTGGTCAATGCCGTTACCGATGCCTTTGTAGCCAATAGTAACGCGATGCTAGCAGGGACGCTACATGGCAGCCTATTTACCCATTGTGATGCGACCGTACAAAGCGGCATCAACCAAGCTAAGCAATTGGCGCGTGAAAAGATATTTAATCACCCAAGTAAAGTGCGGATGGAGCTGATGGCCAATCAATGCTTGCAGCGCCTGCTCGATGCTTTTATGCCATTGGCTTGGATAAATGAGACCAGCACTTCGATGACTCAAATGTCCTTTGAGCAGCAGCGTTTGCTAAAATTACTCCAGCCGCATCTTGATGAGCATCGTCGCGTCCTAGCTGATAACACATATGATAATATGCTTAATGTCCTAGACTTTATCACTGGTATGAATGACCATGAAGCGTATCGATTGGCGCAAGAGCTACAAGGACATTGGGGCACCATCGTCTAAGCAATAATTTTAAAATCAATCAGTTTTAAATTAATAGCTTTAAAACCCAGTCTAGAAGCAATTTAAAACCGAGCCAAACCTCAGTTTAAGAAAACCATCAACGATAATCATCTATTTTATTCGTATTTTCGCAATGAAATGAGTATGATAGACATCTATCAGGTAATTTTGAAATATTATGAGTAGTCGCGAACAAAAGAAACTTCAGACTCGGCACGCTTTTTTCAATGCGGTGCTCGATTTATGTATGACAGGACAGTCTTTTAGCTCAATTAGCCTCAGACAAGTCACGCGCGAGGTTGGTGTGGTACCGACGGCGTTTTATCGCCATTTTGATGATATGGAATCGCTTGGTCGCGCCTTGGTTATCGAAGAGTTGGGCGGAACGCTTGCAACCTTAAGTGAAAACTTGCAAATTGGGCGCAAACGCAGTTTTGAGCGTCAAATTGCTAAAAGTATTCAGATGTTTTTATATATGGTCAGTGAGCAGCCTTGCTACTGGCAATTTTTAGTCAGCGAACGCTATGGCGGCTCAGAAGCGGTCCGTAAAGCCATCAACGAGCTGATTAAAAAGCACGGTCAAAGCCTAGCAGAGGATTTAGCCCTTCAGCCTGCCTTTAATCATATCAATACTTATGATCGTAGGCTATTGGCTGAAGCTGGGGTCAATATGTTCTTTTCTTGGATTATTGACTGGCTAGAGCTGACCTATACCGAAGACCATGATGATGAGGTCGATTTGGCCGAGATAGAAAAGAAAAAGCAGTTGATGCTTCATAATTGCACGCGCCAAGCACAAATGCTGTTTTATGGTGCTTATAACTGGAAGTCTACCGAAGAAACCCGTTTAAGTGATTAATTAGGCTTAATCTTTACGAGTGATTTAATAGTGGTTATCTATAACCATCAAAAAATTGGTCGAAATGCCCAAAGTCGTTGCGTTACCACGCGTACCTCTTTGGGCTTTTTATTATCAGTATTTTGCGCATTTTTAGCATTACCATCAGCGCTATTATCATTATTACTATTTTCATTACTGTTATTATTACTGCTATTTGCTTTATCACTATCAGCGGCCGTTTTGCTAATAATAATAGTCGCAAAGCGTTGTCTTGCTTGACCAACCGTCGCATTATCACTTGCGGTAATAAGCGCCATAAAGGCTTGGCTATCAACCGCTAATAATGGTGTTAAGGCTTTGCGCTGCTCTTCTTTTACACTACTTAATATCGGCAACTGCCAGACATCATCAATAGAGCTAAATGCTTGTTTTGCTCGCAACTCAACAACGCTCTGCATTTGCTGACTGCTCGCACCCTCTGCCAAAGCGGCAAGCAAAACGGGACTGGCGGTATTAATATTAATGGGTAAATAATACGGCACCGCCGTGATATAGGGACGTAGTGCCGCTAATACTTCTGCATTAAAGCCCTTCACTTCGGCTAATTGATCAATACTAAGCAATGCTTGATTGGGCAGATTTTTATCTGCGCCGCGATTAGACTGCTGAGAATAAACCACACTTTCATCACCGCCATCTTGATATACCTCGCTGTCGGCATCTTGATAATCAAGGACGGCAATGGCGATATCAGGCTCTAAGTTCAACTGCGTGAGCAACCTTTGTAAGACTGCCAAGGCAGCAGTATCAACGGCGCCATTGTGATATAAATTATTAATATTAAAACGACTGCCCTCATCGCGTAATTCGATGCCAATGCTATGTCCACCTAACGTATAAGGCGGTATTGGCTGCGCCCAAATATCCTGCATGCTATCGGTAGCATTTAATTTAGCATCAGCACGAATGAGAGTAACGGCCAATTGCTGACCTGCATTGATATCTTGTAAGAGCTGGTTTTGATCAAACAATAAACCGCTGCGCCTAATGGCAATCTTTTGACTGGCAAGCATCGCCCCTGCAACCACAGTAATACTGACCACCAATAACAAAATAGTCAGTAGTGCGACTCCACGTTGGGAGTTGGCATTCATGGGTACAACCGGCTTCATTGCTAGCTTACTTGGCATAAATAGCCTCTATCATTGACCAAATGGGGCGTTTTCATTACTGCTGCCTGAATTATTATCTGCTATATTGCCATCAGCTTCGTTATTAGTGCCGCCATTACTGTTGCCGTTATTGTTGTTACCGCTATTACCATTATTACTATCATTGCCATTAGGGTTATTAGGATTGTTAGGAATATTTTTATTACTGGTATTTGTACTGACATTTGGTATTGGCTGCGGGGTAAGCGCCCATTGCCAAGTAATCGGCATATCCTGATAAGTAAAGTTAAGCGCAACCCCTTTTGGTAACAGCATAATCTCAGACGCTGCTTTGGCTGAACTCGGCAACTGCCCTGATGCTGTGTTGTTATTGATGTTGCTGCTGTCTTTATTGGGGAACTTGGCACTTACTTCAGGTAAATAAGCTTGCCAGCGCCCAGCCGTGACGTCTTCAAGCAATATACTATCTAGACTAATGCTGTCACTGCCAAGACTGGTATATTGACGGCGAATTAAGCGTTCATCAGCAAAAATGTATTCGATATGCTGCACACTCGCGCTGCTTTGATAACGTGGGTCAGGGTCGGCAAAACGAACAAAGCTGATACGCTCACCATCTAAACTCATAAAGGGTTCAGGCGCTGGTGCGTTTTCTTGATTGCTATTATTAGTATTATCGTTTTCGGTATTATTGCTTGCAGCATTATTAGTTAAGGAATTAGCACCTTGCGTATCCACTGCCTGATAGGGAATCATTTGGTTCATATCTTGCTGTAATTGCAAATAGGCATATTGCAAAACCGCTAAATTATCCGCATGAAACTGCGCCCGTTCACGGGCTCGGTTAACGCCATCAAATACTTGCCAGCCTGCAACCGCCAGCATGGCAAATATCGCCATCGCCACCATCAGCTCAAGCAGAGTGAACCCATGCTGTGCTCTCACAGATTATCTCCATCTGGCGTTAGACGGCTCAAATCCAAACTACCAACCTCTTGATCAGCGTTACTTAGCATTACATTGATATCCGTCACTGCACTGCCTGTCTGTCCGTCTATAATGGGGGCAACAGCGATATTCACCTGTTTTAATGCAGGTGTGATGGCATTAGCAACGGTCATCGTCACTTGCCAATCGCGACCTTGGGCATTGATAGTTTGGGTTTTATTGGTAGTCAGCCAAGTATCTTGAATGCGCAAATCCGCAGCGGCGTTTTGTGCCACGAACTGCGCTAGCGTACGGGTGCGCAATACATCTACGGAGCTTAAATACGCACTACTCGCACGGCTCGCGGCAACGGCAACGACTGCTAAAATGGCTAAAGCAACCATGACTTCAATCAGGGTAAATCCGTGCTCACGTTTTGATAGTGATGGCGTTAGTAGAATTGATTTTCTATTTAGATTAGTAGTTAGAGCTTTATCTTTATCTATCATTAGCTATCGCCCTTGTCCTATCGACATACTGCCATCGGGCATAATCGTAATGACATCGCCTACCAAACGCGAATTATGACGCACCTCTATCGTCACAGGCGTGGCCTGACCTGTGCCAAACCATAGCACTTGCGGTACGTTTTGGTCGGTAAACCACGGCTGTAGCGTTTGCGTTTGTCCTGCGTTTGTCCGGTTACCTGCATCTAGGCTTTGCACGCTTAAACTCACGCCATTAGGTAAGGCAGGCAGGCTAACTTCTGGCTCAATATTCCAGCTTGGTGTGGGCACTTTATCTGAAGCGGCAGCTGACATACTCGTCAAATCTACTGACAACTCCATAGCGCTCTTAGGTGTGCTGTCTCCACTAGAAGATGTGGAAGCCTGAGCTTGATAAGCAATATAAGGATTAGATAAAGTGACAATGACGGGCGTGATTTGACCTTGCTTATCGGCTTGTAAGCTTAAACCCATAGGTTGCATGCGCTCAGCCGATAAAAGCCGTACATATCTTAGTGAGTCTGTTAAATGCTCATAAAAGGCTCGGTTTTTGCGTGATTCACTACTACCAACCGATAAGCTCATCATGCCAGCAAATATAGATAAGATTACAACCACCACCACGATTTCGACAAGGGTAAATCCCGCTTGCCCGATGCGACTGCGTACGTTAGGAGCTGCTATTGAGGAAGTCGGTTTTGACATACAGAGGTCATCTAGAATGGCGTCGTTTTATTAGAAATGACACCGAATTGGTTGGTATGAGTACGATGTAGATAAAACGATAGACATGACTGATTAAAAAAATAAATCTGTACACATGTTAGAAGATAAATTTAACGTGCTGCCATACAGAATATAACAACACAGATTTTTATAAAATAATAGCTGAGTTCGTTCAAAATATAATAACAAGCTAGTAATTGGTATTACGGTGCTCTTCTGACTCAGTCTCTATTTGCTCTACCAATTCTTGCATATCCTCATCCATCACCTCGTCATCAATAGCTGGATAATGGCTTGGTAACTCAAGCATTTGCTGAACAAAGGCATAACGCAAAGTATCACGGCGACCTAAGTAGCGCTGATAAAAACTTGAGTTTAATAATCCCGCGCCGCCTTGACCCATTGCCCAAATTGAGGACAAATAATCACGCGTACTTAAGCTACTATGCTGCTCTTGTAAATACGCGCTGATAATATCAATCAAACGCTTCATACGCTGACGGCGAATATCATAAAGCTCGCCGAATAAACGGTTCAGACCCGTCACCGATGCCGCCAAACGCTCTTCAATTTGGTTAAGCAGCATGGCTTTTTGTGGATTAAATAACTGCTGAAAAATCATCCGCGCGACGCCTGCCGACGGACAGTCATCAATACGATTAATCTCAAATAACTGCTCTTCATAACGGATAATAATACGCAGGTAGAGCTCATCTTTACTGGAGAAATGCTTATATAAGGTGCCTTTAGCCAAATCAAGCTGGTCCGCCAAACTGTCCAAAGTGATATCACCATCGCCTGACTCAAGTAGCAATTGCTCCGCCATCGCTAAGATATTCTCTTCTCGTACCTTGAACTGGTGCTGACGACTCATAATTTCTCCTAAAAACTGACAATATCATGCATATGACCGTCCTTTATATCAGTATATTGGCAGTGCGCGGATTAACTTTATAACAGCTACGCCAGTACCATCAAAGGAAATATGCTTATGTTTGCTAAATAGTCATTAATAATCATGCAGTTAGGTTTAGTATTAAAAATAATTCAAACATAAAACCCCAAGGCTAGTTAATAAATGACTGATTAGTCATAGCATAACCATTTTAGTGATACTGTGCCAGTAAATTTTCAAAGTTTTTTGCCGTCAGTGCGCCGACTTTCTCGCCACTACAGCCATACATCTCAGCAAGATAACTTGCCACGTATGGCACGTATGCTGGCTCATTTGGTCGACCACGTTTAGGTACCGGGGCTAAATACGGGCTATCAGTTTCGATAAGTATTCTATCTTTGGGCATATTTTTTGCCGCATCTTGAATCATTTGCGCACTTTTAAAGCTAACAATCCCTGAGAATGAAATATAAAAGCCTAAATCTAATGCGCGTTTTGCGGTTTCCCAATCTTCAGTAAAGCAATGAATAATACCGTGCTCAGCGCCTTCTGCTTTTAGGATATCAAGCGTATCTTCTTTGGCGTCACGCATATGCACGACAAGCGGTTTCTTCAAGCTTTGGCTGGCATGAATATGACGCGCAAGGCTGGCTTGTTGCTCTTTTTTATTTTCAGTTGACCAATAATAATCCAGCCCGGTTTCCCCTATTGCCCACACATGCTCAGCATCAGCGGTTTTTATCAAACGCTCGACCGTCGCTGACTGCAATACGCCGATATCCTCACAAGGATGAATGCCGACACTCATACCAAGATGTAGCGTCTCGTCATTATAAGTACTGATGATATTGGCAATCTCATCATATTCAGCAAAATCACACATAATGGCCATCGCACGGGTGACATTGGCTTCTTTCATCGCAGCAATTGCGCCAGACAATTGACCATCGTATTTGGTCAAATCTAAACGATTAAGATGGCAGTGGCTATCGGTAAACATAAACAATCTCGTTATAGTCATTTTTAAAAATTATTAAGATAAAAAATTCAATTTGTATCGTATTTATTGTTTTGAAGCGCGCGCTTTTCAAGCACTGCTTAATAAACCTACTTTTAGTGCAATGGCACCTTTCAATATAGCGGAACTACTAATGCAAAGGTACAACGCGCATCACCTCTTCTATGGTTGTTACCCCTTCACTAATACGTTTTGCCCCTGATAAGCGTAGAGGCTGTACTCCTTCGCGGTAAGCTTGCTGCTTAAGCATATCTAAATTGACATCAGCAGCGACCAGTTTTTTTAGCTCATTCGATAATGGCATAATCTCGTATAGACCAACGCGACCTTGATAACCTGTATGGCGACAGTGCTCGCAGCCCTGCGCCTTATAAACTTGTGCTGGCACTGGAGCGCGCCAAGGCTGTACCAATTCTTGCCATTGAATAGCTATTTCACTATCTGCTTCCACATCAACTGCTTGCTTACAATGCGGGCATAATGTTCGTAATAAGCGCTGCGCCATGACGCCCAATATCGTTGCTGAGGTTAAGAACGGCTGAATACCCAAATCGTGCAGACGGGTAATAGAGCTTGGTGCGTCGTTGGTATGTAGGGTTGAGAGCACCAAATGCCCAGTCAACGATGCTTGTACTGCCATATTGGCGGTCTCAGCATCACGAATCTCACCAACCATAATGATATCTGGATCTTGACGCATCAAAGAGCGAATACCATCAGCGAAATGCAAATCAACCCCAGGGTTGACCTGCATTTGATTAAAGGCTGGCTCAATCATCTCAATCGGATCTTCAATCGTACAGACATTGACCTGCTCAGTGGCGAGTTGCTTAAGCGTACTATATAAAGTGGTCGTTTTACCTGAGCCCGTCGGACCAGTGACCAATATAATGCCATTTGGATGTGCAGTCAGCTCATGCCAAGTATCAAGCTGCTTACCCGATAATCCAAGCTGGGCAAACGAGCGCACCAATACTTCTGGGTCAAACACCCGCATCACAAGCTTCTCACCAAAAGCAGTCGGCATAGTAGAGAGACGCAGTTCCGTCTCTAACCCTTTGGGCGTACGGGTTTTTAATCGTCCATCCTGCGGTTTACGTTTTTCTGCCACATTGAGCCGCCCTAGTATTTTAATACGTGCGGTCACCGCCACTATAATGGCGAGTGGCATCTCATACACACTATGCAGCACGCCATCAATACGAAAGCGCACCTTCCCTGTCTCGCGGCGTGGCTCTAGATGAATGTCACTGGCGCGCTGCTCAAAGGCATATTGCAACAGCCAATCGACGACTTTGACAATATGTTGGTCATTGGCATCGGGATTGGTGTTATCGCCTAGCTGCAACAAGGCTTCGACATTGGTCACATCCGCTGTGGCACGTTTATGTAGGGAGTTAGCCCCCGCAATCGCTTGCGTGACTTGATAAAACTCCTGCCGATAGCGACTGATTTGCTCAGGATTGATAAAGACCGTACGATAGCTTTTTGACTTAATAAGCTTTTCAATATTGCTATGCCAATCGGTATAAAATGGTTGATCAGTACCTATAACCACCTCATCAAGCGTCACTTCAATCGGTAAAATATGCTGCGAGCGCGCATACTCAAACGACATTAGTTGCGTCACCGCCGGTACATCGACCTTTAATGGATCGATACGCACTAGCGGCATATCTGCTTTGGCAGCCAGCCATTGATTAAGCCATGCCAGCGTTAATTTATTCTCAGAATTACTATCAAGCGCGTGACCATTTGGCAGCCCAAACTCACTAATCGTTAAGAGCGGATGCTGCGCCTTATTACGTCGACTGGTAATGACGAGATTATAGCCGCGCTGATCAATCACCCTATCTGCCAACAATTCATCTAGGCACCAACGTAAATCAATCACTATCGAATATTTTTGAGCAGGCATAGTTGTCTTCTTCTATGGTTTAGAGCATTTGGTCAGCGGCGATATTTAATATAACTCTGATATTTACTTTAATTATATTATGACAATATTCTTTATTTGTAATTCACCTGATTCCAGCAATTGAAAACTGATATCGACAGATTTATAACGCATAACAAATGACGTATTTATCTCTGTACGCCGATAAGCAGGACGTGGGTCTTGTGCTATCAGGGCTTTGATAGTATCCAGATCAGACATTACCAACTGACTTTGGATACTATCAATGACTTTTTTGACTGATGATTGCTTATTTTGAGCATTTTCTGCTGCTATATTATCCGCACTTTGATTGGCGATAATTTGCACAAACTGTTCATAAGCCCATTCGGTAATGGTCACATTCAACAAGTTTGGTGCAGAGCGTGCAAAACCGCTTTGGGCATCAGGTAAGGCATCACTGTAAGCCACGTAAGGCTTGATATCGATGATGGGCGTACCATCTATCATATCAGCACCGCTAATAATAAGTAACACCCGACCTTCTACAATCTCAATGCGTTCAAGCTTGACCACAGATAACCCGAGCGCAGATGGACGATACATACTGCGACTGGCAAATACGCCTATTTTTTGATTACCACCCAAACGCGGTGGCCGCACTTGCGGACGAAAAGCGCTATCGACTTTCTCTTGCTGCTTATGGTTATCTAAACTGGTCTGCTTGTCTTTATATAACTTGTCTTTATATAGATAGTTATGATGAAACTGCCAACTGATCCAAATGTGGCTAAAATCCTCCAGTCCGACAAATGCTGCTGGCGTATCATACGGCGCGAGCATTTCAATCACACTGGTAAGCGCCACCAAATTTGGCTGCCTTGTCGCGCCAAACTTTTGCGACAGCGGTGCACGTTGGTAGCCAATAATGGGCGATATATGATGGCTTAAAGATGCAGTAGTCTGGCAAATCATAAATCAAATCCAACAAAGTAAATGTATGATAATAAATGGCACGCGCCAATCATAGAAAATTATCCGCTAACGATATTCCATTTTATCATGCTACAGACAGGCAGCCAGACGGATTTTTACTTTAAAGTTTGTTATGATGAGCGAGAAATTTATTGAGAATGGCTTGCATTCATACAGTTGCACTCATAAAGCCTTCATTCATAAAGTACGGGCATCAAGATTTACTCTTATGAACAAGGCTGGCTTGATAAAACCTGACGTCTTATAAAACCTGATAATAATGTTAGAATAACAGTTTTTGCTGGCGTCATTTGCTTGTCTGACTCAATAAACGCTTTATTTTATTAAAACGTTACATAACGTTAAACTTTTTTATTTAACACAGATTTCAATTTGCGAATACACATTACCACTTACTAACGAGGGCTTTATGTCAAAACTCCGCACCGAAACGGTCACAGAGGTTCATCATTGGAATGACTCTCTATTCAGCATCAAAACCACGCGCGACGATGGCTTACGCTTCCGTAATGGCGAGTTTGCGATGATTGGTATCGTTGTCGATGGTAGACCGCTATTGCGCGCTTACTCGATTGCCAGCCCTAACTATGAAGAGCATCTGGAATTTTTCTCTATTAAAGTACAAGACGGTCCATTAACCTCGCGTTTGCAGCATATCAAAGTGGGCGATGAGTTATTGGTCAGTAAAAAGCCGACTGGAACTTTGGTACTGGACGATTTATTACCGGGTAAGCATTTATATATGCTATCAACTGGCACGGGACTTGCGCCATTTTTAGCCTTAGCACGTGACCCGGAAGTCTATGAGCGTTTTGAAAAAATCATTTTGGTACACGGCGTGCGTCAGGTTAAAGACTTGGCTTATCGTGAAATGTTCGAAGAAGAGCTGCCAAATGATGAAATCTTTGGTGAAGATTTCCGTAAAAAGTTCATTTACTATCCTACTGTAACGCGCGAAGAGTTTAGAAATACTGGCCGTATCACTGACCTGATGAAATCAGGCAAATTCTTTGAAGATATTGGTCTGCCTCCGATGAATAAAGACGACGACCGTGTAATGATTTGCGGTAGTATGCCGTTTAACGCTGAAGTGTCAGCGATTTTGGACGATTTTGGTCTCACTGTCTCGCCACGTATGGGCGTGCAAGCAGATTATGCCGTTGAACGCGCCTTCGTTGGTTAAAAATGAATTTTTATCGTAAATATAATAAATAATTCTTGACGCTCGAAAATAGGCTGCTATAATACGCAGCCTATACAGAGATAACCCTGTAGCCCAATTCGATACAGTCTAGCACTAAAGACTTTATCACCTAACACGCCGGTGTGATGGAATTGGTAGACATGACGGATTCAAAATCCGTTGCCTTTAAAAGCGTGTCGGTTCAAGTCCGACCACCGGTACCACTATACGAAACCCTTACAGTCTATGGATTGTGAGGGTTTTTTATTGCGTGAATTATTTATAAATTGGTCGAGTAATACTAGCGTCAAATAAAATTTTGATACTATCTTGATACTTTAATACATCTGTATGTTCACGTATTATAGTGCTATTAATATAATAACTGCGGCGTGACGGATGAATTATGAAAGTTAAGCTTAGTAAGAAGTTTATCGATTCAGTTGCATATGCTTCAAGTGGTACAGACATCTATATGGATGAAGTATTAACGGGTTTTGCACTTCGTGTAGGTAAGCAATCTAAGAGATACACGCTTCATAAACGCATCAATGGTAAGCTCTATCGTGACGAAGTTGAAGAAACACATCTAATCACTTTGACTGAAGCTCGTGAAAAAGCTAGCACGATGATGGTCAACATAAAAAAGGGGCTTGATGTTTACGATGGTTATCACGCTACTCCAAAGTTAAAAGACATTCAAGATTGTAATATACCAACACTCAATGAAGCATATACCTACTTTAAATCGATGAAGCCAAATCTTGCTAGCCGTACTATTGAAACTTATGATCAGCAAATACTTGGTCGACTCGATGACTGGCTTGATATATCGTTAAACGATATAACTAAAACTATGATAAGTGAAAAACATAAGGAAATCAGCAAATCTAGTCCAGCTCAAGCGAATGCCACTATGCGAGCTCTCCGCTCTATATGGAACTACTGTCAAGATAGTTTTTTAGATGACGATGAGGAGTACATAATAAAGGATCAACCCATTCGAATACTGAATGCCAAGAATGATTGGAACAAAATTAAACCTCGTACTCGTCATGTTGAAGAAGAGTATTTAGGAGTATATTTTAAAACTTTGATTGAACACCGTGACGGTAGTTCTTTCAAACAAGCATCTTATAGCAATAATGCTCGTGATCTTTTACTGCTTTTTATGTTTGCTGGAGTTCGCTTAAATGAAGCGCAGACACTAAGATGGGAAGATGTAGACCTTGACGCTGCTCGTATCGTTTTTAAAGCTACTAAAAATGGTTCTGATTACCATATGCCTACTGGAAAAATACTTCAAGCCATACTTAGTGAACGCTATAGATTGAGCAATGGAGAGCGTTGGGTATTTCCGAGTGATTTGAAAAGAAATAGCGACCACGTTAAAGATTTGAGCGGTAGTTATCATTCAATATCAGACAAAGCTGGCTTGCACATTACGCCTCACGATTTACGTCGTACATTTGGCACTGTCGCCAATAGTCTTAATGTAACCTATCCTGTACTAAAGAGACTGCTAAATCATCGTGAGGCTAAATCTAGTGATGATGTGACACTACATTACATACAGGTATCACAGCGACAATTACGTGAAGCTTTAGATGAGATTGAAGCTTTTTATTGCAAGCATATAGGAATGACTCAAGATGAGGTGATTAAGAGCCTCTTACAGACATAACTTCATATAGTTTTTTAAAGTTCTGTACAACTAACTAATCGATAGAACATATAACGATATTTTGATTAGGAGACATACTATGGGTATCAAACTTGAATTTGGTATGACACAGAATAGTAGAGATCAAAAAATCTGTGTTGATTATTGGGCATATGATCATAAGGAGGATTATCTTGAACATGTACAAATGCTATGTCAGAAATATAGAATCAACTCAAATCTATTGTTTGAGACGATTGCTCAATGTTACGCTTGTTTAGATGATGTGCTCTGTGAGTACTGCACAAGTGCTTGCCCGGTAGAGATGCCAGCAGATATCCTATATATGCGTGCTCAAGATAGTTGGTGTTGTATGGTTTGCAAAAACGCAGTATGGCAAAAGGCTTACGTTTGATTGCTGTCAAACCTATATAGTAGCTATTGCAAAATCTACAGTAGTGAATTAAATTTTATGATTTTTTATAAACAATCATATATGCCAATTATTCTGATTAAACTGGTTCACTATCTCTAGTAACCCATTTACCAAACTCAAAACTCTCGTTATATTTGATTTTGAAACTGTTGTTTACACGGTAAACACATTCCGTATTAAGAGTTGTATTCGAAGTATAGAATTTTTCTGTATTAAGACCTAAATACTTTATAAAAAGCGGCTTAGTGAAAAATTTTTTTAAATAGGTACTATATTGACCATCTCTATCTATGACAAAACCACATTCAACACAAGTATTGACTATAAAAACTTTGTTGAGTATTTCACTACGCACCTTTTTTATGGGTGAAAAAACATAATGCTTAGAAAAATGTGTATTAATAATTCTAAGCTCTTTATCGCTACAATCTTTTATTTTCTTAGAACGTACTTTATAGTCTTCTTTGTATCCCACCTCAGAAATTATCGGATTGGAGTAACCACATTTAGCGCAAGAGTCTTTACTCACCCCTAAAGTCATCTCAGTGATACCGTTGGATTTAAATCTAAACTTTGTAGAGGTGAATCGCTCATAAGGTATAAAAACTAGGCCTTGTGAAACCAATCTTTGTATAAAATTCTCTAATGGTAGTGTAATAGGCTTAAATGAACAGTGGTTGTACCGACTACTGTTGCTGTCTAGCTTATTCACGTTATAAATCATATAAGCTTGATTGTCCTGTGTCTTATTTCTATAAATAGAGAATACAGGTATGTCTTTCGTACTATAAGCATAATCGCCTGTAATTGCGTTCGTATCTTTAATTGAGCCACTTCTAAGCAACCACGCACACCTTACACCTGATTGAGCATATTTTTCTTGTCTGCGTTTTGTTTCTATAAAAGTTTGAGGGCTCCATTGCACTTCAATGGCAATCTTCGCTTTACCTTTTTCTGCGTAGATATCTGCTATCCATTCCTCACCACTAGGGGTAACCCCTCTTTTTTCGACTTCTACATTCCAACCATTTCTATCTAATTCTTTCATAACAAGATATTTGATATGCATGTGTTCGGCAGTTTCACCACCAGTCGAGCAGTCAGAGTCTTTAGGTTTTGCCTTATGAGCGAAGAACTGCGTACCTAGCTTACTTGTCTTTAGTATTGCCTGATTACCACAGCAAGCCATATTGAAACTGGACGCTTTATCTTCTTTTAAAGCTATCCAATCTTTTAAACTATATATAAAACTATAGATTTTTTCATCATTTTTTATGCAAATAAAAGCCATATTGATCCTTAATTATTTTGACTTTTAAGCTAGCATTACCTTTTTGTGTATTTTCATACTTTCTTAGTTAACCAAGCATAATTTAAAGCTTATCTTTATTAAGCACTCAATTTGTTATCCAATAAGAACCGCGTAAACTGCGCTAAGCGATTAGAATCAGACAACAACTGCTTAGTGATCTCCTGATACGCTTCTTGGCTATCAAAGATAGCGTCTAGCGTGGCATCTGGATAATCACCTAACATAATCTTATCCGCTGGATTATTAGCAATCTGCTGCATGACGATATCGTTCTCTTTAATCTTATCCCATATCGTTTGCGAATAGTTGAGCATATCGCTATCGGTTAGATTTTCCGTATCAAACATCTCATTAAGCCGCGCCACAATTTGCGATAACAAATCCTCTTCCTTGTCCCTCGCTCTACCGCCGCCGCCGCTGCCTGATTTTAGATCAATACTCTCTTCTTGCAGCTTTAAATCTTGTTGACGAAGTTTAGATAAGCGGTAGTGACTCATAACAATATTACTAAGATCAACGTCGTCGTCATCATCTAGCTTTTCGCGTAGCATAGGTTGCAGGTGACGAGCATACAAACTCAGCTTCTCCAACGCTTTATCATCATAATCGACAATTTGCGACATGAACTCATACTGGCGCGTGAAAGTGGTCAGATCCTTCTTAAATAGCTCAAGTGCGTCTTGCTCCACCTTATAGCCTTTATAATCGGTCTCAGCGTTAGCAATCAGCACCGCATCTCCAGTAGCATTACTTCGTTCTAGTAGCATCTTGGCATTGGCAGCCTGCTCTTTTGCTTCTTTATAGCGTTTTTGCCAACGCTCAACGGCAGGCTTGCAGATATTACTGACAGCGGCACCAGATTTGTTCTTGGCGTAAAAAGCAATAGCAAACTGTTCAACCTCCGGCCAATCGAATATACCGCCAGCACATAGCTTCTCATACAGATCAAACACACTATCAGGATCAGACACATCATCTAAAGTAGCATTTTTATAATACGGCTGAAACGCCTCTAATATGTCTTCTGGATCATTAAAGAAGTCGAGCACAAAGGTGCCACTCACTGACTTGCCAGCATATGTACGGTTTAAACGTGAGAGCGTCTGCACACAGTCTACGCCGCCAAGCTTTTTATCCACGTACATGGCGCATAATTTGGGCTGATCAAACCCTGTTTGAAATTTATTAGCCACTAGCATCACTTGATAATCATCACTATCAAAGGCTTTACGCATATCACGCCCTTTAAGATTAGGGTTCATATTATGCTCAGTAAATTTTTGATCAATTAAGGCGCTACTATCAGGATCATCAGCGTTAAAGCTGACCTCACCCGAAAACGCTACCATAGCATTGATACCTTTATAGCCGTGATCAGTAATATAGCGATCAAAGGCGAGCTTGTAGCGAACTGCCTCCTTACGTGAACCTGTCACGACCATAGCTTTGGCTTGCCCGCCGAGTAACCCTTTGATGTTTTCATTAAAATGCTCAATGATGACTTTAACCTTTTGCGCGATGTTATGATCATGCAAGCGCACCCAGTTATTAAGCTTGATAGTCGCGCGGCGGGTATCGACTTCTTTGTCTTCAGCAGCAATTTTTTGGGTTAACTGATAGACCACTTTGTAATTGGTATAGTTTTTTAACACGTCTAAGATAAAGCCCTCTTCTATAGCTTGGCGCATTGAATAGACATGATAAGACTCAGGTACGTTCTGTTTTGACGGTGGCAGATCAGGATTAGGTACACGTCCAAACAACTCTATCGTTTTTGGCTTAGGTGTAGCGGTAAAGGCATAGTAGCTCAAATTAGGACTGTTACGACGCGCGGCAATGACGTTATCTAGCATATCTTCACTAGATAGTACCTGATCGCTATCTTTATCATTGCTGTCACTGTCATTATCACCAGACACTAACACTTCTTTGAGCTTACGCGCAGTAGTACCTGTCTGTGAGGAATGCGCCTCATCAGCGATAATGGCATAACGGCGTGACTTTAAGACAGCGGAGTCTTCAATGGCTTTGAGCACAAACGGAAAGGTTTGGATAGTGACGATGATAATCGGTTGTGAGTTTACCAAGGCGCTGGCTAGCTTCTCAGACTTTGACCCTTCACCCTCTTTATTATTAATACGTCCAACCACGCCATCGGCATGTTCAAACTGAAAGATCGTATCTTGTAGTTGTTGATCCAGTATCGTACGGTCAGTAATGACAATGACAGAATGAAACTGTTTATCGCCGTCACTGTTATATAAAGTCGATAGCTGATGCGCTGTCCACGCGATAGAATTAGACTTACCTGAGCCTGCGCTATGTTGAATGAGATACTTTTGACCCGCGCCCTCATCGATAGCCGCATCAACCAACTTGGTCACGACGTCCCACTGATGATAACGCGGGAATATTAAACTCTCCTTCTTAGACTTGCGCCCTTCCCAATCTTCAACCTCTTCAATCTGCAAGTGAACGAAATGCCCAAGGATCGAAAGTAAATTCTCTGGCGTCAGCACTTCATTCCATAGGTAATCGGTGGCATAACGGCTGCTATCGGCTGGCACGTCATTACCCGCGCCGCCCTCGCTGGTGCCTTTATTGAACGGTAAGAAGTAAGTACTGTCACCTGCCAGCTTCGTGGTCATATAGACTTCATATTGACTGACGGCGAAATGTACCAGTGCGCCGCGCTTAAAGGTCAGCAGTGGTTCAGGTTTTTTAGTATCAGGGTCTTTCGGCAGGCGGGTCTTCTTATACTGAGTAATGGCATTTTGTACCGCTTGCTTAAACTCCGACTTTAGCTCCATTGTAGTGACAGGCAAGCCATTGACGAATAGCACGATATCGATACGGTTACGCTTAGCGACCTTGCCATTAGCGTCAGCGCCGTCTTTAAGACTGGTATAAGGGCTATACACTACCTCAGGGACGACACGGCAGATATTGGCTTCATAGCGCGCCATGGTCTCAGGATTGAGGTTGTGCTCAGGCTTGAACTGGCAAAGTGAGAAGCGCGCGTTACGAATCTTAAGCCCATGACGCAATACGCCTAATGTGCCATAAGTGCGCGAGGCTCTATCGGTAGCTTGCGCGTCCGCTTTGTTGAGCTGCTTGACTAAGGCGGCGATAAAGTGGCGCTCAGAGTCGATAGGAAAGGTGCGGCAGAACTTCTCCCATTCCTGCGGCTGGGTAGTCTGCACAAAGTCGAGCACGTCTTGCTCATAAAGTGCCGTCTCTGCCTGATAGCCACTAGGACTACCCAATTGCCAGCCTTGCGCTTGCATCTGAGTGACGATATCGGCTTGTAAGACAGATTCGTAGGTGATGTTATGGGCGTTAGTAGCAGTGCTAGTCTGAGTCATGACATGATTCTTATTATTGGGTTATAAATTAGGCTTATGAGATCAACCAAACTTTGTTAATTTCAACGATCTTATGTTCTCGACCATTAATAATCTCTGTTCCCAATATCTTACTAGGGTCAGTCTCTTGCACCATTTCTCTACTGTCTTCATCGGTCATATCATAAGCTTCAATATGCCGACTGAGCTGCCAGATATGGCAATCTAAGTACTTAGCAGTGTTTGCATTGTAATGAATAGAGCTTTGAATACCATTTTGGGGCTGTTTATCTACTGACTCAAAAGTATTCTGATAAAAGTTTTTATGAGCCTTTATCGCACAAACCACTTGGGATCGACTGATATAATCTTCGTATAGCCAAATTTGTAGATAGTAAGGAGTTTGCAACGTTTCTAGCGAGTCTTTCCATGACTGATAGATTTTTTGCAAATTTTTAATCAGTAAATACTCACAGTCACCTGTTGGCTCAGGATAAACACTACTGCCTAAAGGTAAGCGCGACCATGGTTGTACCCGAAACTTAACGTAGTCTCTTTTTTCTTGAGTCAGTAGATTAATATTAAGGCTCTTACGATTATCACCCCATTGCTCAATAGCACGTTTACGGCGGTTGATGCCTCTTATTTTTCGGTATTTTATAGCGCTGTTTTTCATAGGAATCTCTACTCTCAGTTCAAATCATGCTTAAAGTCGCTAAGATAAACAGGATGTAAACTTCATCTACTATCCCAGCTAATTGCTCTATACAAAGTCCAGCACGTCTTGCTCATAGAGTGCTGTCTCAGTCGTATAGCCACTAGCATTACCAACTTGCCAGCCTTGCGTCTGCATTTGAGTAACGATGTCTGCTTGAAAGACAGATTCGTAAGTGGTGTCGGTTACGTTAAGTCCGTTTATAGTTATTATAATGCTCTGAGTAATCTCGTTGCCCTGTAAGTATTTTATCGTTCAAAACCAACTCTTTTAAGAATGCCATCTTGTAATTCAAATAACCCACTAGGCTTACCTATAATATTACTCCTAGTAGAATTTTCATAATCTATAACCTCGTTAAGTAATTTAAAAACTCTTTTACCAGCATAAACAAAGCCATGAGTTCCAAAAAAGCTATTATATTCATGTGTTAAAGAAGATATCTGAAAATCATTTTTAGTAAAAATACGATTATCGAAAGCTTCTTTAAAAACTACTTTTTCAAAGTAATCTTGCTTAAATTTACCGCTGCCAATCATTGCTATGGCATTTCTTCGAATAACAGTCTTTTTGACTACTGCTTCTAATATTGGATCTTCAACTATCTCGTATTTATATAAATAATACTTTCTATCTTGGGGACATTGTATGCCTAAAAGAAACTCAGCTTGATAAGCACCAAAGTGATTTCTCATAGAGGTATGTTTTCTAGCTTTATCTAAAACTGCATTAATTGAGTGTCCTACCACATCGGAAATATAATCAGCGTTGATCAATGAGTTGATATGTCTAGGTAAAAACATACTTTCATCATAATCTCCATTTCTTAATTGCTTACTTCCTTCACAGCTCATTGCGAGAATGTATTTACCATTCCTATAGGATGGATATAATTCAGACAAATGATTTTTTATAGAGTTAATCATATGTTGAGCCACTAATGTGCTTCCAGCAAATGCTATTGCACAAACAGCATCATTCTTAGATTTATGATAATAATCATTGAACCATTCGCCACTGAAGCTCAAACCTTGCATCTTAATAGGTACTTCAATAACTTTTTTGAAACCGTTGACCATTACGACATTGTTTTGAGTTATGTTGCTATCACTAGCAAAATAAATACTTTCCTGCTCAAAATCACCGTAACTATATCCAGCTATTACTAATGTCATAACATTCCCTTAATGAAACTAAATTTATTTTAGGTTATCAACATCAGACGCCCGCCAACCCCTCACATCAATCTTACCCGTGACGGCAGCCGACATTAAAGCGGTGCGGCATACTTGCACGAGTTGGGCGGTTTATTCGGCTTCATTAAAAAACTTAATCCAAGTTTTACGGCTCATCGCACATCTGCTTAAAGCTTTTACCAAATAACGCTTTATTCAGTTTTTGCTGATTTTTAAATACCACTTCAGAGTCAGCATGATAGACCTGATCATTGACGCAATTACCAAAGCCAAAAGTCACTAAGTTTATCTTGGCGTACTTAGTAGGGTTGCTAGCTTTTTCTTCCTGATAGCGCTTGGTAGCCAAACTGCGGTAATACTTACCACCATCGTCTGTGATATCTGCTTGTTCTTGAATTTGCTCTTCAACAAACTGCTTCCATCTATTTTGCACAGCCGTTTCATTCTTTAATAACGGCTCAATATAAGTTTTACACATTTGCGGGCTTTGCTTGAGTGCCTCACTGGGATTCAGATATCCCAAAATCGTCAATTTATTTTGTTTATATTCGCCGTCAATAGACTTGACCAACTCTTGCTTATAACCTTTTGCTTCAGGCACCACATCAAGTCGTTCAATATTATTCTTAACTTTTATATATTCTTCAGTAAGCTTGTCTAAGTCTTTCATCGATAACTTGTCTAGCGCCTCAATATCCATCGGTGGAAAAAAGCTATCTAGATTTGATCTGGTTAAGCTTTCTAATACTAAATGTGAATTCTTGATTTGCTTAGCGGTATATTTTTTACTATCAAAGTCACCTTTCATACTGCAAAAATCATCTTCCCATTTGTAGGTCTGTGCTTGAGCGATAGTGGGCAATGCTATTGAGGCAAGGATAGTTGCTATGGTAATCACCTTCATAATTGAAGTCCTTTTGTTTATTTTCATACTTATTAAGCGCATGTTGATTAAAATTAAAAGCTTATAAACTATCATTTACCCTTATAGCTTTCTTCATAACTAGACAATAAAAAGTGTGACATCGAACCTGCTAAATTAACTGCTAACTCAGCGTGTCTTGGTTTGGGCTGTATGTTAACAACACCCTGCCCATGAGCATCACCGACATTATTACGCAATAGACCCAAGCCATTGACTATACCTGAGCACCCACCAAGAATTTGTTTGAAGATTAAATTTGTCTCATATTGACTAGCAGACATCTTTAGTAGCTCAGAGGTTCTTTTATATAACTCTGATAAATCAGCATTTTTTTCATAAGAAATATGCTCAAGATCTAAGATGTGCTTACAGACAGATTCAATAAGACTTCTAGATAAAGTGATTGCACCCTCTGGATCATTGACTTTACGGTCAATAGCTCTCTTCCACATTCCATCGATATAGTCAGAGTTTATAATCTCAATAGATTTCTCAAAAGCAGGGCTCATTCCTGACTTATCAAACTCTATTGATTCAATTAAATCTTGAAACTGGCTATATATAAACTCTCTACGTTCTGCATATGAGTCGTACCTATGTTTTATCATCTGCCAAAACTGGTTTAAATCCCTTGCATGTCTAACAAAGTCAGGTACTAAATTACTAAATTTTGATTCTAAGATCGTTTTTCTTAATATAACGTAATCGGTATCGTTACTATCACCACCAGTAGCTCTAGAAATCAAAATGTTTTGAAGTCCTTGGGCTTTATCATAAAGCGTTGGTAAGTCACGCAAAATATTACTCATTTTATTCCCTACTATTTTTTATGTCATAAACTTACTGCTCGCTACTATGGTTTAGTAATGTAAAATACACCTTACAAAGCTTCACTATCAGGCGCTTGCCAACCCCTCACATCAATCTTACCCGTAACAGCAGCAGATATTAAAGCGGTACGGCGTTCTTGCATAAGTTGTATGGCTTGTTCTGCTTTCATCATTGAAACGTCAAACGCTTTTAAGTTTCTATCAATATGTTCAGTAATTAATAACTGTTCTTTTAAAGGAGGAATAAGCTGTCTTAGATAAGACAATCTATCTGATTTTATTCCTAGTGCAGTTGAACCTGTAGCAAATGTCATTAGGCTATCTTGAAAAGCATTCGACATAATATAAAACTTTAAATAGGTGTTGTCTAAAATACCGTTTTGACCACTAAACTTAATAATTCTTTGAGCAAGTGCAATGTCTGTTTTATCAACCTGAGCTACTTCACCCAGTGGTGCTTCCGTAGTAAATAAAACATCACCAATTTCCGGTATGCCTCTGCTCATAACTTGTGGATAGTCTTTTTCAGAAACATACTCCTGAGAAGCCTCATAATTTATTTCTCCTTTTTTGATGTTTCTAGCAGTCACGAGGAACTTGCCTGAATCAACTTTTTCTGGAGTTTTACCTCTATAATCTATAATTGAGTTTAAGTATTTTTTAAATCCTGCAACATTCCAATGCTCAGGTACTTCCCCCAACCATTCAACACCCGAATTTTTCATTGGCGCGTCAGGGTTTAAGCCTTTGGTGACGGCGTGGCTGATGACCGCTTGGCGCTTTTCTTTTAACAGTTGAATTAGGGCTTGTTGCTTATCAATTAAGGTGTCAATTTGGGCGGTTTGGTAATCGAGAAAATTGGCGATTGTTTTAGCTTCTTCATAGGTAGGCTTAAGAATAATCGCATTTCTTATCAACTCTTGGTTAAGAATCCTTGCTCCATATATATTTGTGGATGCATTTTCAATTAAAAATTTTGGTAAAACATAGTATAAATATTCAAGTGGCAGCAAGGAATCTGAAGTAAAAGATGCAATAGCTTCATTTGTGTACATATCACGACCAGCGAAAGACACAGATCCTACAGATAATTTAAAGCTATAAAGCAGTGAACCTTTTGGGGTTATATCCATAGAAGCTTCTTTAGCTGCTTTATCTGAGATTCTTTTTACAGTATCGGTAATTATCTTTCCTCTGAGATCAGATATATTAGCCCAAATATTTTCACCTATAAAATTAGAATCATTACCTGTAGGTGGTGTCCAACCTACTTGAAATGGTGCAATATACTTAATTTTGCTCATAACCCAATGACTTGGAATAACATCTAACCACTCAACCCCTGAATCTTTATATTCTTCATACCGCTGATACTTCGCCATTATGAATGCACCTCACCCAATAACTGCATAATCTCAGCACTAACAGCATCCAAATCCGCATCAATCTCAGCTAGCGGACGCGGCGGCTCATACACATAGAAATGACGGTTAAACGGTATCTCAAAGCCGACAATGCCAATCTCTTCATCGATAGCATCTGTCTTGTCGCTATTGATCCACGCATCAGGCACATGCGGCTGTACTTCACGGGCGAAGTAACTTTCGATCAGCTCAGTGGTGGTCACCTCAGGATTAAGCGGTACGTTTTCATAATCGCGTAGGTCACTATCGGTTTGGAACTCTACGATTTTGGCTGGCTTGTCTGATTGACTAGGCTTATAGCTAAACGCACCATAGATCGGATTGGCAACCTTGACCGCTTTTTTGATGACGGGTTCTGCTTCAGGGTTTTTCCATGTGATAGCATCCATCAGCTGCTTTTTCTCTTTGGTGTCTAAGCTAACCTCAGCGTCTTTTAACGCTTGCTTAAACACTTTTTCAAACTCGTTATAGTCATCGAATTGATCTTTACCGATCGCCGCTTGCAAGGCTTTGGCTTTATTCATGATCTCAAGCTGATCTTGCCATACTTTAGAGTCAAGCACGTCTTTGATTTGCTTTTCTTTTAGCTCGCTAAAGTCCGCCTTAATCATCGCACGCGCCTCAGTCGTAACTGCTGATAAGTCACCATAGTTGTCACTGTTACTATCAATAGCCCAGTTACCACCAAACGCCTCATACAGCGCTGGCATGACCATATCGAACGGTTTAGGTGCATAACGTAGGGTCTCTAACGCGCTATCTGACAGCTGAGCCGATAGACGTAGCGGCCGCTCAATAGTGATACGGCGATAGCCAAACTCATGGGTAGCAAATATCTTACTGGCAAAGGTCTTGGCAGGTTCGGCTTTAGGATTGGCAGACTGACGGCCACGGTTAGACTTAACCTCCTCTGGCTTATCTAATACGCGGGCGTCCACCACTTCAAAGTTGCCAAAGCTACGGGTAATGGTCTTAATGTCCTCTTCGCTCATCTCGTTACGCTTGGAGCCAAGTGATTTACGCATCTTGCCGTATAGGTTACTGCCATCGATCAATTGCACATGGCCTTTACGCTCAGGCGCTTTCTTATTACTCAATATCCAGATATATGTCGCAATACCCGTGTTATAGAACATATCAGTAGGCAGAGCGATGATGGCCTCTAGTAAATCAGCCTCAAGGATATAACGACGGATCTCACTCTCGCCGCTCCCTGCGCCGCCCGTAAATAACGGTGAACCATTCAAGATGATACCAATGCGACTACCTTGGTGCTCATTGGCGCGGCTCTGCTCACTGTTGGCAGTCGTGTTCTGCATCTTGCTCAGTAAGTGCATTAAGAATAATAGCGATCCATCAGACACGCGTGGCAAGCCCGCCCCAAAGCGACCATCAAAGCCTTTTTGCTCATGCTCATCATTGATCTCGCCAGCTATCTTTTTCCAGTCCACACCGAACGGTGGATTAGATAACATATAGTCGAACTGCTCAGTTGCTAGCTGATCATTGGATAAGGTATTGCCCAGCTTGATACGGCTAACGTCTTGTCCTTTAATGAGCATATCAGCTTTACAGATAGCATAGGATTCAGGATTTAGCTCTTGACCAAAGGCGCTCATACGCGCATCAGGGTTTAGCTCTAGCACGTATTCCATACCTGAGGATAGGAAGCCGCCCGTCCCTGCTGTGGGGTCATAGATGGTGCGAATAATGCCGTCTTTAGTCAGCGCGTCATCATCTTCCATAAATACCAGTGAAGTGGTCAAGCGCACGATATCGCGCGGCGTGAAGTGCTCGCCTGCGGTCTCGTTTGAGCTTTCGGCAAAGCGGCGGATCAGCTCTTCAAACACAAAGCCCATATCGTGGTTAGAAATCGCCTCAGGGCTTAGATCTGTATTGGCAAATTTTTGGACGACTTTATAAAGTAAGTTGGCGTCTGCTAGCTGACCGATAAACTCTTCAAACTTAAAATGCTCGAATATCTCACGCGCGTCTTTTGAGAATGACTGAATATAAGTGTTTAAATTATCCTTGATATCGCTTTGACCTAGCTTACTTAAATCCATAGGAGATATATTATAAAAAGCATGCTTACTGATACGGGTAAGCTGCTTTTCTATCATGTCCTCCTGCATACCTTGGTCTTTGATAGTGGCATACTTCTCGACGACCGCTTCTTTATGGTCAGCTAATACACACTCTAAGCGGCGCAGTAGCGTAAATGGCAAGATGATGCGGCCGTATTGCGATTGCTTAAAGTCACCTCGCAATAGATCAGCGACAGACCAGATGAAAGCGGCGGTTTGAGAGAAGTTTTGTGTTGTCATAGGAGGGTCTTATTATTGAATAGGGCTTACAGAATAAGTCTAAGATAAATAGAGGTTTACCAGAATTCTTGAGATTATAACGCACCCGACCCTCTATAGTAAAAATAGTTTATTAGGTGCTAACTCCTACACTAACTGGGTGCTGAGAATATTATTAAACATATCTGTATTAAACTGTGACTATATTTCATGAACAATAAAAAAGGAAGCTGACCCTATATAAAATATAGGGCTATCTTCCTTTTTCTATTTAGTATTTTACTTAGGTGACACACTAAATATCAGGGTTTGAGGACACGCCCTAGTTTGCAGCCATAATTATCATCAGGGACGCTAAGCGATATTACGGCTAACTGCTCTACACGATCTTCTTCATAGTTTTCTTGCATACTAATTTTATGAATCTGGTGCTCACCAAACAGCCAATCGTATAGCGCTCTTAACACCTCAATATCATTAATACCACCATACATTATGCTGCAATACAGCACCCCTTCAACCAAGTCATTCACTGAGAAACGCCGTTTTCGTTGCCAAACATCTATCATCATAGAGCTACTATCTGCCACAGCGCGTCCATTCACAAACCAGTCATAGTTAATGGTCAAGCGCTCACGAGTCGCCAGTATCGGTACCACAGGCTCATTAAGGTATATCTGATGAGCTTTATTATAATCACGAACAAACTCTAAAAACCCGCGCCGCGCCAATTGGAAGTTTTGAGCGGTATCGAACTTCTCCTCTAGTAACTGGTTAATTGCTTCGTAATGATGCTGCAGCTCACAAGGAGGTTGCATAGGATATTGATTGATATATTCTTTAATTACGGCTTTAGCATCACGCTTAACACTTTTTTTAGATTCTTCTCTATTCAGCTGTCGCAGTTTATGAGCGCTAATATTATCCATATAGACGAACCTCAATTTGTTTTAAGTGAAGGTCTGTAGCAATCACATCTAAATGAGGACTGAGCTGGTGCAGCTGATTGATAGAGCTTGATGACATCGGGTGCATGAACTCCTGGTCAGGATGCTCGTGACCGTAAAGCGCACAAATCAGATAGTCAGACACGCGCCCTGTAAGCATGGATCTGAGCTGATGACGCAGCCAGTTATCCTGATGACTAAAAAAGTCTTGCAACTGGTAGCGAACTTGGCTTGGCGTAATGCTAGTAAAGCCCTTTGGGTTCTTTTTATAGAGCTGAATTAGAGGACGCTCAGATTGCAAGATGTCATTGATGGGATAAGACGCTGCTGGACATAATGGATTATAGATGGCGGCAAATTGCTCAATATAGGTCATATAGTTTTGTATAGCCGTTATCAAAAACTTGCTAAGAGGAATGAGCCTGCCATCAGATTGGCCATGACGTTCTTCTTTGTCAGACACCCATAATGTGCGCCGCTTAAAATCAAACTGGTGCAGCAACCCTGGTGCGTGCTTGACTGGGCGGATACCCGTTTGGATCATGACAATATGCCACAACCAAATACTATAACCCCAGTTCGGGATAAGTGATTCATTAAGCTGCTGATAGTATTGATATTTTCTATTACTCTTGAAGACCAGCTAAGTCTTTGAAGACAGGCTTCTCTATAAACTACTGTCAAAAGCATGGCTTTATAAGGTCAGATAATAATTATACAAATAGTATCAACAACTTAAGCACTGGCTTATCCCGAACTGGGGTTACTATAGCTATTAAACTGCGCAATATAGCGATCCATATGGGATTCTAGCTTGCCATTAAAGCTCTCGGCACTGACCGCCAGTTGATTAAAGAACTGCTGGCACATTGTGGTCTTTAGTGCCATATCACTACCAATGTGGCTTCTATGCCCGTTCATCGGTACGCTACACTCATCTATTAAAAGTGCTTTTTGCTCATCATTGCAGTATTTAGTTATCAGCTCTACCGCTTTTATATAAGTTTGCTCTAGCTCTACCGTTTTAGTGCTAAGGTAATACAGCGCAGAGCTATGCCGTACATTAACGCCTGTGATCAGGTCAGCATGTAAGGACTTATTAAGCTCGTTTTTGATAAGGATAAATAGCCCTGCTTTAATATATTGAGGACTCAGTCCTGGTAGGTTAAGCTGGTTTTTGGCGTAAGAGATAGCGGATTTAACAGTATCGGATGAAACGGTAATTTTATCCTCAAGCATAATCTGTAAAGCTTCAGGCAGTGCGCGATAAAAGGTACTGCCATAGCTTTGTCTGTGCGCAAGCAGATGACTTCGAGTATTGGTGGTCACATTAATCGTGATAGCGATACTACTGATTTTACGAACACGGTCATAAATAAAATACTGCCGTTGACTGAGACTGCACTGCCAATCAGTAATGATGCTATCCATACTAAGACCGCTTAGCAGTGATAGCAGTAATACCGCATATCCAGTCTTATCTTCTGTATTTTCGCTAATAAAACGTTGCCAAAGCGTGGCAAATAATATTTGGTATCCAGTAATACTCAGCTGACGATGATTGGTTGGGAAATGAAATTGATTACGGCGGGCATGTTGATGGTTATCTTTCAATCGCCATTGCTGTAGCTCGGAGGATTTAGTGATTTGTGTGGCTGGCTTAAAGTCATTGTCTAGCAGTGGTACTTCGTCGTCATCGGCAATATTTTCAGCAATTGCCACGTTACTGTGCTTTTTTGATTGTTTCTTACTAAATACTATTCTTTGTAATGGCTCACCATCGATATGCGCCACTGTCTTGGTGACTGTTTGAGCCGACTTTATGCGTTTAGTGTCCTTAGTATAAGTTTTGCCGACAAAGGTTTTATTATTGATTGCTACCTCATAAGCCAGCCTGATTTGACCGATTTTACTACCAAGATATTGATTGGCTGTTTTACCCGTTGCCTCTTCCTGTTTGACGCTTGCCTCATCTTGTCTAATATGAAGTAAACATGAGGACAAGCTATCGCACTGAGCGTGAATGCTGATTAACTGGTCGAGAATGTTACGTTGTGGGTCAGCAGGTCTTAGTGCCATTCGAACCCGTACGCTAAGCTTATCTATTTTGGCAAAGTGCTTATCATGGCGTGCCGTGATCATCACCATCACTTTTAAGTAGCCACTCATAAACCGCCAAGCATTACTATTTATATCAACTTCGCCATACACTTGGTAAAAAGCAATCAGCATGTAGCTGACCGCCCACTCTACTGTTTTACCTTGCCGAATGATTTGTTTAATCACATCTTCACAGTCTATGCCAGTAAAGCCTTTAAGATTGTCATATGGTGTCGAAAATAATAAATCAATCTCATCATCTGACACCAAGCTGATTACATGAACCACAAGCGCATGCATTTTCATATAATGTGGTGAATCTATTGGGATAAGCTTATCCAACGCTTGCCTGTCGATTACATCATTAAATAACTCAGTGTGACCCATAAGATGTGTCCATCCAATTCAGGTTTTTGGGCAGCCCCAGCATCGCATCATCATTGGCTACCTTACACTGCTGATACTCATAAGCACTTTGGTTGATACCAGCGAACTGACAATAACTGGCGACCGTTAAGCGGTTCACGCCCATTAGCTCACATATAAGCTGCTTTGGCGAATTCTGATATATCGCTTTAAACAGCATGGGATGATCCACACCATTAAACCTAGATAAACTAAGCACCTCACACCATGCTAGCCGTTTAATGTCATGACTGCTCTCAGGTGCAATTAAGCATGGCTGTCGATATCTAGTCTCAAGCTTCATTACCTCATCAATACGCGCAAAGGTATTAAAAAACTGATAGCTATCTTCTACAGCACACAATCGTAGTGGTTGACGATAATAGTCATCTAAACTTGCCAGCTGTGGTCGCAGTAGAGGTAATCGATGCTGCTGCCAAACCATAAAGGCAGATTTTGCATCAGAATGAACCCGTAGATTTTGTGAGGTAAGCACTATCAATTTTTGGGTCGCTTTAAGGCTTTTATTTTTCATTATAGAATGCCATAACAATCATTATATTATTAATGATACGTTATAACATAACAATTATCAAGTGGCTGATTTTATTAAATAATTAGTTGTTGAGGCAATAGACAACAAGAATAAAAAGCCCTAAATATATGAGTATTAAAGTCACTTATTTAGAGCTTAAAACGTACTCACTCTAACTTAATCAGAGTGCAAAACTTAAATTCTACTCATAAAGAACAAGTATCCTGACGACATAGCTCTTACTTCTTAGGTAGCAATACCATGGTTATTAAGGGTCTAGTATTATCAACGATAAGCATTGCAAATATTAGAGTAATGAGCTGCCTTGCGTATAAAAGACCCGCTAAGCTTTTGCTGGCATGTCTTAGCAAGTTCTTACTGCTTTTAGGAGTACTCAGGTGGCTTGATTGATATCGGGGTTTGAACGCTAACGCTCACCTAGTCCTTCAGAGAAAGTCTTAGTAATGGGCTTAGTTAAGTATGATAGTACCGAGCGCTGCTGTGCCTTAATATCGACGGAAGCTGTCATCCCAGGCTTAATGACAATCTCATCACTGCGCCCAGAAAATTCAGCACCAGTAATTTTTATCTGTACACGATAATAGGGCTCTTCCCCTTTCGGAGTTTGCTCCATTAATGTGTCTGGACTAATATAGATCACAGTACCATTCATAGCACCAAAGATAGAATAATCATAAGCATCAAGCTTTACAGTGGCATCCTGCTGCTCTTTGACATAAGCAATGTCTACGGGCTTTATTTTAGCCTCGACGATCAAATCACTACTGGTTGGCAATATTTTCATGATGATTTCGCCAGGCTTAACCACGCCGCCGATAGTAGTCACTAGGATATTGTTTACTTTACCGTCTGTTGGCGCAAATAGATTTTTTTCTTCTAATACTTGTGAGTGATCGCGTAATTGTTCAAGTTCAGTATCTAAATCTTCTTGCGCTTTGGTCATCTCTGACTGTGCTTCTTCAAAATACTTATTACGCTTGTTAGTAATTTGAGCTTGAATTTCAGCAACTTGCCGACGCAACTTGATGATATCAGCCTGACTCACATCACCATACGATAATAACGGCTCATTCATACTCAGCTCTTGCTGGGCTAATACCATCATCTTTTGTAGTGAGCTGACATCTTGGTCAATTGCTTGCTTACGACGATTATAGAGTTGGGTTTGATTTTCTATATATTCACTATAGTTTTTGATGCCTTCTGGAAACACCAATGGTCGCTCAAATATCTCCGCCTCTAGGCGTGCAATCTTAGCTTTGAGTGCTGCTATTTTGGAGCCTGAGTTGGCGACCGCTGCTTGCGCACGTTCTTCCTCTAAAGTAACTATTAACTGTCCTTTAGTGACATCCTCGCCTTCTTTGACCAATATCTCGGTCAAGACGCCACCCTCTACGGCTTGTATATCTTGTGTACGAGCGCTAGCAATGATAGTTCCCGTCGCTCGCGTGACTTGATCAATTTGGGCAAAATAAGCCCAGACAACGAGTGCAATTATTCCGACCAATGAGCCCCAAATGATAATGCGCGTGCGCCCCACTTTAGGATCATGAAACTTATGTTTATAATTATCCATTATCCTGCCCTGAATTATCACGTTTATCGTCGTTTTTTGGTGAGATACTCGAAGTCTTATTACTAATTACTGTCACTCTAGGCGAGCTTACTTTAATTGATGGTTTGCTAGCTTTTTTCTGATCATCATTGCCTTTTAATTGCTCAAGAACTTGTGCCTTCGGACCATCCATTACGATTTTTTGATTGTCCATAATAATGATGCGATCGACCAGTTGTAGGAGTGGCATTTTATGAGTGGACACAATAAGCGTTTGCCCTTGTCCAAACTCTTTTTTGAGTACGTCAATACATTGTAGTTCTTGCCGATTATCCATAGAAGCGGTTGGCTCATCCATCAATAATATGGAAGGTTTTGTCAGCAGCAACCGAGTAAATGCTACCAGTTGTTTTTGACCCCCTGATAATCCTTTACCTCCCTCACTAATTGGCAAATCCAAACCACTAGAATGACTGGCTACCAATTTAATCAGTCCCGTCTTAACGAGGGCGTCGCGCATTACATCATCACTGGGCGCTGGTAGACCAATCAATAAGTTTTCTCGCAGTGTGCCTTCGAACAAACGATGGTCTTGTTGCAGATAGCCGACTTGCTCACTCATAGATTCACGACTAATCTGCTGAATATCTAATCCATCTAATAATATCCGGCCTTGGGTAGGAGCATACAGCCCTGACAGTACTTTTAATAAAGTCGATTTACCTGAGCCAATAGGGCCCAATACTGCAATACGCTCACCTGCTGTTATATTCAGACTACTAATTGCCAATGCGGGTTGATCATTATTTTGGTAATTAAAAATAACTTTGTCTACATTAAAATTACCAGCGATTTTGCTAGGCGACAAGGGATGACTGACACCATGATTGTCTTGTTCTAATGAGAATAGTTTTTCGATATTTAGCTTAGCAGCTTTGGCATGTGAATGTTGTACTAACAGGTTAGGAATACCCATTATTGGCGCTAAGATACGACCACCTAGGATTGAGCATGCAATAAGTCCACCCATTGTCATATCACCTGACATCACTACAAACGAGCCAATAATTACGATGCCAACATAGCTGGTCTGCTGAATCATTTGCGACAGATAGCTCAAATTGTCATTGGCATGTTTCATATCAAGATCATTCTTAGTGGTGATGCTCATCACATCGAGCCAACGTGATAAGAACTTCCAATTCCCTGATCCTGCTTTGATAGTCTCAACACCTTCCACAGTCTCCACAAGGATACCTGTTTTGCGATAAGACGCTGCTGCTCCAATTGCCGCAATACTGTCGATTTTTCTACGTGCGCCGAACCCAAGTATGATGGCTATAACGGCGGCCACAATAGGTACCAAAGCCACTAAAGGATTACCAATAATGACAATCAGGGTTACAAATATAATAGCCATTGGAATGTCAACAAGACCGAATAGCGTACTTGCAGTATAAAAACCGCGAACTTGCTCATAACCACGTAGCTGCGCTGCCATCGAACCGACTGATCCTGGCATTTGATCAATGCGCACGTTTAGCAGACGCTGGAAAACTTCACGCGATAAATATTGATCAAGATTGACCACTACTTTATCCATAATCTTGGAGCGGGCGAACTTCATAAAAGTTTCAAATAAAATGACCAGTCCCACACCACTTGCCAGAATAATCAGCGTGTATTCGCTACGCGTTGGGATGACACGGTCATAAACTTGCATTGAGAATAGTGACACAGCAAGTGCTAACATATTAATCAAAAATGAGGCGACTACGGCCTCAACGACGATACCTCGATAGTTCCTTAAGTCCTTTTTGAGCAGTTGATCGAACGAGAACTGTCTACGCTTGCTTGGCTCATCCCCTAAGCGCACGCGCAATAGGTGTAAAAACGCGTCACTACGGTGAGCACTCGTCTGTCCTAGTTGACTGAACTGCCATAATCCTTGCGGATTTTGTTGATTGATCACACCCCAACCCTGCGTAGGATGCAAAGCCAATAAGGGTAAAAATGCAGCATCTGGTGCCGGTAACACTTCTGGTAGTTGCTCAATCCCTAATTGATTAAGCACACCAATAATACTAGGCAGTGCTAGTAAATCCTGCTGCTGATAAATCACGCCATTGAGCCGCACATTATCAATAGGATACCCTTGCTCAGTTAGCAGGGTGTGAAGCGCCGCTGCTAGTTGGACCGCTTGCTCATTGGGTAGTTCATCTGATTCCGACATCATCAACGGTTGTAAATTAGAACTCACTACCAACTCACCGTCAGATGTGCGGATATTTAGATCTGGAACAGGTGTACTCATGATGGACATATCCTACTGATTAGCCATATTGTAATAATCACACAACGTGAATAAGAATATAACTTTATATTTACAATGATGTATTCATATTTACTTGACTGTATATTTAAGGTTCGTCTGATAATAATAAGTCATTATCATAGCTAGTCCCAGTAACGTCATAGCTAGTATCAGTAATGTCATAGCTAACACCCTCATTAATAGGATATGTATTCATGTCGTTATCTTGACTAACTACCGTTTGTGGTCTAGCATCACTTTGGTTATTCAACCAGTTTTTGACGGGATCTAGCGGACGAAAGAGTTGAGTTGGCTGACGACTTTTATCGAACTGTTGCCACGACATCATGCCAAAATCAACTTGCAGCTTATAGTAGGCTGCAATAACGGCGGTTCGACTCTCGACCAGCTGTATCTCATATTGTGAATGCTCACGTACGGCATTAAGTACTTCAAGCCAAGATTTACGCCCAGCAATGAACTGACGGCGATAGGAGCTGACGACAATCTGAGCTCCTGCAACTGCGGCAATCAATGAACGCTCTTGGTCTTGAGCGCTAGCAAATTGCTGATACTGCGTTTGTATGGTTTCAAGTACCAGACGTCTTGAGGCTTCTTTTGATTGTACTAAGCTATTAACGCGTGACTCTGATGCCTTTGCTAACGCTAAATTAGAAAGCCCTGCACCTGGGTCGTAGCTAAGCCCTACTGAGAAACCACTACCATTGTCATTGTTATTATCGTTATTCTTGTCATCATAATAATAGTCATATTCGTATTGCGCGTACAAAGTTGGATAGCGCGATGACTGTATCGATTTAACCTCTTGTTTGGCGGCTTCAACACGATAATGCTCTTTTACCACTGTAGGGTTATAAAAGCTGGCTTGGTCAAATGCCATTTTCTCAAAGGCTTTTGAGTAGCCTTTAGCACGATTGACGATTTCGCTCAAGTTGGGTGCTGGTAACTCAGCCGCTGTTATCCGACGTCCAGCAATCTGTTCTAGGCGAGCAATAGCAATACGCTGCTGTTCAACAGCCCCTTGATAAGCGTTTTGCTCCTGCAAAATGCGGTTGGTGACTAGGTCTAATTCGATACGAGCGGATACGCCTTGATTCACACGGCGCTGCATCATCGATTCAAACTCTGCTAGCAGTTGCAAATTATCGTAATAGACACTTTGTTTAGACACAGCGGTAATATAGCTTTGCCACGCTTCAATGGTGGTTTTGGCCACTTGATTTTGTTGCTCATAGACATATTCTGTCGCTGCTTTGTCATCAAATATGGCTTGATTCACATTTGCCGTCAACTTACCGCCAGTCCACAGCGACTGCCTAATCTGTAGCTGTGATACCATACCATCCTCTGGATCATAGCCTGTAGACAGTGTAGGAGCCGGTAGCATATTAAGCTTAGCAGCTCGAATGCTTTCAGTAGTAGCCTGTTGTTCTGCTCGCGCTGAACCAACCAAAGGATGGCTTTGAATCGCTTGGTTAATAAGCGTATTCATATAAGTGTCCGCATTGGCAAATGCTGTACCTGATGATGCTATGAATAGCATACTCCAAGCTATGCTATGCCACGCTCGCTTCGTAGCGAACAATTTATTCAGTGACCTTTTTATGGGTAAATTGTACTGGTAAACATTCATTCAGTTCGGCTCAGTTATGCTTTAAACAAAGGGAAAATACAAATACTATAAAACAAGCTACCTATAAAAATAAGGGGGCTGTCCTAGATAAGTAAAATTATTTAGGATAGCACTATGAGAAAGAGTAAACTAAGTTGGTATAAACAAAGCA
>NZ_JBXWIV010000015.1:0-71537 GCF_058197955.1 Janibacter sp. CoH_79_TC_3
TCATAGGATTCTCCTGCTGATATATTTTAGCAGTTAATCTCTATTTCTAAGTGTTCTTATTTAGTGGGGGGATTACCCTTAGCCTCTAACATAGAGGGCATATTTATTTTGCCATCTAAGATGTCACCTGCTTGATTAATCTCATAACAAGCCTTTAAAAAAGCATCTGCTCCTGATGACTGGTCCGAATATTCAAAGGTATCGCACAACCAAGCCGTATTGGACGTGGCTTTGCTTAATGACCATGATGATTTGATATTATCAAAAATATTATTGTAAGTGGCTTTTGGGATGTGATTTTGCGATGTGCCAACCTTTGCATATTTTGGCACAGGAATAGATTGGCCTACCATGGTTTGTACGTCAAGGTCTTCGCTCATAACGTATAAGTATAGCTGTAGAGGATTTAAGGAATAATAATACTGCTTTGGAAAATAAATATTCGGTGCGTCACCTAATTTGTAAATATTTTGAACCTGAGCATATTTAGCCGTTTTACCGTTGAGCTCAGTATCTCCCGTTTTCACTGTTTTAAGTCGCAGCTCATGAGCATCCTCCGGATCTACGGAGACAAAGGTAAGGTCCACGTCTTCCATTAATTTAATCAGCACTGATGCAACAGGGTATTGACCTTTTGCTATAGCGCTTTCATCAGCTTTGCTAATTGAGTTAACGTCTTCACCAACGGCTGAATGGGATTTATTTTGGCTATGAGCCATACCCTCTGTTATATCATTTGCACAAGCTATTAACCCTGATGTAGCAAACAATCCTATCATTATATTTAAAAACCTCACTCTATATGACTGGTTCATTTTGTATCCTTTTAAATATAGTAATAATTATCTTATAAACAAATATTCGTTTTTTTCACAAGAGCAAAGCATTGGCTGCACTATATTTTTCAGCAATGATCGATATGGGTATAGTCTTTTTTTGACTGGATATGGCTTAGGAGTTAATTTTGAAGTCTTTTATAATTAGATTGCTACAAGTGATTTGGATTTTAAGTGCTACTTTTTCTCTTATTGCCATCGTTGTAAATATTTTGAATGTCTATTTTGATAGCGTACCAGGTATCATAGGCGATTTTTTTGGTTGGTCTATTTTTCTTATGGTAATCCAGTATTTGATATTTGCTAAATTAGACCCTAGGTATTTGTTTGATGGTAGTTTGAAAAATGAGAAATGAACCGCCTCGACTTTATCGGAGAGTGATTTATTTAAGTTAAGCCATAATGGCAATATTTCTAACACCACAACCTCTAACCGTATGATGTCTTCTATTTTAGAATGACAGCCGTTACAGGTTGAGGCATGATTGCAAATAAACTGTGTCAGTCGGGGCAGCTAATTTCTATTTGCGTTTTCATAACATCAAATATATCCGCTTACTTCGGCTATCACCTCTCCTTTATTTTTTCAACATACTTTCTGATACACTACCAGAAATTAGAATAATACTATTATTTTAGCTCACTGGATTCAAACTCATAGCGATAGTACTGCGACTTTGAGGCGATACCGATGTTATAACCATATGATAATGAAACGTAAACCACATCCACTTCATTGGCTAACGCATAACTGCTGTACGCTTTTTTAGCCACATTTTTGGCAAAACCTTCATCACTGATGTTATTTTTATCCATAGGTATCTCAATCGAAAGACTTTCCGTCACTGTTTGGCTGCCATCGTTGTCAGTAAAAGTATGCGTGTTTTGATGTACGCCCGCGGAGCTGATATTAGGCTCAGACAATAGCGCTGTTTGTACTGCTATCAGTTCTTCAAAAAGGCCGTTATCCATAGCCATGCCATCATTGGTAAAAGCAGGAACGGCTGCCGATGTTAAAAATAGCAACACAACAATAACAAGGTGACCCTTCCAAATGGGCACTATAGATTGTTTGTCAGCACTTATATTAATGACGATAGAGTTTGCAGCCAGATCATGCAAGGACTGTCTGGTACTTTTGTTAAAAAAGAACAGGTAAACAATGGCTAATATACCGCCAAATACGATCGCGGTTAGCAGATAGAGTAATATATCAGATGGATTGTCACCAAATACAGACTGGCCGTTGAGGGCAAATGGTGTGATCAAAACAATAGCACGCAGACTGGCTTTACCCATACTTAACGGAATGCCGCTCTTATCAACCACTCTTATCTTTAGTAGTTTTTTGCCAAGAGTTTGTCCACCAGCACGTTGGCTATTGCCAATACCAAAATACAATAGCACGATAATGACACCAACAAGTTGCCCCCAATTGCCTAATTTCACAAATACACTTTCGAATATCAATCCTAGTAGTAGCCCAACACATCCCAAAATGATCGCATCAACCAGTAAAGCGCCAAGGCGGCTATAAATATCTGCTAAGTATGTCTTCTCTTTTATGGTCGCCATTAATACTCTCAAATTAAAAATAAATCTGCTAGCTTAATAGAAAGGATGTTGACAAACAAGCGTAGGGTCTTTAAAAAACCATCTGATCATTTAATCCTGTTATATGTCGCTGCCTGATTCAAGAAAAGCAGCCTCCGATAAAGTCGGGGCGGTTCAGTTCTAACGATAGGCATGCAGCATCCTAAGCGACTGTAATTTTTCACCGATTGTATCACTACTGGACTGAAGAACAATCTACTTTTGAATATAGTGTGAGCAATATTGAGTGATATCTAAAACTTTATACCAGTGCTGATGAGACGCGTCAAACGGGATTAGTTTGAAGAATTCTCAGTACGCATTTTGCGTGGTCAGAATACACTGATGATCGAAGTAGACAGTTTTACCATTATTGATTAATAAACATCAGCCTTAATGCCTATCGTATTACTTGTGACTTTACCTATAACACCATCATACGCAGGGTCATCTTCTACTATGCTAAAGGCACTGCCCTTACTATTAGCTATATCGTCCAGACTCCATTCCTAACGTTATTAACGACTTGACAAAAGATTAGTTAAATAAGATGGAGTAGAGTTACTACTGGTAACCTAATAATTTTCGAGCTACTTTGACGTTATATATGTCATATAAGGGATTGGGTCATGCGGAAGATGTTTACTGCTACAGATTATATGTTATCAGTCTCAAAATTGACGTGCACGCCAGCGTAAGCAAATTCAAACGGAGACTATAGAGAGTCTGCACAAATACAGCAGTATGATAGGGAAAATGATCTTAATATTTATTAGTTGATACTAATAATAGCGTGTTTTATCGGTGTATCTCATTGGCTTAGATTTAAGCAAGACTGGCAAGATATAACTATTGTCTATAAATATTAGACAAGAGATGAGTAGGGCGGATATACTCCCTATCTATATTAAAACTGAAGTGGAATAGAACTAGTCATGGATAGCATCATAATTTTTGGCCTTTGCGTCACGGCGTTAGTTGTTATTGTTGCATCATTTTGGTACTTATTCCAAACCGTTCGAATCATTTGGGGTTATAGCTCTTTATTAGCGATTGCGGCGGTACTTTTCAGTCCATTCGTTCATATTGTTTTTTATTTCATTCCTAAAGATGGGTTTGATCAGTATGAAAGAGGTCTGTTTAAGAAGTATTTTTTATCTATTGCTGCTCTATGTTTGTTGGGTGTCATTGTGTCTATCGTCATACCTTCCATTATCGGGCAAGAACAAGCTGGCGAGATGGCTAGTGAGGTTGATACTAGCCAGCCTTGGGACTGGGACATACGTGCTGAGAATCAAGAAGAAGTGCTAGCGCTGGCTGCACCTGACCCTAACGATGACAAAGCTGAGAAGCTACATTACGAGGCTATTTATCAAGCCCATCCTGATGCAGACAAGGTTATGGAGAGTCCTGAGTTTGATGCATGGTTACAAGGGAAGCCAGCAGGAGAGCAAGATGATATTGCGAGGATTTTAAAAGAAGGCACATCAGCAGAGGTAATCTATGTTTTTAGCACTTTCAAAAAAGATTTAGAGAGTTATAGGGCTTCTGAATATCAAGCCAGACAAAACAATGCACAAGCTCTCGCGCAGATGGATTATCAAGAAAAACAAAGCCGTGATCTAGAAGCTATCAAAGCTCATAATCAAAGGAATCAGCGAAATCAATATCAGCATTCGCAACAACTATCTACTCAGACGTCACCACAAGCCCAAGGAGCAGCTGCTGCGCGCCAATTAAGCTATGATGAAAAGCTTGAACGAGAGAGAATAAAAGCTTTAATCAGTGAACCTGTTAGGGGCTCTAAAGGGCTGACAGCATCACAAACAGAGCAATTACTAGCGTTAGAGCGAGCTCCAGCACCAACAGTGAGACGTGGTTACAATGAGCGGTTAGAGTATGAGAGAGAAAAAGCCCGAATTAGTGAGCCTATTAAAGGATCAAACGGAGAGCTAACTCGTGCTCAAAGAGATGCGTTAGTGTCACTGGAAACAGGCCAGCCTATGCCGTCACGCTAATCAATATTGAATAATGTGTTTAAGTACCTTATAGCAAGAAAAAAGTCTTACATTATTATGTGGGGCTTTTATTTACACGTTTACGGCTGGCTAGTATATTCGCATGCTAGTAGAAGCAGCAGGCGATTATCCCTCCACATTGACAGCCATATAAGCTATAGCATCAAAGATTGGCTACACGCCTGAGACCCTGCGATTATGGCACAAGAAGCACATAGACCAAACCATTCCTGCAACAGTACAAGCCCAAAGCCAAGATCAACGCATAAAAGAGCTTGAACGCGAAAATAGAGAGCTCAAGCAAGCCAACGAAATTATACTCAAGGCTGCCGGTATTGAAGCCCAGGCTGAGACGGGCCGTCCACCCAAGTAATGTTTCAGTTTATTGATGATCATAGAGGTAGTTATTGAGTCGAGCCAATACGTATAATCCCACCGATTGCCCCGTCAATCTATCACCGTGCTAAAGATATATAACGCTGTTCTGCTTATTTGAAGATGTTGACGATCGGGCAAAGCAGTGCTTTGCTTATCCTCGCTCATGGGACAATGCCCCAACTGAAAGACTCTTCATAAGCTTTAAAACAGAATGGGTGTCAAAGAGTGGTTATGAGAATATAGCTGAGGCTAAAAACATCATTGCTGAAAAAGAGAGACGTCACTTTAACAAGAACCTCTTATCAGCCGTCCTAATTTAGTTGACCACTAAATATCTACCTAATTTATTATATAGTTTGGCCTAGTTGATGACACGCATTACCTACATAAACGGTAAAAACAAGAATAAACAACGCATAAATATTACTACCTCAAAGGGAAAAAATTCGTGATAACAATAAATACTCACACAGCTATTGTCCTTCGAGTCAATATTCTATTGGATTAGCATGCAGCCTTAATTTTGTATTGTTTTATTATGGAATTATGCTTCAATACCCAGATATTTTATATTGACTTAGCAAAATAAAATAATGAAGTGTTTATTTACGATATTCACTACATTTTTTTGTTACTAGGTGTATTTGTATATTTTTCAAAAATTCTAATTCTCATATCCTCACAATTAAGGTACAGTCAGATGGCTAAATTATCACTTGATGCATTGAACGACATTGATGGTTTTATCGCAGCAGCACTCGTAGACAGCGAATCAGGTTTGGCATTAGCAACCCTAGGTTCTGGTATCGACCTTGAGCTTGCCGCTGCTGGCAATACTGAGGTATTACGCGCTAAACGTAAAGTTGCAGCATCTCTAGGTCTAAATGAAAGTATCGAAGACATTCTTATTACGCTTGGTAAGCAATATCATTTGCTACGTCCATTAGTACGTAATGACAATCTGTTTTTATACTTAGTCCTTGATCGTCAAAAATCTAACCTTGCTTTAGCACGTCATAATCTAAAAAGTTTTGAGACTGAATTAGAGTTCTCATAAGCCTGTTAGTAGTTAATAATCTACTATAATTAATCTTAGATAAAACCGATACAGTGTTTATAACCAATTCATTAGATCTCTTGCATAAGTCATTGCTACCACTTGATACTTTGTTGGCGCAGGTCAATAAAACGGTACTTTTGCAAGAGGTCTATTTAGTAAAATAAACGATGACTTATTCAATAGATTATCGCAAACAAGTACTTTCTAGCATCACTGATGGCATGACCATCCGAGAAGCTGCGCTATTTTATGGACTTAGTACCAGTACCATTCACAGCTGGTAGCAGAATTTAGTCCCCAAAAAAAAGAGAAATAAAGCACCGACTAAAATACCTGATGGCGCATTGATTGAAGACGTAAAAAGATATCCCGATGATTATAACTACGAAGGAGCCCGCCGCTTGAACTGTAGCAAGACGGGAATCTTTAATGCTATAAAGCGCCTTGGTATTAGTCAAAAAAAGACCTTGGAACATCCAAAAGCTTGTCTGATAAAAAGAGCTCAGTATCAGAGTAAGCTTTATAGCTTTATAGCTTTATACAACAAGGCTATCCTATTTTTTATATGGATGAAAGCGGCTTTGAGGCTGAAACCATTCGCCCTTACGGCTATGCACCGATAGGTAAACATTGTATCGACACCTACAACTGGCAAGCCAAAAAACGTACTAATATCATCGGTGCTCTTTATGGCAAGATGCTGTTTGCCCTAGATTGCTTTGAGCAGAATATTAACAGCAATATATTCTACCACTGGTGTAAATGCACACTCATTCCAAGCCTTAAAACCAAATGCGTGATCGTCATGGATTTGAGCAAGGATAAAGCAAGGCACTGCTTTGCCCGAGCGCAATACGAGAGCTGTGCTCGAGTGGGAAAACAAATGGGCAGAGGCAAAATTTCTACGCCAAGGATGGATGGAGAATAATCTTCCTAAACTGTTTCATAATATGGGCTGTATCGATTTTATATTAAACTGACTGTAGTTCGTTTTATTCTACTTATTTAAAAGTTATCCAAGATAAGTAATAGCTAATATTAATCGAGTTTAAATATGATAGAAATTGAATACAGTACCGATAAAAGCATAATCTTTGCTATAAGAGAAGCAGCAGCCTTATATCTATTTGAAAGAAACCGTGAAAAAGATATTCCTAAAATTGTAGATATTTTTTTATCTGTGGACGACTACCAAGGTGATAGAGTACCTGCGTCAGAGGTTATTAAGGAAGTTCATGCCTTATCTAATATATTGCAAGATACGTATCTAGGCTTAGACTTAAATATGTTGGTTAATATTAAATCATTACCTTTCTACAAAGCTATTAACGAATGTATAAAGCCTTTCTTGAGTATAAATAATGAATTACCTTTCTTGTTAATTATGCGACTCGTGCTTCGTTTTTTCTTCCTAGTTACACAGTCTATTGATCTTAAATTAACGGAAGAGAAGGGTGGGCTTCGAGTCGAGTTCGTCTCTACTGCACCGGAAAGTATGAACAACAATCAAATTGATGGAGCTATGGTATTAATTTATAGAATATTAGAAGCTTTTTGTCCTGGTGTGTTGAAAAAAGTATATGTTGCACATCGTCATACCTCTCACGAGTTAGAGTATTATGAATATATTTTCAGTGTACCCGTTAACTCTGCTGAAAAAACAAGTTTGGTATATGATCTGCGCTTTAAAGAGCACTATGAACATGCCGCTAGCTCATTAGTAAAATCAGAAGATGAGGTTGGTAGAAGATTTTTTGTTAATCCCTTATCTAACATGATGTCCATGCAGTTTTCTGATTTTAGTTACACTCAGCGTTGTGAGATAATTATTGATACCATGATGGGTATAATTCCGCCGACCCGTAGTCAAGTCGCCCATGCAATGAACATTAGTGTCAGTACATTACAAAGAAGGCTTGACGATGAGGGCTCATTGTTTCAGGAAATTTTGCAAAATACGAGAAGGCGAATGGCAAAACAATATTTGGCTGAGAAAAATTTATCAGCCACCGATGTGGCTTATTTATTAGGTTATAAGTCTCACAGCCAGTTTTTTAAGGCTTTCAAAACATGGTTTGGTACAACACCGAAAGCTTACCAAAGCGATTTATGAAACATATAAAAGATAATACTGGAAGAAACATCTATTATTTATCATAGTTAAGTCTTTATAAAATCGATACATTCCATATTATAGAACAGTTTAGGAAGATTATTCTCCATTCATCCTTGACGTAGAAATGTTGTCTCTGCCTATTTTTTCTCAATGGAATTTAAATCAGGACTGTAAGTAGCAGCTATAGAATACGATGGCCATGTCTGTTCAGTAGCTTCTGGATACGTTTATTCTTATGAAAGCTTGCATTATCCATGACGATCATGCATTTAGTTTTAAGGCTTGGAATAAGGGTATGTTTACACCAGTCGTAGAATATGGTGCTGTTGATATTCAGCTAAAAGTAATCCAGCGCAAATAGCATCTTTTCATACAGAGCACCAATGACATTCGTACGCTTTTTTGCTTGCCAGTTGTAGCTATCGATATAGGCTGAACCGCCCTGACTATATCGGAGAGTGATTTACTTGAATTAGGTAGCGATGCCTGACAGGATTAAACTATCATAATAGCGCTTTTCAAACTCGAAAGGTGACACACAACCAATTGTGCTATGCAGCCGTGTTTTGTTAAACCAGTCCAATTATCTTTTAAATAATGAATCACCTCAGACTTATAAAGCCCACTAACCGTTTCGGCTAATGCATTGTCATAGGAGTCACCGGTCGTGCCAACAGAGGCAATAATGCCAGAGTCAGCCATCTTGAAGTGTAGCGGATGGATAAGTACTGAACGCCTCTATCACTGTGATGAGTCACATCTTTGGGCTTATCTCTACCTGCTATTGCTTGGTTGAGCGCTGCCATCACAATATCGGTATCCATGCGATTTGATACTTTCTAACCAACGTTAGCACGGGCAAACACGTCAATAATAAAAGCGGTATAAACCTAGCCGCACGTCGTCTTGATATAGGTAAAATCCGCCACCCACAGCTGATAGGCGCTAAAGTTACGGTTAACTAGATCAGCCGCCCATAGTTGGTCGTCACGGCTGTGAGTTGTTATTTCGCCTTTACCACGCCAAATGCCTTGCAGCTCATACTGTCTCATTAACCGCTTTACCGTACAACGAGCCACAGGAACGCCATCCGCTTGCATTGCACCATAGCGGCATTTGCTATCGGTCCAGATTCTTCTTATTTCACTGATATGATAGTCGTCATACTGTTTGTGCAGTGAGCGCTTGTCTGGGTTGTCGCTTAAGTATTTAGAGCGATAGTAAGTTGATGAGGTAATCGTTAGTACTCCACAGATGGCTAGATCTCGTAATTATTCTTATGGTCATGAATAAACTGAACCTTAACTTGAGTGCGCGGCCCGTCTCCGTCTGGGCTTCAATCCCAGTAGCCTTGCGTATAATTTCGTTGGCTTGCTTAAGCTCTCTGCATTCGCGTTCAAGCGCTTTGATGCGTTCCTTGTCACTTTGAGCTTGTACTGAGGCGGGAATGGTTTGGTCTATGTACTTTTTATGCCATGATCGCAGGGTTGAGGTGTACAGCCAATCTTTGACGCTATGGCTTGAATGGCTGACCATGTGGAGGGATAGTCGCCCGACGCTTCAATCAGTATGCGAACGGCACGTTCTTTAATCTCAGGGGTGTAGGTTTATCTTTTCATTGTCGTATTCTCTCAGAATGTTGAGTTTCCGACAATACCGAGGAGGTTCACTCCGAGTTTTTTCGATACTTGAGTCTTTGAGCCAGCGCTGTAATGCCGTTTTGCTAACATTATAAAAAGTACAAGCCTGACGGATACTCATGTCTTTGTTTTTGACACTCTTAATCACTTGTGCTCGTAAATCTGCTGAGTAGGTCATTTATTCTTCTGTCATTTCGCTTGTTTTAAAACGATTGTAACTTATTTATAAAGAATTGAATATATGTTGCATTTCGGGTCAATATTCTTCAATTTTGTTCGCATATGAGTTGAGACGCATTTAAGATGTTTTAAGTAACATTACTCATTATATAATACAACAGATATTTTATAACTGCGTATTGCTCTCAGGATGAAAGTGTATTTTTAAATAATTAGTAGAATCATGGTGTGTTCAAAGTAAGCCGTATTACACCCTAACTAATACACTATAAGTTCTTCATTATCACATATTATTGTATTTGTAATAGAGTTAAAGGCAAGTAGGTATAAAATTTAGATTGAGGAATAGATATAATTTAGATGAAGTCTATATTTAAAAATTAATTGTGACTGTCTTTATGACACACAAGTTTAAAGATAATTAATATGGAATATCCGTACACTGTAGATAAAACTACAGTAGAGTCTTTTAGGCAGGCTTTAGCAACGTACCTGCTTTCTATTAATAGACAGCAAGATACTTATAAAATAATGTCAGGATTTTATGATATGGATCAGTATCCAGGCGACCGCATGCCTTTAGATATTGTTAATAGGGAGTTTGATTTGGCTGCATCTTTTTTTCAAGATGAATATATAGGACTTAAGGTCATTAATCATATAGATATTAAAAATCTAAATTTATATAAAGGCTTGAAGCTTGTTCTTACTCCTTTCTTTGAAAAAGGTATGGAAGTACCACTTAGTGTCATTTGCCATTTGATTTGTCGTTATTCTAGATTACTCACTGATTCTTTAGTAATTGAAGTGTCAAAAATAGAAGGGGGTTTAGGTCTAGAGTTTAAACCTCTATTGCTAACCTCTATTTGTAAGCATCATATAGATACTATTATTTTTACAGTTCATAAAATTATAAATTTTTTCACTCAAAAATATCCTGATAAGGTATTTTTATCACACCGAGTAACTGACTATGGTTTATATATGTATAGACACTATTTTAGTGCTCCAGCTGAATTAACGACCGATAGTATATACCTACGCTATTGGTCTAAAAAAAGTTCAGAATATAGTTATTTTTTAGAAATAAACGACGAGTTCAAGAGTTTTTCAAGTAGTTGTTTCTTTATTGGTCCTCTACATAATATATTTCATGAGCAGTTTCCTAATTATAGCTATTCTGAACAGTGTCAGCACATATTAATAACTATTATTGGAATGGTTCGACCTACTCGTAAAGAAGTGGCACAGATTTTAAATATGAGTGTGAGTAGGTTGCAACGATGTTTGAAGGAGGAAGATACCACCTTTCAGGAAATGCTATTAAATACACGAAAAGAATTAGCACATAAGTACTTAGTAGACCATGATCTATCTGGTACACATGTAGCTTTTCTATTAGGCTATCAATCAAGTAGTCAGTTTTTTACGGCATTTAAGGATTGGTTTTCTATAACACCAAAGTCTTATAAAAAAATGCACTCATAAATTTTCCATGTTTTATGTTTTTTTATAAAACATAAAAATCCTTCAATGTATCCCTTATTGTATTTACCACTTCAGAGTGGTGAATAGGGCTCGCTTATATTTTTTATATATAAAATAGACCTCTTGCAAAAGTCATAGAGTAAGCTCGAAATTAACAACTCCGGCGAATAGCTTCATTCTAAGATCATAGCGCTGTCGACGGTTACGATATTTATGAGCCACTATTTTGAACAATTTGATTAAGCCTATCTTATGTTCAACCATGATGCGAAACTTAGCCAAATAGTGATTGGCTTGTTTGCAAAGGTCTAACAGCTGACCCCCGCGAGGTTTTTTAAAGGGAGTGAAAGTTTGTTTATGTAACTTTGCAATGCCCTGATAGCCACTATCTGCTAATAACTTAGCGTCATTGGGAAGCCAATCAGGACAAGTTTCCTTGTAAAGCTTAAAATCGTGGATATACCTTTTGCAAGTTTGAACGTCAAGTATCAAACCGGTTTGCCAATGAACAATAATCTGAGCTTTTAAGGTGTGCTGTTTTTTCTTACCGCTGTAGTAGTCTCTTTGGTTTTTTTGGACGCTCAATTGGGGTTTCGGTGGCATCGACGATGACGACTGACCAATTAATATCGTCATCAACTCTGCTAGGGAGCTTTTTTGGCAATTCAAACTTACCTGAATCCATCAGTATGTCTTCTACTTTACGAATGATACGGCTGGCAGAAGACTCATGAATACCAAAGTCCATACTGATGTGGTACAGCGTCCGGTATTCACGCCAATAAGTAAGAGCCAGTAATATCTGTTCCTCAAGACTAAGCGCGCTTGGTCGTCCTGATTTAGTCTTTTGTGCTTCATGCTGCTGCATAGCATCCAGCATTTCATGGGAGGTCGCTTTATGAATGCCTGTGTAACGTTTAAAACCAGCATTATCTTGTTCGAGAAGCTTATGTATATTTGGCATGGTTCCTAGCCAGTTGTAAATGTATGAGTTATTGTAAAATACTCTGCTACTTTTGCAAGAGGTCTATTGGTGTGCTCTATAAAGAAATGCTGTTTGCGCCTGATTACTTTGAGCAGAACATCAACAGCAGCATATTCTATGATTGGTGCAAGTACACGTTGATTCCAAGCCTTAAGAGAAAATGTGTGATTGTTATGGATAATGCCCGCTTTCATAACAGCAAGCGTATTCAAGAATTACTAAATAGGTACGGTCATCGTATTTTATGGCGGCCACCCTATAGCCCTGATCTGAACGCTATCGAGAAAAAATGGGTACAGGTAAAATTTCTACGCTAGGGCTATATGGAGAATAATCCGCCTAAACTCTTTAAGGATATGGGTTGTATCTCTTTTATTGCGAATTAACTATACTTTCTATGCCTATGATGCAATGAAAGCATAAACCATAGGCATAGAAAATCCTGATTTCTGCCGAATTATTATTGAAATGGCAGTTTCAAAAATGCTAATAATTCTAGAGTGGCTTAGCCTATTATCATACTCAGCTATTTATGATGAGAGTTTTTTATATGTATACCTATCGAATACTTCTAAGGCATATCAGGCACCTCATGATTAAATGAGTCAATAGAATCATACCTATCGTAACTGGTAAAAAAAGAGAACTTTGTACCACCGCTTGTGCCGCAGTCAATTCGACCTCTTCCATATTAACCGCATACCAATTAATCGGATAAAAAATCTCACTAATCAGAAAAATTATCGCAAAGGGTAAGGCAAATAGTAAGCCATAGACAGCTGTATATTGATAAGACGACGGAGATAATTTATCAATGACACAATATACTATGGAGACCAAGGCTTGGTACAGCGCTGTAAAGATTAGTGCCAATGGCCACCAACCTTTAACGTCAACATTATTAGCGATTGTCATTTCATAAATTAAATATACAATATAAATAACCAGATACGGCATAAAAATCATCATAAATTTTTTAAGTGGCATGAATTAATCCGAGTTATTTAGTGATTTTTTATTCTAATCTTTTCCGCATAGATCACGAATAGAATGTATGTACACCTTGAAGTACACTGCGACTATTTCAATGAGTTAAAACGCTGATACTATTAGCCTACAGATTCACATTCAAGTCCTAACTAGATAGCAGCCGTTCCAAAATCTTACTCAAACCTAATTAATATTAACTATTGGTTAGGTTTGATGTTTTTTTCTGCTTCATTGTCACGCGCTACCTCTCGTTTGAGACTTAGACTGACCACGACTCCACAGACTTTTTTAATTGGCGATGGAACTCACCGTCCAATAAAAGGAGGTTATGCGGCTGTTAAGATGACAGTCGCATTATTTAAAATATTGATGCTGGCGTTGAGGTCGCGGTTATGAGAAACCTGACATACAGGACAGATCCAATCGCGCATTTTCAACGTTAGCTCATCTTTACCAAGGATATGATTGTAGTTTGAACAGGTTTTTGAGCTGGGATAAAGGCGCCCAACCGATTTAACTGTCTTACCTTGCTCATCGGTTTTGTAAATAAGCTGTCGCTCAAATTCGAAGAAACCCAAATCACTAATGGCCCGTGACAATCTGCGATTTTTAACCATGCCTTTGACGTTTAAATCCTCAATTGCAATCACATCAAACTCTTTAACCAGCTTTGTTGTGATCTGATGGAGAGAATCCTGCCTAATACACCTGATTTTGTAGTGCAAACGAGAGAGCTTAGTTTTTGCTTTTTCTCTGTTTTTGCTACCTTTCTTGGTACGACTTAGGTTTTTATTGAGTGCTCTTAGTTTTCTTAAATACCTACCCAATGGTTTTGGTGCTTTGATTTTAGTACCATCTGATAAAACCAATAAATCAGTAATACCAAGGTCAATACCCACGCTTTTACCTGTCTTTTTAGCAGGAAGTGCGACTTCTTGCATCTCAACGGCCATGCTGACAAACCATTTGCCGCCACGCTTAGAGATGGTGGCCGACATAATCTTACCGTCAAAACGTAGCAGTTCTTTTATACGAACCCAGCCTAAATTGGGTATGCGAATGGACTTGCCTTTAATGGCAAGTTGGTCATTGGATAAGCTAAACCTATCGTCACGTCCTTTCTTGTGAGCTGTTGGATATTTCGCCAAGCCCTTAAAAAAATTATTATAAGCATCACCCAGTTGCATGATTGCCAGTTGCGGAGCACATTTGGTCACTTCTAACATATAAGGGAATAACTCGCGCTTAATGACATTCAATTCGCGTCTGAGCTTCGCCTGTGAGGGCTTATTTAGCTTTTTAGTATCAATCTATATGCCAGCCGCTAAACACGCATCACGATACGCCTTATCAAGCGCATACTGCCGTTGCCACTCATATAAAGCCCAGTTATAGGCTTTTCTCGCCACACCACAAGCACGAGCAAAGTGATTCGCCTGTACGTTGTTTGGTTTGAGTTCAATGATATGATCACGGATCATAATGCTTGTTTAGCCTCTTTTTATTGATATAGAAATTACTTATTTTGATAATAAATGGCTAGGATTAGATATATCTTAGGTAACTGTTATCGAACCCTTCTTCCCATAACAGACGTTATGGAAAATAACGTTAGATAGAAATATTGGGTTTCATTGATTCCCTATACAGACATCGAACTGTAGGCTATAACCTTAATTTTTTAGAAAGTATTTAAGTTTTATATATCTATTTTTGATAAAGTCTTCGATACTCAGCACAGGCAAACTGATATCCATTGCTGCAAGACTTTTGATACCATTCTAGCGCTTTGTTTTTATCCTGCTGTACATTGATACCTTTCTCATAGAATACTGCCAGCCCTGATTGAGCCATGGGAAGATCTTGCAAAGCTGCCTTGCGCGTCCACTCAAAAGCCTTCGCATCACTTTGAGTTGTACCTTTACCTTTAAGGTACATATCTCCAATTTTTGACTGGTATAAGTCAATACCGTCATTGGCTAAATCTTTATATAACTCAAACGCTTTAGCATCGTTTTGATCCACGCCTTGACCCTTCTCATACATCAATGCCAGCATCCCCTGCATTTCTTTGTCTCCATGGTTAGCTGCTTGTTGTAACCAATAAAATGCTTTTGAATAATCTTGAGGAACGCCTTTACCATAGTAATATATAAGCCCTAATTGTCCTTGGCTTGAAGCGTCTCCTAGATTAGCTTGTACTGTGAGATCTTCAAAATCCTTCTCAACATCGGATTTCACGGTTGGAACATTATTTTGAATGCTATTCATCTGAGTATTAGTGGCTTTATTACACCCTGTCAGCATAATGCTAGTAAGCAAAAATACTGCTAGTTTCTTTTTCATAACTGCTTGTCCTTTTAGTTAATCAAGGTAACACTAACCTTTTTTAACTGCCTTTGAGTTTGGAAATATCGTAACTATTATTAATACAATGCTAGCTACAACTAAAATTAATGGACTCAATTGCAGAATATGGACTGAACCAAATATAAGAAAATACATACAAACCGCTATAACCTGAAAATCGTAAGTATGGTTTTTAAAGAATTTAAATATAATAATTAAAAGAAGCGCTATACCTACTATGAGGAAGAAAGTTCCATCAAGAAACATGTCTTTCATAAAAAAATAATAGATCAAAGCAAATATAATATAAATGCCTAAACCAATTTTTCTATGAATTGAGTTTTTCTGTGTGGACTTAGTATTTTCTAATTCATCTCTCATAAAGCTATTAACCCCTATCACCTAACATAAAAATATAAATTAACAATTTTTACTGTTGTTGGAATACGTTCGATCCCTATATAGGTAACCAAACCAGTGAAAGGGTCTAATTGGTTATTTTGACAAATTTTTCATGCCCAAGACTATGCAATATAATCACTCTCATTGGTATACGTTGGCTGCCTCCTATGTAGGCGCAGTTTCTATTGCACCAGCAACAGCACAACCCTGATATGTTTTGCCTGCATAACTTAGTGTCGCAGTAAATTCATTTTGATAGCCATTATCATCGATACAAATGTTTTTTAGTATATTCAAAATAATAGGTTGCCCATTCACTGTACTCGCGTATTCAACACCTTGAGTATCGGTAGAACCAGAGCCCACGACCATAACGGTTGTTGGATTTAAGAAATCTGCTTCTACACTTAATTTATTTCCTTCAACCACTGTCCGCCAACTTTTTTCTTTATTGCCAAAAGCGGTAAATGCCGCTGACGCTACCGGTACTTCTATTGTCGGTTGCTTATTATTATCGGTGGTGTCGGCTCGATAGTTACTACAAGCCATTAGAGCTAAACTGCCCGTTAAGCACATTGTCGTTAGAAGCAAAGAACGCATAATTTTCCCTTTAAATATAATAAGAGAACACTGCTATATAGCAGTGTTCTCTTTTTTACGTGATGAAATTCAGGTTTCTACTACCATAGTTTGGTTTGCAGTAGGCTATTAGCTAGTGCATTGATTCATACTATTCAGTACGGGTAGCTCTAATTAGTACCTTACAAACATACCCTTTATGTTAGTAGTGCTAATGTAACATATCTATAAAATTTAACAGTGTAAAGTAAGTTAAAATCGGTGTTTTTTATTGCTCGGGTGTTTAAAATATGAAAAACTTAACTGCTGCTATCCTAATTGCGCTTCCTCTTCTAGTGGTAAGCCCTACAGTCATGGCCGCATCTTCAGATGCAGTGGCTAAAACTGTTGATGTTCAATTTAAAAAAGGCGCCAGCTCAGCTAACTATTATGGGAAATTAAAGGGCAACAAGTATGATTCCTATACATTTTATGCTAAAAAGAATCAAAAGCTTTCTGTCAAAACAACGGGAGGGAATGTAGATCCTTATTTATTCCATAAGAATTTAGCAGACTCTGTTAACGTAGGAGAGTCTGCGCCTGAAGTGGATGATCAAGGTTATTACACGCTCCCATATTCAGGTAAATATGAATTACGTATTCTTCAGCCACGTTCTCAAGCTTCTAGAGGAAAAACACCTGCGTATTGGCTAGAAGTATCTATTTTATAGTGATATAAGCTTAAATTGTGATACTGAGCTACGCTATCAAATGTATAAACAACAATAATAATCAGCATGAGTATTGTTGCCTGTATAGCGCATCGAAAACGACTAGAATATGTATGGTAGGTACATCACGAAGTACACTGTGGCTATTTTAGCGAGTTAAAACATTGATACCATTAGTTTAAAACCTAATGTCTAAGTCCTCACTAGTTAACCTAAATTACTGAATAAGGTAAGACTTATTGGAGGGCTTTAATTGAGTTAAATCCCTATACTGGTATCGAACTGCTAGTGTTAGATATAACGTTAATAATTATGAAATCGACAGCATAAATCAAAAAGCGCTATGAACACATTTATGTTCAGCAGGCTATTATTGCTAATAAGTATACGTTATTAGGTTGAGTCATTGTTCTAGGTGGCTCTGCTAACTTCTTTCGTTAAGTTCTGAATTGAGCAGACTAATAATTAATTGCCTCAGCCAGTTATGCGCCGCATCGCCCTCACGGCGTTGATGCCAGAGTAGTTTAAAATCGAATGATTCAATTGAAAAAGGCGGTTCGAATATTTTAACCTGTGAGTTGCTATCAGTCATATCAAAGCTACGCCGCGCCGCTGTCAAAATCAGGTCAGTACCAGCCACTAATTGATTGGCAATTCCCCAATGTGGCAAAGTCATTACAACATGGCGACTTAATCCTGCGCCACTAAGTGCGCGTTCAATCTCATTATTGGCACCTGATTGCATGGCAACGAGGATATGCGGTCGAGCCAACCAACTACTCTTGTCGAGATTGCCACTCTCTGGCAAAGTGTTTTTGTCTGCTAAACAAGCAAAAGACTCAACAAACAGGGTGTGCATACGGAGCGCTTCTGGCACTTTATCTGGGAAGACACCGAAAGCCATGTCCGTTTCACCATCGAACACATCCGCCATCATCGCTTCGCGACTTCCCTGACTCAACTCAAGCTCAATGCCAGGCGCAAGCACTCTTAATGAGCGCACTAAACTGGGCATAAATACACGCGCGCCATAGTCAGACATAGCCAGACGAAATACTCGCTTCGCACTGAGAGGGTTGAATTCTGGGGTCTCAATCAACGCACCGAGCTGCTCTAGAACATCAGTCAACGGCAGAATTAATTCGCTCGCTCGCGAAGTCAATTCCAATTTTCCTGAACGTCGAACCAATAGAGGGTCATCAAATAGGGTACGTAAATGAGCCAGTGCATGGCTAACCGCCGGCTGACTTTTATGTAACCGGAGAGCGGCTCGTGATACGTGCTTTTCCATTAATAATGCGTGCAATGTCACGAGCAAATTAAGGTCAATACGTCTTAAGTTATTCATATGACGAATAGTGAAGTAAAAAAACAATAATTTCAATTCAAATTTTTAATATGAAATAATTATTCCAGAAAATTAAATAAATCTGGAGCAAACGTATGAATCTATCACTTACTGGCATCTCTTTTGCCATTATCGCCTTAGTTGCTGGCGCTTTAGTCCCTCTCCAAGCTGCAAGTAACGCTGAGCTAGGCCGTGCTCTTGGACATCCTCTTTGGGCAACGGTAGTGTCGTTATTGGTGAGTGTACTTATAGCGATACCTGTCATTCTTTCTATGCGTGTCCCTACGCCCATATTGAGTGAAATCGGACAATTACCAATGTGGGTCTGGTTTGGTGGCATAGCTGGCGTCATCTATATTACATCCGCATTAATTCTAGTCCCTCGTTTAGGCGCAACTCGCTTTATTGTTTGCGTGATAGCGGGTCAAATGCTCATTTCATTAATATTAGACCAATACGGTCTTATGAATTTACCAGTGAAAGAGATAAATGCTGGGCGTTTAGTAGGTGTCACTTTCGTTCTAATAGGCATGATCATGGTGCTGTGGCTTACTCCTTTATCTCCCAATTCAAGCAATGCTAAAAATAGCATCACTGGCGATTTAAATACCAGTGAACCGCCCTTAGATTGTCAGAAACTCAATATTCTGAGAGAATACGACAATGAACAGACAATACACTCCTGAGATTAAAGAACGCGCCGTACGCATGCTGATTGAAGCTGCAAGAGACTATCCTTAGCCTGAGACCCTACGATCATGGCATAAAAAGCACATAGAACAAACCATTCCTGCCTTAGTACAAGCTAAAATCTAAGATCAACGCATTAAAGAGCTTGAACGTGAATGCAGAGAGCTCAGACAAGCCAACGAAATTATACGCAAGGCTGCCGGTATTGAAGCGTAGGCGGAGATGGGCCGTCCACCCAGGTAATGGTCGACTTTATTGATGATCATAAGAATAATTATGGGACCCTATCTATCTGTCGAGTACTACCGATTGCCCCATCAACCTACTACCTTGCTAAAGAACTAGAGTACTGCCTTGAAAAGCGATCACTGCGCAGTCAACGTAACGACTTTTTACATTTGGCTGGATAGCAAATGCCGTTATGGTGCTCGTAAGGTTTGGCAGCAGATGAAAGCGAATGGCATTCCCGTGGCTTTTGTATGGTAGGTCAGTTAATGAAGCAGTATCAGTATGGCTTATAAGGCGTTTGGCGTGGCAAAGGCAAGATTATCACCAACAGCCGTGACTACTAACTACGGGTGGCTGATCTAGTTAACCGTAACTTTAGTGCCCATCGCCCTAACCAGCTGTGGGTTGCGGACTTCACTTATATCAAGACACGGAATGGCTGGGTATATACGGCTTTTATTATTGATGTATTTGCTCGCGCTATTGGCGGTTGGGAAGTATCCTATCGTATGAATACCGATATGGTGATGGCAGCGATAAATCAAGCGATAGTAGATAGGAAAAAGCCTAAAAACGTGATTCATCACAGTGATAGAGGCGTTCAGTATTTATCTATTCGACGGACTTTGGCATTATCACTTCTGTAGGCACGACTGGTGATTCCTATAAAGTCGGGGTGGTTCAGTATTCATCAGCTAAGAAAAGCAAAGCCTAGTAAGATTAATGCCGTCATGTCAGAGCTAAGCAAAAAATATGAGATTGAAGCCGGGCCAGGTAGTGTAGGTGAGTCTAGCAACTTGGTTAAAAAGCAAGCCCACGCCTATGAGACACGTAAATATACACTTATTAGCCGCGATAAGAAGGTAACGGTTAGTGATTTTAAAAACGATATCATGTCACTATTTTATAGTAAGAAAATGCTACCGCAAACTGGAATGGAAACTCGCTTAGGTCAGCATGTATTATTTATCGACGTTACTACCTGGTCGGATATGGCACCTAAATCGAGAATCCATTCAGCATTCTTTATTCATGGTGTGCCGTTAAAAAACAAAGCGGATGAATACAAGTAGAATGAGGATAGAAAAACGTATCTTGATGCCACTAACTTCAGGCAGTATTAATAAAGGCTGTTTCTATGCGAGAGATATTAAAAACCTTCTTTGCCCTTGTACCCAATATAGGTGCGCTTAGATTTGCCTATATTATTTGCGCCTTTCAGCCGCTCTTGTAGTGGCAAGACGAGGCTGTATATACAGCACACCACGAAACTATTAAATCTGCACTCGCGCAAGAGGTGTCATGGTATAAGTTTCAGGAAGCGGATCGTAAGTCTAAGCCTTGGTGCATATCATCGGTAAGTGATGTTAGCCCGCAAACTGCCGTTTTGATCGCCGTAAAAGCCGATATGATTAGTAGAACCGGCGGCAGCATTGATATGGGTACTACTAAAATGGAAATGAAAGATCGGGTAGGGTGTGAAGGCGTAGATGATAGGAAAATATTTTGGCTGAGTTTTGGTAAGACTCACGCGGCACTACGTCAAGACTACACAACTTCTAGTGTATCCGTGTGGCTCACACGCTTCTTTTATCTATACGTCTTTGGTGTAGCAATAGGTAATGTCATGAATAAATGTTATGCGGCCAATGATGCTGAATTAATGCGTGAACAGACCATAAACTACCTGGATTATAGGAAGAGTGCTGGCAAGCAGCTCAAAGCCAATAAGAATAAGCTAAAGCCCGCAAAAATGAAAATTAAATAGATATTACCTTTAGATAAATGAGCGGCGTATGATAATGAAGCACATAAGAACAATCCTAAGCATTATTTAATGGTTTTAAAAAGATTTAATTCTATAAAATGCTTACTTATGATCAAATACTCAACAATACTTCTTGTGTTTAAAAATAATATTGAAAAATCTTACTAACAATTAAGCTAAAATGGATTGGAAATGAAAATACAAAATCCTAAAGACGGGAAGTGGTTGGATGATACCCCAAAAAACCGTCATATTATACGGAGTGGCAAGTGGTCACCTCAGCAACTTGATATTCAACGACATGATACTCAAGTGCCTTACGCACCAGCAGCACCACACCAGATTCTTGTTGTTTATATTCTTATTTTCATCGGCGCGATTTGGGTTGGTATAACAGAACTTGCGCCTATTTTGGTAAGTTATAGCGAGTATCCAGTCCCATACAAACATATTGCAATGTTTTATAACTACGCCATTGTTGTTCCGTTCCAATCGGTTTTTAATCTTTGGATATGGATGTTAAATTCGATGGCGAGTATAACTTCTTATCCTACCTTAAATATTATTATCGGTTCCGCTGGTGCTATTATTTATGCCTTAATACTGTTTTTTATTTATAATATGATCATTGAAATGGTAGCCATAATGTTCAAGCCTTTGAATAAAGGTAGACCTTCTCGCGTCGGCGTGTGGATATTGTTTCTCATGCCAGCAATCATTGCTCTTATATGGTACTGGACACAAAGTGTGATTGTCTGAATATCAAAAAAAGCCCCTAATAACATCGATTGTTAGGGGCTTTTTTGATATTAATTTTTTAGAGTTCAATCAATCAATTAAAAAAGAGTAATCCTAAGCATTAATTATTGTTCTTGAAAAAATAGCTTTTTATTTTCTTATGCCATTACCATAGAAACACTCACTAATCTTTAAAGCTATCCATCATGATTTTTACCATTTTCAAAGAAGATTTTGAGTACGAGTCTCGGATATCTTTATCCTCATAGACAGAGTGCAAACTAATAAGTCCTTCTAAAAGGGTAACGATACTCTCTGATACTCCATTTTGAATATATTCATTAGATATCCTTTCTTCTATAAATCCTCTTACCCAATCCTTGTGATCCATAATAGCTTGATATATATCTGCATTTTTATTCTGCAATTCATAAGAAGCTCTGACAAATAAACATCCATTAAAACCAATATCTTGAAACCAATTTTTGTGCCATTCAAATATTTTTGATACTGCTTCAAAGTCTCTTGCTTTGTCTCCAACAAAGCTACTTAAAGAGCGACGGAGTTTCTCATCTCTGTTTTTTAGGACACTTAGAGTCAAGTCGTCCTTGTTGCCAATATTTTTATACATAGTTGTTTTAGAACATTTGGCTTCATCCCTAATTAGGTCAACGCCTGTAATATTGAAACCATCGTTGTAAAAAAGCCTTTCGGCTGTCTCGATAATTCTTTTTGTGGTCTTAGTCATATAGATACTCCTTAGCTGGAAACACTTTTTATGTCCAAGCACTCATTGTTATGATACTATAAAAACGTACAGACCTGTACACTTTTATAATTATAGCTTATGCTGAGAAATTATAAGTGACTTCTAACATATTCACATGGCGGCACAACCTAATCATGTGTCTTTGATATTTTAATTTTAACAGGGGGTTTGATGTGAGAAGGTTTGTCGATAGGGCGTATAAGTTACCACCTAAAACGGACTCTAAAAGTCTTTTACGGTCGTTACTAGGTGGAACTTTAGCTATTTTTATTTTAGAGATATTGACGTTGCATTCAGGTCATGTATTTATGATGGCACCATTTGGCGCTACTTGTGTACTACTTTTTGCAGCTTCTAAATCACCACTCGCTCAACCAAGAAATGTGATATTTGGACATTTTATCTCTGCTCTAGTAGGGCTCGTCGTTCTTAAAGCGTTTGGAGTTTCTATCATAGGAACAGCTATAGCGGTTGGAGTTGCAATATGCCTCATGCAAATAACAAGGTGTGTCCATCCTCCAGCTGGAGCGAACCCCTTGGTCATACTATTAACTGCAGATCAAATTAATTATAACTGGGACTTCTTACTTTTCCCGGTTATATCAGGCGCAGTTGCTCTAACTATCGTTGCTTGGTTTGTGAATAATTTTAGTTCGTTAGCTGCTTGGCCGGAATATTGGTTCGGCTTCCTAGATTCTAAAAATAAGGAATAATAGTATGTACTTTAGTGGAAGGTAAAAATGTAATAGGGCTGGGATGAATGGTTTTTAGGATTTAGTAAGTGGTTAGGCCGAGAGTTTGATTGGCCATAGTGCTTTTTTGAACTGTAAGGACTTATTGAATGTACTTGTTTGTTTGTATAGTGGCAACCACTCTACTCGGATTTTTTCTTAATCTCATTGGCATGAAATACGGTTTTCTATTATCGGGAATGTTAGTTTCACTTTTTTTTGTGACTTATACTAAAAGGGAAGTCACACATGCATTTTATTTGCCGTATATTCAAATAGTTCTTGGTATCTCAACAGGGTTATATTTTAAAGACTGGTCTATGGAGGTGCTGTATATAACCGCGGGAAGCATTGTTACCATGACATTCTGTCTTATCTTTCAATCCTTACTGTCTTTTATTTGGCTTCACAAAAAAGCAAAATGGTCCAAATTGGATTCAATTCTTGCAGTATATCCTGGCTCTCTAGCAGTGGTTATTGATATGTTCAATATCACTAAAGTTAGTCCAAAGGTAATGATTACTCATATAGTGAGATTGTTCTTATTGACCATGATCCTGACTCTTTTTGGACCAGTGCAGTACGCTGCTGTAGGCACAGTGAGCCCGACTTTTACTATAGAAACGTTAATAGTATTGACGATGTTATTAATCTCATTTGCGTTCTTGGGTAGATTATTAGTAAGTTACCGAATACCCGCTCCGTACTTATTGGTTTCGATGTTAATGACGATAGTTCTAGTCAAGTTTGGGGTATTGGATAGTTTGACGGTTCCTTCTTTAATGATTGATAGTGCCACTATCGTATTAGGTATCCTGATAGGGTCTTTATTCGCTGGTATCTCATTTCAAGAGTTTAAAAGTAGCGTCAAAGACAGTGTCGTTGTTTTTTGTGTAGGTATGATCTGTACCGTGAGCTTCTCTATTGTATTATCAAAAACTTTAGGTATAGATTTCTCACAACTTTTTCTTTCATACGCTCCCGGTGGAGTTGAGACAGTCACGGTAATCTCGGTGGCTTCAGGACTAAATATTATGTTTATTCTTTCACATCATTTGATAAGAATACTTGTTTTACAGTTGGCACCCGTGTTGTTTGCCTCCAAATTACGCAAGCTGTGAAATAAAGCCCAATACTCTAATGGCATTGGGCGAGGGCATAATAGTAAGGGCGCAATCGGGAATTTTTATATATTTTGTTTGATGGCAGTATTGATGCATTGGCTCTTAATTTATCTATATAATCAATCCAATATTACATATCATTAGAATTAAGACCAATATTGAAATACTATAGTCAGTAGCTTAGCTATTGAGGGTTAAAAAATGTCAATTAAAAATCCCAATGACGGGAAATATATACCTGATACAGCGCACAACCGCAGTGTCATACGTTCCGGTCAATTCCATAATCCTAGCCCTCATAATGGTTATTATCAGTCACAAGACAGTTATGTAGGCTCGTCTAGTGAAGTGCCACTTTTAGCAAGAATAGTCTTATACATAGTGGGCTTTGGCTTGCTCTATGAGGCTTTAAAGATGATCACGCCATATCTTTCAAACAGTGCCAACTATTCATATCCATACAAACCTATTGCAATGTTTTATCATTACACCATTGCTGTTCCATACCAATCAGTTGATAAAGTATGGTATTGGTTGGCAAGTTTAGAGTGGCCCTGGTTAGTAGGTTTAGAGTTGACATCCGCTGAGAATACAAGCTTTGTCATTGCTTGTGTTGGTATCGCTATCTACACTTATATATTAGTCGTTCTATATGGCATGTGGATTAATACAGTAGCGAAGGTGCTGCGGTTTTCTGCCACTGATAGGCCATCTCGCGCTTTTGCATGGCTAATATTTATTTTGCCCGCATTATTTGCCTTTGTTTGGTACATCGTACCTGTTACTTGGCACTTCATAATAGGCTTGATCAGCCATCTGTAAGCCGAATAAAGACATTGAAAAGCAGTTGTAGCCAAATTAAAAAACCCCTAATAATTAAGTTATTAGGGGTAGTTCATTGCCAACCTATAAGCTATAACGATGCGCTGGCCCTTAATTTATCTATATAGTCAGCCCAATCTTGCATCATTTGTATTCTAGTTTCTATTTCGTCAATTCGATTATAAGCACCGCCATGCGTATCCTTTATCTTATGGCCAAGCTGTAGTTCCGTAGCAATATCTGAGTATCTAAGCTCAGGCTGCTCCATAAGCATTGTTTTTGCTGAAGCTCGAAACCCATGTGCGCACTGAACGCCTTTATAGCCAAGCCTATGAAAAGCTTTAACCAATGTGCCCTTTGTTATATAACTATTGCTTGAACTGCGTAGGGACGCGAATACATAGTCACTATGGCCAGTAAGTGACTGCAAAGCTCGTAATCTAGACAAAACCTGATCTGCTAACGGTACAACCAAGCTGTCTACCATATCCTCCCGGCCTTCACCTTTTGTAGGAGAGAATATCCATAACTTTTCTTCCCAATTAATCTCGTCCCATCGCCATGAGCGTAAATCGATACTACGCACAAACACGTAGGGTAGGATGTTGATAGCAGCCAACGTAATCTCACTGGCGCCCTCGAAATTAGCCATGTCATGAAGTAGGGTGGCGAATTGCTCCGGTTTGGTGATCGCTGGAAGGTGAGTGCCGCTAGAAGCGGGGGCAAGCTCACCTCTAGTATGTATCACAACGTTGTTGTCACATAATCCACGGGCCACAGCAAACGAAAACACTTTTTCTGTATAAAGGCGCGCACTGGCACCAACAAAAACTGCCTCATTATCGTTGTTTTGAATGCCTTCACAGACACTTAGCACCGTTTGGCTAGTAATATCATTCATGCGTAAATCACCAATCTCTTGACACACATAGCCAAGGCATAAATCCCAATATTTTAATGTTGAGTCACTGAATGAACGTTTGCCAAATTTTCTTTGGCTAAGGTTATATACTTGGTTCTTCTTCCAAGCATCAGCCATTTCAGCAAAAGTAGCGTTTTTCAGATGCTCGTATTTATTAAGCTTGTCTTGCCGTCTGATTGCTTTGGGGTCAACGCCACTTGCCACCAAATCTAGGACGTTTTCAGCCTTATTTTTGGCTTCATCCAGTGATATTTCGTCGATGCTGCCTAAGGCAATTCTTGGTCTTTTATTCGGTAAAGTAGGGTGGTTGTAGCGTAAGTAATATTCTTTTTTGCCATTAGGATGCACCTTAACGCTTAGTCCTGGCACACCAGCCACTGCAACTAAGTATTCCTTATCCTTGCTAACAAGCCTACTTAATTCTCTTTTGCTGCTAATACTCATTTCACAACCTTATTTGTCGTAAAAACACATTATTTAATGGGGTGAAGTAGTGATAAAAAAGGAATAAATGCTCTAGTATTTATCTTAAACTCTGCGATGTACTTATTGCTAATTTTATGCAAATATCCATCTGCTGAAAGGCTTTCTAATAAACGCTGCTGAGTCCTGCAATTAATATCAAAAGGGATTGTTTCAAAAACTTCATCGCGATTAAAGCTATTAGGATGTTGTAGTGCTGCATACCTAAGTATATCGAACTTAATATTAAAGCTTTCTGAAGATTTATAGGCTGAAATGTCGTTTTTGTTTCTTGGTTTTTCTAATTCGTTATACTTCAATTTAGTCATTTTAATACCTATATTATTTAATATTTATTGCTTTTTATTTATTGGAATAACCTATATTGTTTACTTTATTGCCATGATTAGTAGTTTTTACGACTGATTTAATAGTGCTATTTAATTGCTAGGTATATATATTCAATATTGTCGTTACAGCCATCGGTAAAAGATATTTTGGCGTCTTTAGAAACCGCCATACCGGTATTCTTTTCATATTGACGCAATGCTTCCTGTTCACCGATAGAAAAATCACTTGTCATACATACATGAGTCGTATCTGTCTTTTCCAAAACATTTTCTTATACGTGCATTCCAAGCTTGAACATTCCTGACTGAATTCTTTGCTCATAATCATTTTTAAAATTTGGCACGATCATTGATGCGATGCTGGCAAATATTCCAAGCGCAATAAATATCTGAACAGCCCTTAGTGACATTCTTGCTAAGGACAAATTATTCTTCTTGGTAAAAATCTTTTTCCATAGCTGTTTGATTTTTGAGTGAAGTTGCATTTTGTTTTCCTATGGCGCTCGAACATTCTGTTTGGTCGACAGCTTAGTAAAGTGAAGAATTCAAATAAAACAGCTTGGCTGTAATACGTCTTTTTATGCTATAATCAGGTAAAAGAAAAACCTCTTATAGTATCTCCGAAAATCCGCAAGACTCAATCACATCAAGCATCCTAGCACATACCAATCTCAAGCATTGGACACTAATTTGGACACCATTTAGCACATAAAAATAGCGAGAGCCTTATAAAGTATAGCTTTAAAGGCTAATGCTCCCCAAGGTAAGCTTGAGAGTAATTATATTATACGCTTTTTATCAATGTTGGTATAATACTTCTAATAAAATATGTTGCGTACAATTTAATGGTTGGCCAACGATGCATACTCAGATAATCGCCACAAGATAACTTCACATCATATTTTTATCTCATGGTCACCGGCTCAAAAACAGCTGAAAGCATGGCTCTATATTTGCACAGAATATATTTTTTAGGGGGATTATCCTCGCTATGCAAATTACAGCCCTTATTTTTTAATAAAAAATGGCTATAAATACATAGAAATCAATAACTTGCCGCAAAAAAATGATATTTAAATGACTGTTAAATCGATGGTTTATAAGATTTTTGATGCAATTGGAAGTCTAAACGTAATAAAGTAAGTCTGTTAGGCGTATTTAAGGTTAAATGTAGAAAATTTTTATGGAAGGTACTATTATTATTAAGTGTATTAGTTGTGAGGGCGATATAGAGCTACCCACACAAGATAAATGCTTTAGCCATTGTGACACGCCGCTTAAAAAATCAAAAAAAGCTGCATATAAGGTATTTAGGGCTTGCTCTAAAGAAATGAAGCACGTGAGGGTTAGTAGTGAAAAGAAAGCCGTGGCGATTAGAGATTGTGCTGCGAAAGAAGCTAATTCGATTATGAAAGAGGCTACGGCTGAGCTAAACGTATTGGCACCAAAAAACTCGCCAAACAGCGAGCTCTCAAAGGTTAGACAAGCTACTGAAGTAGAGATTGTGAAGGTATTCGATGCTACTAACAAGCAAGTACGTGAGCTGGATGAGGCAACTCAGTCTAAGCTAACAGAAATTGCTAAGAAAGCGGGGTATGATGCATCTAAGCATAAAATCCAAGAGAATATACAGAAAATCTCGCCTGATGATCTTAAAAGAGCGTGATCGCCTTATAAGTTAAAGTGGCTTACCAGTATGATGTACATATTGATTATAGGGGTTGGCATAGGCGTCACGCAAACCTTCTATTCTTAGGGGTATAGTGGCTGTGATAGCCAGTCTGTTGATGCTACCGCTCACTCATGAGGTTGTAAGCAAGTCTGATCAAGTAAACAGCTATCTTGGAAAGAAACCCATCTAGCTCCAATGGATTAGGTGAGTTTTGTGTGTCTAGGCAACCACAAAAACTGCAAATGGCGCACTAAGGGACTATCATTTAATTGATACAATAAAACATATAGGTGAATACTATTAAAATAACTTATTGGTAGTGCCCTAGTAAAATCTAATTTTTGAATAATAAAAACTGCCTATTTTGAACCAATGCGCCCTGCTTCTATATTTAAGCTAATATTAATATGTAAGACTATGCTATTAAGTTTGTTTAATGACGCTCTAATCGAAAAATAGAGCTATTTAGTAACTTTTAGCTATTACCCTGCTCTGCTATATTCCTATATTTTTGTTATCTAAGAGACACTACAACCCTGCCCGCGCTGGCGTATACGTAAGATGACATAGAAGCGTTCAGTATTTATCCATACGCTATACGGATAGTGATGACATAGAATGGCTGAGGCTGGTGTTATCGTTTCTATGGGTGGGTACCATTGGCGATTCATATGACAATGCATTAGCTGGAAAAGTTAACGGGCTTTATAAGTCTGAGGTGATTCATTATTTAAAACAGAGCTGGAGGGGACGCATTACACCAGTGCGAGGTTCGCTAAATCAGTGGCTGATTGTGATAACATCATACAACGCATGAGCCATCGTGGCAACTGTTGGGACAACTCTCCCCCAATAGAGCGCTTCTTTAGAAGCTTTAAAACTGAATGAATGCCCAAGGGCGGCTACAAGAATATCGCTGAGGCTAAAAGCGCCATTATTTATTATATCTGGGGCTATTATCAAACCGTGAGACCGCATCGTTTTAATGATTATTTGCCAACAGCACAGAAAGAGAAATGCTACTTTAACTAAAACCTCTTATCAGGTGTCCTAAATTAGTTGACCACTACAGTTTTAATTTATCTGAATTTCTATTCTAATCGATCGGTGTTTCATATCTAAATCTTCTTCCTCTTCGTTTGAACAGTAATTTCGATGTAGCTCTGTTTCTTGATTCATTAACTTATTGTTATTATTATCTTTAGTTTTCCTTTTATATTTATGATAATTCTGCTGAACTGCTTGTATAGAAATATCAATCTGATATTTCTCTTGTACTAAATCAGCTATCTCAGAATAAGTATAGTTTTCACTCTGAGAATCATAAGTTTCTACTATGAATCTAATCGCTTCTTTAGTAAGTTTGGGCTTGGCCATTTAGACACACCTTAATACTATTAATAATTTTTTACGCTATATCTGATAATACTAAGCATTCATCACGTACAAGCTCGCTGTAATCGTCAACAATTAACTTACATTTGTATTTTAGTCTCTTAGGTTCTGATATACCGACTATATCCCATGGATATTATATCCTACCACTGTGAATATTGCTATTTTTAGCAGTGGTTAGTAAGATGAAGACAGGTGAGCGTATGATTTCCTTTGGAAAGCGTGTCCGTGAGGTACGAAAAGGTAAGGGAATATCTCAGGAGAGGCTGGCAGAGATGGCTGGTATTGATCGCAGTTATATAGGAAATATAGAGCGTGGTGAGAAGAATATTACGCTAAAGAAGGCTTATGAGATATGTGATGCTCTGAACATTGCAATCAAGTACTTAGTGTGATGTGAGGACTAAATTTTGTAGAGCTGAACCGCACCGCGATTATTGGAAGCTTAACATCCTGAAAGAATGTAAAAATCTCGGGGCAGTTCACTAACATTTTAACAATTGCTAGACTCAGTTTGAATCCAACAACTGCTAGCAGCGTTTTGATATTTCCAGAATTTCTTTTTTTATTCTCTGAAAAGAATGTGGAAGGTTTCGATTATCCATAATATTCAACACATGCATAATATTACCAATCTTCTTAACAGCTGTTTTTCTTTGCGTTAGAAGAAAGTTTCTATTACTATCTTCTGGTCTAAGACTCAACTTACTCGACATTTCTTGAACAGCTCTATTCGAACTCAGCAGATCCATTTCTAAACAATACTTCATACAAATTATATTATGATCAAGTAGTAAGTCCATAGCCTTACTATGATTAGTTTTAAGATGATTTAAAATCGACACTCTACGCGCCTCATCTTTAATGAAAGTAGTTAAGAGAGTATCTGTTTTATATTGATACCTATATTTGGGAAGCCCATCTCCATTTCTACTTGAATTTAACTCATCATTTAGATATGGAAGGAAATAATCTTTATCTAATATTATTAAGTAAGGTATGCCTAAATCCTTAACAATATGATAAGGATAAGGTAAATTTCCAACTCCGCCTATATCTACAACACTAATCCCATATAAGTCTAAATCTAAATCCTGTCTTTTAGCTAGATGCTTAACAACCTCAGCATCATTTTTACTTTCTACAAATATCACATAGTTTGCGAAAAAAAAGTCACTATTACGATAATCGTGAAACTGGTAATATCCAAATTCCTCTAAATTATGATCAGCGAAAAAAGAATCCTTGGTTTTAGTAATAATAGATTTAAAGCCTCGATTTCTATCAGGCTCTTTCCTAACTAAAGATATATTTTTATGCTCTATATTATCAATAATGACGGTAGAATGAGTTGTGACTATAACTTGAGAAATATCGTTGTTTTCAGATGATGATTTTATAGATTTTATTAACTCTCTCTGTGCTTGAGGATGTAGATTAATTTCAGGTTCTTCAAGACCTAGCACTATATTTTGATTTCTAATTTTTGCTAAAACTCTATGAAAAGCTATTATTGTCAAGCTCTGTAAGCCAGTTCCACAATCATTAAGATTGTGCTCAATCCCTTCCTCGTTAATATGCATTTGAATTTCACTTAAAAATGATAAGAAATTTGCTTGCTTATCAAAACTAAGAGAAAAATTAAATTTATGCCTTAACGAATAACAGCTTTCAATGTCTTTTGATATTCTCGTTAGAGCACTATCCTCTAAGAATTGAGCTGCCTTCCTAAATTTAGGTGTCAGCGTATCTCTTCGACTCGTTTCTTGATTAAGATACTCTTCAATCAACTCCTTTATTAGTGATTTTTCTTGCCACTTTAGCTGATCAGGGCTTCTGTTTGGAGGGATATAAACAAATGATACGTATTTATTTATGATTTTTATTAGTTCTTGAGGAGTACTTACAAACCTGCCATTTGATTTATATTTGAAAGAAATATTCCTATTTGAATGTTTATAATTTAGTTGAGCTTCAATAATACCATCAGTTGCGAATTGTTGTATATCTGCATTTGTTGGTATGTTAGTGAATTTAATTGTTATTTTTGCTTGTGAGTTTATTGTATAGTTATGTTTACCCTCAAAAAAACTCTGTTTTTCATCTTCTGGATTGAAAAAAGCATTCAATGCTCTAATTAGAGCAGACTTTCCGCTATTATTTTGTCCTACTATTGCATTAACCGTATCCAGTGTTATTTGACACTTCTCAATTGATCTAAATTTATTTATCTCTATATATTCTATTCTCAAAATTACCTCCTAAATTTACTACGGTTTGCATCAAAGAGCTATATAGTCAATCCACTATAAAATAAATACAGTGCTACTGTGATGAATTTTGCGCAGCACGCAAGGAAGATTTATCGCAGTAGCATGCTGTAATAGCTGTAGTATTTTTATTTAAAATCAACTATAGCTGGGCTATGCCTAGGTAGGCACTGTCTGCTAGATAACTGGTATTCTTAGGTAGCCAATCAGGACAGGGTTTGTTTATAAAGATTAAAGTCATGTACTGAGCCGCTACAGGTTTGCACATCAAGTATAAGGCTTGTTTTCCAATGTACGATAACTTGCACTTTTAAGGTATGTTGTTTCTCTTTTCCACTGTAGCACTGTTTTTGATTTTTTTTGGACGTTCAATGGGTGTTTCAGTGGCATCTATGATAACCGCTGACCAATTGATATCCTCAGGCTTACCGTGTGGCAGTTTTCGTGGTAAGTCAAATCTACCTTTCTCACAATTCGACTGGCAGAGGATTCATGAATACCAAAGTCCATACCAATGTGATAAAGCGTTCGGTATTCTCGGCAATAGGTCAGTGCTATTAATATCTGAGCTTCTAAGCTAAGCTCACTTGGACGACCTGATTTGGTCTTAGATACTTTATGCTCTTGCATGGCTTCTAGGGTTTGCTCAAAAGTGGCTTTGTGTATGCCTGTGTAGCATTTAAAGCCTGCAGCATTCTTGTTTAAGTAGTTTGGTTATGTTTGGCATGTTTATTAAATATTTAGGGTTCAGTTATATTCTTTGAGTCTTGTAGACACTTTTGCAAGAGATCTACTTTGTCACCAGTAGTTGATGTATTGTGTGTGAATTAAAGTGTTCATGTAAGCTGTACTGGCGCAAATATCACTTATTTTTGTCCTCGATTAATGCCTAACACTTCACCCTATCGCGAAAAATAAGTGGTAGCTTAAACCTTATTTGACAATAAAAGTTCTTCTATGCACTATTTTTTTAGAAGTTTTTTTCTTTGTCCCGACATCTAAATGTATGAATAGTTAGTAACTAATGCTTAGGATTGTTCTTATTCTAATTCTCACCGATGCCAGCCATCTTTATTAGCTCTATAGCGGGTGGCGTTGTACATATCATTGTTATCGTCACTGTGTTTTTGGATAGTATAGATGTTGTATTCAGTATCGCATAGTTGAGTGTATGGACGTAAAGCCTTGCTCTCAATAATATTACTAGCAAAACTCGATAAAAAAGGACTCTCTCATAACGTTTAATAAGCTAAAAGATGAGTTAAGTGAAAGCGAAGACTATCGATCAAAGACTAAGGCAACCGCTGAGCCAAACATAAGCGTTTTTTGGTGGTTAAAGATTTTGGTTATAAAATTGACTAGGACGGCAAACCCGTTCAATACGTGACGAGGCAATTGCTTGACCCTAGAGAAAAGAATGGCAATAACAACCCCAATTATGTCCGTATTTATTTTAAAACTGCCGAAAGAACGGCAGGAGAAAGATCGTCTGTTAAAGGCGGCAATGGTCGCTCAGGTAGCTATGAATAGCCATCTAGCTGACCAAAGAAAAATTGACAGTAAACGTCACACCATGGCCGAGCATTTAGCCAATCAAACTCCGGGAAAAAAAGGAGCGATGGTGATGGCGTTTGAATTCCCAACCGTCGATGCTATTCATACCGTTAGTAAGGATGGTATGGAGTCAAATATTTATGACATGGCGGCGCATTGGGATAATGTGATAAAGCAATACGGACCTGATGATGATCGTTAGCATAAAGTGATTATGGGTATGGGGAGTTTAGGCTTTCAACCGTACCACAACACGCAAATAGGCCGTGATATAATTTATGCAGAAATGCTTGAAGAGCAAAAGAGCTTTCGCCTAAAGGCAAAAAGTGATCCTAGCTTTAAAGAAAGCCAAGCCTCAATTATTCATTTCTTAAAAAGAGGCTTTGAAAATAAAGAGAAGCCTGGTGAAACTGTCCATCCTGATACGGCCTTTCGTACTGGCTTTATCGCTGTTAAGGTTGGCTTGCATGCTGAAGATGTATAAACACTGCTATTAATATGCAGGATAAAAATACATCTGTTAGTAATAATAATTTTAAAGAAGATGGTGTTATGTCAGAAGTCAGTCAGTAGAACGAGATAATACATTCTCTTTCCCAAATGAATGGCTTTAAAACACTGGTAGAGTTTTAGTGGAAATCATTAACTCTCTAGATAATACACCATCTTTATTTTTTAACTAAAAAAAGGATGGTGCGCTATGCATAATGCCGAAAATAAAATTAGCATTAACAAACAGTTAGATCCTCACTTCGAGGAAATAAAAAAACTAATTCTTATGAATAGTTCCTCAACTATCGCTCAGATTATTAATGAAAAATATGCACTGAACGCTACTCGAAATGATATTGATAACTTTATATATAATCATAAATCAGGCTTTGATGTAGTTGATTATAAAAAACAGCATCAAAGGTTTGATTTTGATCTAGCTAGAAAAGAAGATGCTGAGAAAAAATTCCATCCAAGATTGCCGTAATTAGCGGTTAAAATAGAGTGTCCTATTTTTATATGCGGTATTATGATAATTTAACCCTGTCAGGCATCGCTGCCTGACTCAAGTAAATCACTCTCCGATATACTCGGGGCGGTTCAGATAGCATTCAACCTACGAAATACATACTATAAACTTTCCTGAATCCTCACAAACTCTCTCAAATGTTTAAATAAAAATGGCAACACCGTACTCTGACGATGTCTAATATGGTAAGCATTCATTAATTCAAATAATTGTTCAGGTGACTCACTCAAAGGCTTTTCTGAATGAATCCTTCTCATTATATTGAAGTTAGTAATGTCAGCTTTTAGATTAGAGGTTGAACCAGAAAAGTAAGATTGAGTCTCTTTGCTATAGAAAAATCCTTTGACGGCTTCAAGGTAGCCTTGTTCCTTACCCCGCAGACTAGTATTGAATAAATACCCATGGGTACGATCAAGCCAATCGATAAAATCCTTATCCTCTCGACTGCGATAACCAATTTTGTACTGATTAAACGTTTTGTAAGTTAGCTTCGCTTCACCTACATGGCTTTCTATCAGCTCATTGAGTTTACTAACAATATTTGGATTTTTATCACTATTAATAAAAACCTTTTCATCGCCAATCAGTGCTAAGTATTCTTTTGCCCATTTAACTTCAAAACCATGACTATGTGCTTTGTGAAGCCTTTTCATAATGGTATCGACTTTCATAAATTGTGGTAATGGTAAGCAGTTACTCTCACGGATAAGATAAGCAATGCGATCGCCATGAGGATTACAGATTATAAGATGGTCATCTTTATGCAATACGTAGTCTTCGCCTAATATAGAGCTGACCATATCCTCTATATTAAAAGCTTCTGATTCGATATCTTCGTACCTGCAGTATTTAAGGCTATTGTGATCGACATAATAGTTGAGTACATCATATCCAGTAGGTGTCTTAGGTCCACGACCTTTGTCATCTTCTTCATAGACGCCAGTAATGCACTGCCAGTCTGCTAATAATGGCTTACTTAGAATCATTTTTTCGAGCATAACTTCTAGCTTTACTAATATTTCAGTTAAGCTATTATCAAGCATATGCTTATTAAGCTTACCTTTATCACCGAAGAGACTCTCTATCGTCAAACTTTGTTTTATCAAACGCTTATTTTTGATTGCCTGAGCAAACTGTTGATAAGGATCTGTTATCTCTCTACTGTCGTAATAGTTTTTGTCATGATGAATGATGAAGTGGATAGGCTGATTATACTCTGCATTCTCGACTTGAAACTCTGGCAAGTTATCATTTTCGATTGTAGCTGTAATGCCCTTTGACTCTAAATACTGTTTTACTTGATTTGCATAGTCAGGATTACCTGAATCTACATCACATATATAAAACTGTTGAGCAGCAAGTAGTTTATAAATGCGATTGTAGTTTTGGTCGGTATTAGTATCTGTAGAAAAGCGACGATACGAAGTAGGTAAGGCCTTCCAGTTAAGCTTAATGTAGGGGTTTAGCAGATGGTTAATATCACGTTGAAATTGTGCTAACACGCCAGCTTTGGATTTGAAGAATTTATCTGGTCTTTTGCTATCAACGATGATCATATCACTAGACATACGTACTTGTTTGGCACCTAGCTGAACCCCTCGCTTGATGTAATCAATATCATTATTAGATAATGACTTAGATTTTCCTTTCTTTATATGCTCCAAAAACGGTGTCACATTAAAGCTTGGGTGCTTTAAAATCTTGGCAGGGTAATCATCACTTTTACTTTTATGCATATCTCTAGGGGTAAAAGTTGCCCCTTTTATAGTGATAACTGACTCATTATAATCAAACTTATAAGGCTTGATATCTATCTCAAAAGCGCGAACTACCTTATTATTAAGTATATTTTCTATATCCTGAAAATAGTATAATCCAACACCTTCAGAGGCTGGAATATCATTAACTATACTATTATCAGTTTGGCTAGATGACTCATCGTTCTTTGTGTCATCAGCTGAAACTAATTTTAGCTGCTTGAGAACAGGTATTGCTTGAATCAACATTCTAGCAATATCACGATCTTTGATATCGTAAAGGTCATGAACCTGGTCTATGGTAAAACTGGGATAACTTGCTCTATCATCTATCTTATGAAGACACAACACTAAATAGCGACCTAAGTCAGATCTAATTAATGACAGTGGCCTGATTAGCTCATATACTCCTGTTACTACTAATTTATAGTTTTCGCCCTTTAGACTGTCTGCGTTGATTTGATAAATGAAGAAGTCTTTATTTATTTGTTCGTAGTTAAGCTCAAAATCGACTTTATTAGTAGGGATGCTCATGTTTTTATTCCTTTTATTATTCGCTTAACCATTGTTTCAAAGCATTAACTGCAAATAGATTTGTTCCAGCATCTTTCGAATCTATTATTCCTGAAATCGTCATAATTTTTGCATTTCTAGGACTAGCTTCTAAAAAGTCGGCATCGTAGTATCTGATACTTTCCTCTTGATCAGTCTCTTGCAGATCATCCATAAGGTTGCATATAACGAGTTTATTAATAGGTTGGTTTTCTATATCAGTATACTGGCCCTTCTCAGATTCAATGGGCTGATTAACTGTACGGCACTGACTTAACTGATCTATCTTTTTTACAAACTTATTCATTGCGGCTCGTTTTACATCCTCTGGTACTTGGCCCCAAGCTGTTTTATCCCAATGCTTAAAATCGATCCAAGCGGATTGATTTCCATAGCTAATGATATTATCAAAAACCTCATAATTTTCTACTGACAATTCAGACAGCCTAAAATCGTAGTGTTCTAAGATAGCAGTACCACAAGCTTCTCCTAAAAACCCTTTATAAATATTGGTGAACATAGGCGGTGTCATAACGTAGTTAGCATTGACGGACCAATGAGTGGCATATCCCTTCTGTTTGAAATAGTTTGCGATAACTGGGTTTTTTCTTATTACATCAAGTCGGCAATCTCGCTCTGATACCTCACGGTTGCACCTTTGATCAAAGAATCGATAACTACCAAAATTAGTCTCATTCTCATAACTATATTGATAACCGCTTTTAGGCTCTGGCAGCTCTAGATAGTAACGTCCATTCGGATGCATAGGCTTATTATTATGATTTGGGTTAACGGCGATGATATCTCGCATCTGTTTCCAATTCTCAATAGTAGTTTGACGCTTTTTATTATTGGCTAATGAGAGCTCATTGATATTTTTTAGTAGCGTATTGATATGTTTATTGGTACGTGCAGAAACCTTTGTTGCCATACTCTGCAAACGTTTGTCTTTCGTAACCCTATCGTCTGATGATATGTTGTCTCCGTTTAACTTGTATTGTTCTTTTGCATCATCAACGAGAGCACGATATTCGTGCGATACAATTGCATTAGGACGATTATCTTGCGCTAAGATAGGTATCAGATCTTCATCGTACATTAAGTATATGTGTGGGCGTTTATGGGCTGTACGATTACTACGTCCAATAGCCTGCTCAATATCACGACAACAAGCAGATATGTAGTCAGAGTTTTTGAGGTTGTATATCTTATTCTTGAGATCTTTACAGGCATTCGTAACACTGCCAGATTCAATTAGGCTATGAGTCCAATTATAAAGCGCCTTTTCTGATAATTGACCAGCCTCTTTCAGTGCCATCCCTTGAGCCAGTAACGTTAATCTAGACTCTAGTGCTCTTTGTGGCTTATCATCTGCTGAGATAATGTGAGTACACTTTTCTAAGTACATGGTGTCAATATCAGTTCGATTACCGTATGACGTGGGTGCTACTAGTTTTAAGTTATCTGATTCCCATTCTGCAAATTCATAATCAGGATTAGCGCCTGATGCTAGTGTTTGATAAGTCGTTAATACAATGACTCGATTATGGCTCTCGCTTAGTGTCGCTCGTACTTCATTCTCAAACTTATTAGTCTTAAGGTAGTGAGCATTTACTCTAGAAAAGAGTTTAGTTTGTATGTTGCCATTACCTATAGAGTATTGCTTATCTAAAGTTTTGATATATTTATCTAAAAACTCTCTAGTTTCTTTATTTAGGAAACGATTTAGCATTGCCATCATGTAGCGATTACCATGCTCTATACTATGGTAAAACTGCTCTATAGCTTGACACAGTTTATTCAACCAAATTAATTTGTACCCAGACTTACTACTGTCTTTATTGCTGTCATCAATTAAGTTCAAATCAAGTAAGAGGTTTTTTTTAGTTCTCTCGAAGGTGTTAGGTTCATCAATATTAGATATTTGATTAGCGTATTTGACTGAACAATAGGCTTCGAGCAAGAACGTTACGTTGTTTTCAATTATTGGCGTATGTAATATAACGCTATTATCTTTATAATTACGCTTCATATGATAGTAATCAGCAATAGACTGATTTTCACTTTCGCTTAGAGCGATAAAGTGCTCTCCCAATCTATATGAAAGATAATCTATATCGAAATTATGAATGACGCTTTTACAGGTTGCAGTAGCGCTAACACCAATTACAGTTGCTCCTTGCTCTACATAGTTTGCTATCATTCCAGTGGGAGAAACTTCAAATCCATGATGATAAAAAACAACACTATCTTTAGTATTAGGTGGACGATCTATTTCAATTAAGCTGATACCGCGCGTGTGATAGGTTCCGTCATGACCCTGATATGCATGTTTGCGACCAGAAAGTACGCGCAGTTGCTGAAGAATATCACCTTGTAGCTCATACAGGTTAAGCTGATGCAAAATGCTAGCAATAGCTACTTGGCTACTTGCATCGTCAGCTTCCTCATTAAGACCGCGAGTATTTTTTTTAAAATGCTCTACAGCATTCATTATTAGATAGTTAAAGCGCTTATTCGCCCATTGATCGAGTTCGTTTAAGAAAGGACTAAATAATAGCAAATTACTATCATCGTTCTCATCAGTTTGCTCAGTCACTCCATCTTTAGTAAATATGAGGTTTTGATAGTTAGGACTGTCTTCTGAGAAATATAAGGGCTTATTAATATTAGTAAAGTGGGTTGCCAGTTTATCCGAGAAAAGTAGAGGATTAGGCTTTGTATTGCTTAAGTCATCAGCCATATTAAAACTAAGGTGCAATCGATGCTTGGTGATAAAGCCTGTTAACCCTTCAGTATAGTCAGCAATGAGATCCGTAATTCCGTGGTATTGAGGTTTACGACATAAATCACTAAATTGTAGATTACTATGGATAGTCTTGGCTTTTGAAAGTAAATCATTCTGCACTGATTTTACTAAATGTCCTAAAATCTCATCATTCTGACGGTCTATTTCATCAATAACCAAGGTGTGCTTACCCATATCATTGACAAAATGATACTTGCCTTTGGTTTGATGTACGCCAAATAGAAACTTACTGGTTGTTAAAAACACGGCTTGCGCTTGGTTATACTCCATCTTTATAGCGGGAATTAATGTAGAGACTTTCTCTATTTCATATGCAGTCAATTTGGCAGACGTTGCGTCTCCTTGCTTCTTAACAATACTGCTAAATATCACTCCAAAGGTTTCAACTAGCACCTGTTCGACATTATCTTCAAATGCTTGTTTTATTAAATAATTTTCGGTTTTAGTTTGCTCGAGAGTTTCTAACTGAATGCGGAGTTTAGCTAAGTTGTCATGAATAATAGGATTGCTAATATCAAAAATCTCTAATATTTCACTGATGGAGTCATCTTCGATACAAGACTGAAGAGAAGTAGCTGCTTTTGGAGAGTATACAAGGTGGGATTTCAGCCATTTTTTCTGTTCCGAGTCTAGACGATTATCTTTATCTATGAATCCGCATAACTTGTCATAGGCCTCCTTGACGTTGTTCACAGAGTTGGTTATAAAGACGAACAGAGGTAATTTGTTAGGTTCTTCATCTATACTCTGTTCATTTTTCAATGACAATTGTCTTACGACTCTATGCAATATGGCTTCGTGAACTACGGCAATTAAATTATGAGTTTTACCTATGCCTGTCGGAAAAGGAATCGGCAGAAATTTCCCATCGTTTCTATCTTCGAATATGAGGTGCTGAGCCAATAACTGAGATATCGGATTGTCGAAATACTTTGGCTCTTGTAATAGCTGAGCACTATTGAAATTCTCAAATGGATGGGCACGTTGCCTTTTTATAGATAATGTCATCTGGATCTCCTTATTAGTAATATTGGTTTCAATACACTTAATCTACTACGTTCGGAGATCTTTACAATAGTTAGCTAGCTGGCTCGCGACATGTACTGTCGCTTATTTATAGTTCATTATAAAAAAACACAATTGTTGTGCTATATTTACTAAGCAATAATTGCGTAACATTAATTTTACTATTGGAGTGACTATGAAATCACCTTTTTTACTGTCTATAACTGTTTTAACACTTTCATCACTTATTTCTACTGTTGCTATAGCAGCGCCTAGTTTTCCTAAAGGTATTACCATACTAGATGACCAACACGAAGGTGTGTATTCAACGCTTTGGACAGCCTATCCCATGGCTGTTGAGAGTTATATTGGCGCTAAACAAAACATACCTTCAACTATGCTAGTAGCATTGACAGCTAACGGTAAAATGAGCGAATTCAGAGGAATTATTAACGTGAATTGTGACAATCCTCGATATTCGAGAATAGAGGGTGACAAAGACTCTAAAAGTTTAGACGAAGCAGTAGCTGATTACATAATACCTCAACAGGTAGTAAATAATCTCGCACGAAAATTCTGTATGTAACCCAAATATATTCAAGCGAATAAAAAGACGTCTATAAAATATATAGGCGTCTTTTTTACATCAATTTCATTAATGAGGAGTAAGGAACTAACCCTCAATTTCATCTAACACAGCACTAAAGCTTGCTAGTCCAGCCTCAATATTATCGATAATATTAATGGCTAGATCTTCAGGATTAGGTAGGTTATCTAGGTCCGTTAGCATACTATACATAGGTTAGCTACTTTGCCCAATAACATTAAGTATCTGATGCCGCACGTCTTGACCTTTATCATCTTTTTTAACCGCCATTAAAAACAAGCATTGACCCTGGCTATGACTCGCCCAAAGTTCGCCTACCATACGTTTTTCTGCTGAATCGTCATTGGTTTCGTAAGGCTTGCCTTTATATTCCACCACCAAGATACGACCGTCCTGCAATTCAACTATAAAATCAGGATAAAAGTGGGTATGTGCCAGTGGCAAGCTAAACGAAGCTTCCCCACGTCTGACTAGATTTCTCACCCAATGCTTCACTTGAGGTAGTAGATCAATAGTCTGAGCACAATCAAACTCTTCACCTGAAGATTTCATGTCTTCGATTTGCGGATAATAATGTTTGTCAAATGCATAACTACCTGAATAGTAAGGTGGTCGTGTTGGGTAATTATCTGCTTTGAATTCGTAACTAAAATCATAAGTCGTAAGCACGTCAGCATCATTTGCGAATAAGGTTTGCTGATATCCTTTAGTCATTGCTTGCTGTCTATATGCAGATACTAGCTCCTGTATAGAACGAGAAAGTGGATACTTATTACGTATGAGAGTAGTGAGTGTTAGTGACGGTATTTGCAATAATTGGTTGATTACCTTAGTTAAGAAACTCGTCATTTCACGCTGAGTGACATCACTTTGACGACATTCATGGTCTAGCCAGCCTATAAGTTCATCTTGGGTCACTTCGGTATTAGCCAGGTTTAGATTTAAAGTTTGTGACTCATGAGCAAGATTGTATTTAACTTTTTTGCCTTCTACATCGACTAGGAAGCTTTTCGTTTCCTCGTGAGGCTGATAGTCGAGCTTAGCTGGATAATCTAATAGATTCCAACCTGATATATCCAAGAATACTTCTTTCTCAACCAGTTCAAGCTCACCCTGAACCATGACACACAATCTTGGTAGCGGAGCAAATTTCACTCCATTCTCTGCTGGTGACAAAGCGGCATGTACACTGAGGTTATGCCTATCAATTGAAGTCTCAATCTCTTTTTTATCTTCAACGGCCACTTTGGTAATGGCTTTTTTCAACGGCTCTGAGACTTTACCCGTAACCGTGACCACTTGGCGACCATCTACCTCAGAGATCTTAATGCTACTGCGTTCTTCTTCTGATAACTCGGTAGTATCTATCGTCTCCTGCACCTCAACCATCAGAGAAGGTGGCGTAAATTTAGGTTTCGAATTTACCGCTTCATCTTTATCTATCTGACCAAATAAATCACCTTGATTGGCATCTTGCTGTCGAAGGAACGTTGCTACCTCCAACTCCTCGAAACCCATTGAGATAAGTTTATCTGTCAGCTCCTTTGCTGCCTGTGCCAGACTTGTGGTGGCCAAATGGGCATAAGCTCTATTTAAGTCTTCTATCACGCGGCGCTTTGCATAAGGCATCCGCAATACTCGCCCTAATAACTGCTCAGCATCTTTGCTAGAAGACACCTGTTTGACTGAACAGAATACGTAGGCAAATGAGCAATCCCAGCCTTCTTTTAAAGCTTCTATAGTAATGATGTACTCGATAGGACAGTTAGGATCAAAAAGATCAATGCCATCTAGCTCTCGCTGTGTCCCTGTAGCTACCGCAATTTTATCCTCAGTAATGCCATGATCTTCAATTAGACACTTTTTGAGTACTTCAACCGTTACCTTGCCGTTCTTATTCTCTGCCTGTAGTAGGACGATGGGACGTATATAGTCGATATCTTTTTGTGCTCTAATCGCTAATCTATCGCGTGTTAATACCGCATCACGTACCGCTTCTTCCCAGCCATTAATATGCTCGGTCAAAATGATAGGTAGCTTGATCATCTCTTCAGCTTTTAGTTGCGCCGCTGAGACATGATATAAGATGTTACTACCATTGGTCGTTGATGTATTAGGAGTAGCAGTAAACTCAATAATAGCCGCAGGATGCACACGTTTCAGAGTGTCAAAGGTTAATGACGTCCTAGCATTATGGGCTTCATCGACGATTATTAAGGGGTTATATAGCGCTAATAAGTTGGCAAAAGAATACTTTATCTTGCCTATATCATTGACGGTCAAACCATTTTCAGAGACATCATCTTCACTGACTGTCTCAAGCTTGTCATAAAAGGGATGTTGACGACTTAGTTTGGCAAAATGCGGTTCAAAGTCTTCATGATACTGATAGACCTTGCGATCAGACGTCTTAGCTACTCGCAAATTGGCAATAGTAGAAACAACTATAATTGTTCTGTTGCCAATATCCTGCGCACGGATTTGATTGACATCAGCAATATCGTAGACACTGACTTGATTGGCAAAAGCTCGGTTTAAATGTTCGGTATAGTCTGGGTTGCTCTTGAGCGCCGAAACGGTCTGCTGCTGAATGGTAGTAGTAGGTACTAGCCATAATACAATGGGGAAATCTTGCGATAAATAATGGGTCGCCGCTATAGAGACCGTATAAGCACCTAGTACAGTCTTGCCGCCACCTGTCGGAATACGAATACAGACATAAGGCGTATCATCAAAAGAGTAAGCGCGATAAGGGGTTTCTACAAAATTATTATCCTGTAGTGTCTGCTGAAATGCTGTGTCAATATCGCCATCCATACGGCAACGCTGAAAAAAACTCGTAAGTGTGTCAAGTGCGCCTTGCTGATAGCTCTTTAATTCAAACATCGCTTATCTTCCTTTCACATCATATGGTATTTGCTTAAATATAATATTTTCACTCTTGAGACGGGCTTCTCCCATTCGGCTCGTCTCACCATAGATGACTTTTTTACCTTTTTCGGGGTCCTCAGGGTGTGGTGGTAGTATTGACAGCACTTTCGATGTGAGTACGTTGCCACCGTTAGAACGTTTATCACCTAAAATACCGTTATAAAGTAGGTAGTAAGCAATACCATTATGCACACCAAGTAACGGTGACTTGGTAGACTGCTGTAGCGCTTGCCGAGTATCGCCATACCAAATGTGCGCCGCAAGCGAATCAAAGCTGATACCTTCTCTTAAAGAGCCGTTTTCATTGAAGATGACTTCACCTAAGCGATAAAACTTAAAGCCACTACCACCTGTCCAGTTGACGTCTTCTGAAATACCACCTTGCTCGCCATCGACTACTTCTGTTAGCCTTGGCTGGCAATGAGTGACCGCATGATCGCCAAGCTCGATACCGATAAATTTACGGTTCATCTTCATAGCCACAGCTGCAGTTGTTCCAGAGCCTAAGAATGAATCTAAAATAAGATCATCAGGTTTTGTTGTCATACTGATCGTTCTTGCAACTAAGTCTTCAGGTTTAGGTGTATCAAAAATTGATTCATAACCCAGTAATTTATTTAAATGAGATTTAGTCTGTCTTGTTGTATCAAGGTCATTCCAGATTGTAGGCCAAGGTCTAGTCGGGTCTTCTGGAGCGTATTCTCTTGTATAAGGAATCCACTTATCTTTTCTTTTTTTCCAAACCAGTTCTTCTTTTTTTATGAGGTTCCCTACAGTTATTAAACCTTTTGCCCAACGTGCTTCTCGTCCATCGTCGTGAATAGGATAAACATCATTACCATCAGGATCTTTAATTGGAAAATACATTGAAGGTCTATCCGTTCTTAGACTGCTTTTACCATTTTTTTTGAGAAGTCTATCCCTATAAGGACGATCTGAATTTTCATCTGGTTCGTTATATGCAACCAATATCGAACTATCAGATTTTTTCTTAAACTCTAATTGTTGGATATTTTTAGCATAACAAATGACATAATCGTGGTCGGGTGTAATAGCAACCTTATTATCGTTAGGACTATCAACTTTTCTCCATATAAAAGTTGTGACAAAATTTCTTCTTCCGAAAATTTCATCTGCTATTATTTTAAAATAATGAGCTTCTGAATCATCGAGTGTAATCCAAATGCAGCCATCTTCAGATAGTAGATGATGCAATAGCTCTAAGCGTGGATACATCATCGATAGCCATTTGCTGTGTTCTAAATTATCGTCATAGTGTTCAAAGGCACTTTTGGTATTGTAAGGTGGGTCAATAAAGATGCACTTTACCTTTCCTGAATGCGTAGGAATGAGTGCTTTCAATGCATCGAGGTTATCGCCTTGGATGAGCATATTGTCAGTATTTGACTCGCCATACGATAATTCGGGAACCGACTCTAATAGACGATAAGGACAGTCACGCGCTGTGGTCAACGCTTGCTCTTTATTCAACCAATTCAATATAGGCATATCGCCTCACTTCCTTCTTTATTTTCAGCCATAAATGGCTGGCATGTTTAATGCTTAATATTCTGAGTGGTAATTTATCATATAACCCGCTTGCTCTCACCACATATTGACCTGTAATACAATATCTTGGGCATTTGCTTTAGCAGAGCTACTTTAATCTATTGTTGGATTTTTTTCAGGGTTGAATTGAGTCGTTGCGACATTAATTGTCGTATATAGATGCTTTGTATATATCAATTTTTGTTGGGTGTTGGTATATTTGAGTTGGAATGTATATATCAAAAAACATAGATCACTTAAGAAGATAGATCAACGTCAACTCTATCCAAGCGGAATTATACTGATGGAACTAACCTTACCAGAATTAAGTCTATCCACAAAACAAGTCGGAAGTAAGAATAGTTACCACTTGTCCATTGAGCCGAGAAAAATTATAAATTTTGACGAGATTATTGAGAACAAAGGTTATAGCCTTATACATGATGGTGAAGTTCAATATTGTTTCGTTAGAGATAACAACAGAGTTCCTGAAGGCTTTGAATACGTTATCCATTGCGATAAACAGTTAACGGTTAACTCTTTCGATAGTGTTAAATTAAAAGAGTGGCTAAAGCACCCCAATAAAATCTATCACACGCCAGCGGAAGTAAGAGAGTCTTGGCGAAATAAATTCCACTTTAAAGAAGAAGATACGTCAAATGAAGTTTTGGGCCTAAGAATACCGCAAATATCAGCCTTATATGCCATTTTAAGTCATATAAAAGTATCAAGTCAGATGGCTACCGTTGTTATGCCAACGGGTACAGGCAAAACAGAAACCATGCTGTCTGTATTGGCTGTCGAAAGATGTGAAAAGTTACTGGTTATCGTGCCATCGGACGCACTGCGCAATCAATTAACAGAGAAGTTTATAACGTTCGGTTTGCTGAAAGCATTTGGCATTCTTGATAAGGATGTATTAAATCCTATAGTAGGCATTATCAATCAGGGCGTATCAGTGCTTAATGACTTATTCGATATTATTGATAACTCTAATGTGATTGTCACTACCATGAGTATCATGGATGGCTATAATTCAGATGATTTATTACAAATTGCTGAGCGTTTTACACATGTATTCGTGGATGAAGCACATCATGCCAAAGCAACCTCGTGGGAGCGAGTATTAAGTAAATTTAATAAAGCCAAAGTTGTACAATTTACGGCGACCCCTTTTCGACAGGATGGCAAAGCGCTTAATGGCAAAGTCATCTTTAATTTCAGCCTAAAAATGGCTCAAGACCAAGGTTATTTTAAGCCTATCGACTTTTTACCTATTCGAGAATACGACCTTAAAAAAGCTGATAAAGTTATTGCACACACGGCTATGGCAAGATTACGTCAAGATATAGCCAATGGTCATAATCATATTTTAATGGCAAGGTGTGCGACTAAAAGCAAAGCTGAAGAGGTGTTTAGAATCTATGCTGAATTCACTGATTTAAACCCCATTTTAGTTCATTCATCAATACGAGATAAAAAAGCTATTTTAAACGCTATCATCAATCTTAAACATAAGGTAATAGTTGCTGTCAATATGCTAGGAGAAGGGTTTGACTTACCTCATCTTAAAATAGCAGCATTTCATGATATTAGAAAAAGTTTACCTATTACATTACAGTTTGCGGGCAGGTTTACAAGAAGTTCTTTAGACAATCAGCTAGGAACCGCTAGCTTTGTAGCGAATATCGCTGATGTGACTGTTGAAGAGGAATTAAGCGATTTGTATGCTAGAGATGCAAATTGGAACAGTCTGCTTGCTGCTTATAGTACAGATGCCACATCAGAGGAGATGGAGTTTTACGAATTTATACATGAGTTTAGAGATTTAGCCAACAGTCAAATACCATTCCAAAATATCCGCTTTGCTATGAGCGCTATGGTATATCGAAATATAAGTGAAAATAGCATAGCTTATTTTGATAGGTTTGAACAAGGTTTACAAAGTTTCGAAGAATGTGAATATCACTTTAGCGACTACAATGAAGCAAATCAAACTTTAGTAATCATCACTGCTGATAAAGTTAATATTGACTGGGTGAACTACAAAGAAATCTATGGTTTAAATTGGCGTTTAATGGTATTGCACTACAACGTAGAAGAAAAGCTTTTGTTTATACATGATTCAAATAGAGACGACAACTTTGATAAATTGGCTGAAGCAATCTTAGTCGCACCACTTCATATAAAGAAGATAGATGTCTTTAGAGTGTTAGATGGTATCAATAGATTACAATTACAAAACGTAGGGTTAAAAGAATTTTTAAGCAAAAGCATCAGGTTTACAATGCGTTCCGGCTCAGACATTGAAGAAGCGATAGCTGATTCAACACTAAGAAGCACTGAAAAGTCATTCGTATCAGGTACTGGTTATAAGGAAGGTGATAAGGTAACTATCGGTTGTTCATTTAAAGGCAGAATATGGAGTAAACGCCGAGGTAATATAAAAAATTTCGTCACATGGTGTGAAAAAATGAGTAACAGCTTAAACGACGAAAGCATTGATCCGAATCAGGTTCTAAAAGCCACGTTACAACCCAAAGAGATTAATAGCTTACCTGATAATGTACCAATCATGATTGATTGGGATGAAGAAATTTATACGGATTACTCTGAGTCGCATGTTTACTTAGAGATTGATAATCAAAGTATTAACTTATCTGAATGCTCAATTAATTTAGGCAATTGTAGCAATAACGAGATACTTTTTGAAATTGAGACACCTAGCCATAAAGTTGAGTTCAAACAAGCTATTATAGTTGAGGAAGTAGACGGACAAGCGCAATCAAGATATCTGATTACTAAGATATCTACTAATCAAGCACATTTTAAGCTCAAAACAAAAAAAGTAGATTTAGAGTTTTATTTCAATGATAGTCCACCTTCAGTTTGGTACGCTGACGGATCACGTCTAACTGGTAATGAGTACACGACCATAGAACAAATTATGACACCATATCCAGTCGAAAAGTTAATAGCGCGAGACTGGGCAGGTGTAGATATAGGCAAAGAGTCGCAACACGTTGAGCCACTAATAATTGATTCTATTCAATATAAAGTGATCAATGATTTGAAGGCTCAGGATTTTGATATTATTTACGACGATGACGGGTCAGGTGAAATTGCGGATGTTGTTGCTATTAGAGATGAGGAGTCAAGAATTTATATTCAGCTACATCATTTGAAATATGCTAAAGATGGTCGTATTAGCGCACGTATTGATAATTTTTATGAGGTTTGCGGGCAAGTACAGAAGTCAGTTATTTGGAAACAAAAAAAGGGTAGCGACTTTTTTAATCATTTATTACGCAGGCAGACAAAAGTACGTCTAGGTCAATCGAGAAGTAGGATTGAAAAAGGCAGTATTGAAAAGCTTGAAAGTTTAATGAGTATGGCTAATAGAAAGCCCATAAGGTTTGAGATTTTTATTGTACAACCTAGTCTGTCTGTTGTTAATCCACCTGAGGACACTCTAAGATTATTAGCAGTCACTGAAAAATATTTGAAAGAAACTGGCAACATAGACCTGACTGTTATTGTGAATCAGTGATATTTCTTATTAATGTAGTTAGACTATATACGTAAGAAGCCTCAAGTAAATCGAAAACCTGAGGCTAAAAAGCTGTTTAACTTATACTATCACTACTCGCTACTCACTAAAGTTAAACTCCTGTCTACAATACCCATTACATCATCAGTTTTAAAGTGCTGACAGATTTTTTCATAGCTCACAGCTTGACCATTTCTACGATTCCTATATACCGTATTAATAATGTCATCTTTTGAGTCTTCAGTAGCGTTATTTAACATATAAGTGACCAGTTTATCCTCATTAAGCTCGCAGGCTAGTAAGAATGGAGTGTATCCGTCGATGCCACTCCAATCATATCTAGCGCTAGGATTTGCACCTCGATCAATTAGTAGCTTTGCTATTTTGCGCATTTCTCTCAAATCAAATATAGTCAATCCACAATAAAACTGGAACAGCCTATATCATGAAACAGTTTAGATAGATTATTCTCCATCCATCCTTGGCGTAGAAACTTTGCTTGTGCCCACTTCTTTTCGATAGGGTTCAGATCAGGGCTATAGGGTGGTAGAAATAACAAACGGTGACCATGCCTATTAAGCAATCTTTGAACGCATTTGTGAAAGCTGGCATTATCCATGACAATCACGCATTTGGTTTTAAGACTTGGGATTAGGGTGTATTTACACCAGTCGTAGAATATATCGCCATTAATGTTTTTATCAAAGTAATCAAGCGCAAAAAGCATCTTTTTATACAAAGCGCCAATAACATTGGTTCGCTTTTTTGCTTGCCAGTTGTAGCGATCGATACAAGGTTTACCTATCGGCGCATAGCCATAAGGGCGCATAGTCTCAGCCTCAAAGCCACTTTCATCCATATACACAATGGTATAGCCCTGTTGCTTAAAATCATCAAGTCTATTCTGATATATCGCTATTTTGATCGGACAGGCTTTTGGATGCTCTAAGATCTTTTTTTTGACTGATGCTAAGGCGTTTTAATGCGGCTTCTATGCCTGACTTGCTGCACCCTAAACGCTGTGCTCGCTCGTACATATAATCGTCTGGATGCTGCTCAACATCTTTCAGTAAGGCTTCATTTGATATTTTAGTCGGTGCTTTATTTCTAGTTTTTTTAGGAGTTAAGCTCTGCTGCCAGCTGTGAATCGAGCTTGTGCTAAGCTGATAAAATTTAGCAGCTTCTCGAATGGTCATACCGTCTTTAATGCTACGCAGTACTTGTTTGCGAAAGTCGATTGAATAGGTCATCGTTTATTTCACTAAATGAATTAGTTATAAATATTGTATCGATTTTATCTAAGATTGACTATATCATCGAAAGGAAAATACCAAGAATCCTATGACAATAGTCCGCTTATGATTATAAATACATTGACATACAATCAAATTAACGTAATAATAATCTAGATGTTAATGATTATCAGTAACATCCTTATATTTTCAATTTGTATACTGATTTATATATTTCTATCATCTTACTCAACTACTGATACTCATCAATTAAACCTTTGCTATTTTTGTTTATATTTTCAGATGCCATCTATTTGACGGTTATATGAAGTAACTGTTATATGATTTTTTGGCTTGGATGACCCTTTATGGCTGAAACGCTTACTCGTTATCATACCGACAAAACCCCATTAGCCATTGCTGATAAAGCTATCTTCATTCATCATCTTAATGAAGAGCATCAAGATGAACTTGCGATGTTTATCAATACCTTTACCTCTGCCTCAGTCGGCGAGTACGATATAGTATCAATAACAGAACTGTATCCTGACGGTCTTCTGTTAGATGTTATGACGATGAATCGCTATCAAAATAACTCTAATGCGTTAAAAGATAGCAGTTCTACAGATGACAGCCTCGCTGAAAACATTTCTAGCATTAATCATCAATACTTTATCAACTTTTTTGTGCCTATTAGCGACGCTGAGACACTACATGAACAATATATAGCGTTATTGCAGTCATCCGCTACTAAGCTTGGTAAACGTACGATCAAACTTCATGAACAGCACTTTAGCGTGATTGACGGTTATTATGTCAGTCCTAATATGTATCGACTGGTGGTCACAGCACCCGATAACATCCCACTCAATCATCCCGGCTACGCTTATTTATTTGAGTTAAATTCTGATATTTTATCTACCCTCAATAAGGATAAGCCTTTACAGCGCTACTATACCCTGCGAAAAGCATGGCGAGATCCAATCAGCTCGTCTGTTCAAGCTTGGATAGATGTTTATATCCATGGCGACACGCCAGGTAGCAATTGGGCCCGTTCTCTGAGCTGCGGTATGCCAATAAAAACAGTGCGCGACTATCCAGAGAAAATAGAACACCTCTTTGAGGGTCAATGCTTATTAATTTGCGATGAAACCTCTCTGCCTACAATCGCTAACCTATTAGAAAACTGGCAGAATCCGTTGCCGCCCCTTGTCATTGCTATTACTGAAGATCCAAAAGACATCAGTTATTTACATACTCTAAATCTTTGTCAGCACTTAGGTCATGATGAGCATTTTCTACAAGACAATCTACTTCACATCATTAAGACGCCGACAACCGAAATTCCTGAACAAATCATAAGCTTATTACATGCAAGATTAACAACCTTGCCTCTTAAGATTGGCAAGGTATGGGGTGCTCTTGAAGCGGCGAACATCAAATCATTAAGACAACAATTAAAAGCAACCCTTGAGCTATCCCGTCAAGATATGGTCATAAAAGTCTATTGGCGTGCTTAATAATTGCTGCATATTCATAAATAAAATGAAAATCATTTGCATTAACCATCTGCTTTTCTTTAAAATCCCCCATTTACTTTCGACTGCTCACTATGATGCACATCAATAATTTAAGCTTAATACGTCAAAAAAAAGTTTTGCTTCATCCTACTTCTTTTATTATCGAACCAAATAAACTTTATGCGCTCATTGGGCATAATGGTTCAGGTAAATCCAGCCTTATAAAAGCCATGGCAGGAGAAATGAAACCTACGCAAGGTGGCATTGAAATAGAAAGTAAAGATTTGCGAAGTTTTTCTGCTAAAAGACTGGCCACGCATCTTGCCTATTTACCGCAAAACCTACCTGATGCGGGCGCTTTTACAGTCTATGAGCTTGTGATGTTAGGCAGATACCCTCATCAAAAATGGCTGCAAAAACCGACTGCTGATGACCGTCAACACGTAGAAAAAGCCATTGCACTTACTCAAGTTGACGCCTTTAGAGATCGTCAAGTATCTACGTTGTCAGGTGGTGAGCGTGCGCGCGTATGGTTGGCGATGTGCCTTGCCCAGCAGACGAAGTATCTGCTATTAGATGAGCCACTAGCGGCGCTCGATGTGGTCTATCAAATAGAAGTGTTAAAATTGATTCGTAAATTGGTCGATGAGCAAGGCCTAGGTGTTGTCATTATCCTACACGACCTAAATCTAGCGGCAAGATTTTGTGATGAATTTATCGCCTTAAAACAAGGCAAGCTGTGCCATATGAGTGATGTCAAACACACCATGGAAAAGGATGTACTGCGCTCGATATTTGGTGTCGATTTTACCCTACTAACCCATCCTACCACTACTCATAAAGTCGCAGTTATATGAAAGCGCTCACCCTTTTGTTCGGGCTATGTGTGGCATTATGCTCAAGTTTATTATTAAGCAGTTGCCAGTCGTCTGACGCCACCTCACAAGCACCACAAGCAGTGTCGCCTCAAGAAAATCAAAAAACGCCTAAAGTCATGACACCCGATTGGGGCATTGCGGCGACGCTGACTGCCATGGGATACCCACCGGTTGCTATGGGCGATAAACCTTTCTATAGAGGATGGGTCGGTAAGCCTCTTATACCCGATACGACTCTCGACGTAGGAACACGCTATCAACCCAACCCTGAAATGTTCTCTCAGCTAGACTTGGATTTGGTAATAGACAACGCTTTTTATGCGCATCTGCGTCCTATGTACGGCGATTTGCCTATCCACTCTATTGAGTTGACCAGTCCTAACAAAATTGCAAAGTGGGAGGACTTTATAGAACCCACGTTAGAATTGGGCCGATCTATCAATAAACCGCAAGCCGCACAAGATTATTTAGACATCAGTAAGAAACAAATCATGAAAGCGGGACAGACTTTTCATGCGCGTTATCCTCATATCAAAAAATTGGCTGTCGTGCAATTTGCCGACACCAATAATTTACGTATGTTTTCGTATAATAGTTTGTTTCAACCTGCTTTAGAGACGATGGGACTACAGCTAGTGGCGTTGGCAGATGGCAATGAATGGGGGTTTATGCCCATTATGCTAGGAGACTTAGCACAGCTTGATGACGATACTTGCCTTGTGGTCGTTGAACCTCTTAGTGATCTTCTCAAACTTGAACTAGAAGACAGCTTAGTCTGGCAGCGCTTGGGTTATTCCTTTGATCACGAACATGCATCTAGCAAAAAAGGTCGCTGCATTACCTTACTGCCTGCGACATGGAACAATAGTGGCGTGGCTTCTATGAATGTCTTGGCCGATCGCTTAACGAATGTCATTTTTGTAGGCAATACCGATTTATGATGAATAAAAATAATTTTCTGTCTGCTAACCGCATTTATATGATGGTCGTTTTTTTAATACTGATAGCAGTAGTAGGCAGTTATGCAGTCGTACATCAGCTATGGCCTCTCGCTTTTTTAGAATTGTTCACACCCTCCTTTGACCTATCGCTTTCAGACATGAGTATCCAGCTACAAATCCTACCGACCATGTTGGTAGCATTGACTTCTGGTGGTCTTTTAGGATTGGTCAGTGTTTTATTACAACAGCTGGTGAAGAATACACTGGCCTCAGACACGACATTGGCAGTCGGTAGCGGTGCAAACATGGCACTGCTCATTGTCACGTTATTCCTGCCTAGTTTAGCGTTAGGGGGCAGTTTTTGGGTCGCCTTTGTTGGCGCGCTTGGTAGTATGACGATTGTTTTTCTTCTAGCTGCGCCTAGCCGCATGAATCCTTTGGTATTAGTACTTGGTGGACTTGTCACTAATATTTTATTGGGTGCTATTACCGCTTTATTATTGATCTATTATGCTGAAGAATCCTTAAACGTCATGGTGTGGGCGGCGGGTAGTCTCACGCAGAATAACTGGCAAGTATCTGCCGTATTAATCATCGCTAGTGTGGTCGCTTTTATTAGCTTAATGCCTTTATTAAAACCATTAGAAATAATGAGCTTAGATGATAGGCAAGCCAAAAGCTTGGGCGTTCCTATCAACCTCATTCGTGGTTTGGTAGTGGGATTGGTGGCACTACTGACCGCCCTTGTCGTCAGTCGCGTAGGCCCTATTGGTTTTATTGGCTTAGGGGCTGCTACACTGGTTAATGTGTTTTCGGTACGGCGTATTGGTTACCGTTTGCTATTGGGTTATGGATTTGGAGCGCTTTTATTATGGATTACCAGTAATGCCACGACGCTATTACAACATTCTCTGAACCTAAATATTCCTGCTGATGCAATGACAGCCATACTTGGTGCGCCATTGGTAATATGGTTAATCGTGAGCCAAAGTCGTCAACATACCGATGAGGTTATTCCAACCTTGGTTTCAGAACGCCGTGACATTCACTTAATGGGTTGGGGAATCGCCTTAATACTGTTGATAGTAGGCGTACTTATCTTTACGGCTACTTCAAATGGCTGGCAGCTTAGTACGCTAAGACATTTAATTGTTGATTTTAGATTGCCTCGTACTTTAAGCGCAGCCGCCACTGGCATAATGCTAGCAACTGCCGGCGTGCTGCTACAAACCTTGACGCGCAACCCGATGGCCAGTCCTGAAGTGCTTGGTATTAGCTCAGGCTCAGCGATAGGCGTGGTGCTGGCCTTTGTTTTCCTACCCAGTTTTGGCTACACAGGCATTATATTATCAGGATTGTTGGGCGCTTTTATCGTGCTCAGTTTGATCTTATGGCTTGCCCGTCGTATCAATCCGGCTTATTTATTATTAGTTGGTGTAGCCATTGCCGCATTGATGGGCGGTTTATTAAGTCTGGTAAAAATATCTGGCGATCAACGGCTACAAGCGGTGCTAAGTTGGCTATCAGGTTCTACGTATCTAGCCAGTCCAGAAACGGCATGGATTTTAGTAGGGTTGGCTTTTATACTTTTCCTATTAAGCTTTATAGTCATAAAACCATTAGAGATATTGAGCCTAGGTAGTGGGATTGCCCGTGAGCTTGGGGTATCTTTGAGATTGTATCAAAGCTTGGTACTCATTCTTGTAGCATTACTTAGTACGATATCAACGTTGGCAGTGGGTCCGCTCAGTTTTGTGGGTCTGATGATTCCTCATCTTGCCAGCACATTAGGCGCGGTGAAGCTCAAACGTCAAATTCAATTGTCTGCTATCTTAGGCGCGGGCTTAATGGTCATAGCAGATTGGATTGGACGCTATCTTATATTTCCCTATGAGATACCTGCTGGCACCATCGCTGCCATTATTGGGGGGGCATATTTCCTATATTTGATGCGGCGTATTAAGGCTTAATGCGCCTAGATTTTTAAGAATACTAGCTAACTCTCAAACAATATTATAGGACTGAGATTCATCAGTGCTATTGATAACTATTTAAGATTGATGGACAACCCCATTTAATCTTACAACTATATTTAGTATTAATGCAGCAATATATTGCAATGAAAATGATTATCATTATAATAAGCATTTAACTTATGCGCTGGAAATATTGATGCAACTGTCTCGCTTATACTCCGCTTTATTTCGCCTTAACCCATCAAATTTGTCTCATCATCCTCTGTCATTAAAATCCGTATGTTACTCTTGTTTGTCTACCTCAGCCATCATACTGGGTGCAAACCAAGCAGCATTGGCACAAACGGATTTAAGTGTCAACGCTCAATCTGATACTCCGAGCGTGGTGCTTGATACTATTTTGGTGACCAGTAGTGCTGATGCGTCAGCGGATGGATTGCCAGATGCTTACGAAGGTGGCCAAGTCGCGACGGGAAGCCGTGTGGGAATTTTAGGCAATCAAGATATCATGGATATGCCATTCTCCACCACGTCATACACCAACGAATATATCGCCAATCAACAAGCACAGAGTGTGGGCGACCTCCTCAAAAAAGACCCAACGGTACGCGTGGCCAGAGGTTTTGGTAACTTTCAAGAAGCTTATTTCATGCGTGGTTTCATCACCACATCAGATGATACGATGTTTAACGGTCTATACGGTATACTGCCTAGACAGTATATCGCCACCGAACTATTCGAGCGTGTGGAAGTTCAACGCGGTGCTTCTGCTATGCTAAATGGTGCTGCACCCAGTGGTGGTAATGCAGGCGGCACAATTAACTTATTACCCAAACGCGCTAGTAATGATCCGCTACGTCAACTAACGCTTGGTTATGGTCAAGGTGACCAAGGTAAAGTGGCGGTAGATGTTAGTGACCGTTTTGGCACTGAGGATGCATTTGGCGTGCGCTTTAACGCCGCTTATCAAGATGGCGATAGTGCCATCGATGATGAATCTTCAACGTTAGGATTGGCAGCGCTTGGGCTAGATTATAAAGGCGAGCAATACCGATTATCAGCAGATTTGGGCTGGCAAGATAATAAACTTAAAGAGACTCGTCCTAGCATCAATCTTGGTGGTGTTTCTAGCATACCAAAAGCGCTAGACGGCTCAAAAAATTGGGCTCAGCCTTGGACGTACTCAGATGAAAAAGATATCTTTGGTACCATTCGAGGAGAATATGATTTTAATGATAATCTCACCGCTTATGGTGCTTACGGCATGCGAAGTGGCGAGGAAGAAAATTCACTAGCCAACTTAACTGTCAGCAATGTTGATGGTTCGGGCACGATTTATCGCTTTGATAATTCTAGAAAAGATTTGGTACAAAGTGCCGAGCTTGGTCTACGTGGTAAATTACAAACGGGTGAAGTGGCTCATAATTTGGTACTGGCAGCAAACCTGTATGATCAAGAAGAAAAAGGTGCATTCGCGTTTGATTTTGGCAATCAACCTGCTACCAATTTGTACCGCCCTACCGACTACACTGAAGTCCCTTTTACAAGTACAGCCACCTTCGGTGGTAACTTAGACGATCCAAAATTAACCAACAAAAAGCAGTTTCAAAGCTTTGCACTAGCAGACACCATATCGCTGTTTGATGACAAACTCAAAACCACGTTAGGTGTGCGTCATCAAAATATAAAAACGACTAGCTATGATGCCAATACGCAGGCAGAAACTGGTCATTACGATAAAAGTGAGTGGACACCAAGTATCGGTATTGTCTATCAACCGAGCATGGACTGGTCGTTCTACGGTAACTATATCGAAAGCTTAGCGCCAGGAAAAACAGCCCCTCAGACAAATAACAATGCCCCTGTCACCAATGCGGGTCAAGCTTTGGACCCTTACGTGAGCGAACAAACCGAAATTGGCGTGAAATATGACAACGGGCTTATTGGCAGTAGTTTATCTGTGTACCGCACTGATGCCGCTCGTGACTATATCGATGATTCAAACACCTTTATATCTGTTGGTCAAAACCGTCACCAAGGCGTAGAACTGACCGTATTTGGTAGCCCTAGCGAAAATATACGCCTAAATGCTGGCGTGAGTTATTTAAGTACCAAACAAAAAGACACCGGTAATGCGGCACTAGATGGTAATAAAGTCATCGGTCTTCCTACCTTACAAAGCAATGTCAATCTAGAATATGATGTTGCGGCACTTGAAGGATTCACCTTAACAGGTGACATCATTCATACAGGCCCACGTTATGCTGATAATGCCAACACCTTAAAAGTTGACGGTTATACGACGTTAGATCTTGGTGCTCGCTATAAAACTATGCTAGCAGGACAAAATGTCACTTTAAAAGGAATGGTAACCAATGTCACGGGCGAAGATTATTGGCAATCAGTAGGTGGCTATGCAGATGCTGGTTATTTAAATGCAGGCGAACCCACTGCGTTAAAAGTTTCAGCGACGTTTGATTTCTAAGCCACGCAAATTAAACTATAGTTATAAAATTTAAACAAAAGGGATTAGGCACTACCTACTCCCTTTTATGCTATTTAGAAATATGCAAAATTCATTTTATTGTTGAGTCATTATGTCCTCTCGCGCTACAGCTTCTTTATATCATATGATCTGGTCGCATTACCGCCTGCCTTTTCTCAAAGTCATCTTGCTTAACTTAGTCAATGCCGCTGTTAGTGTGGGTATTATTGCTTATATTAACCACACTTTTATCAGTCAGCCTGTTTTTAATACCTTATCATGGCAAAGCTTAGGATATTTTTCAGGACTGGTCATACTACTATTAGTCACGACTTTTTTATCACAATACACCCTAACCCGCTTGGGTCATAGATTTGTTTGTGAGCTAAGAACCAAGCTGGTAAAACAAATCATCGATACCAACGTTCCGCAAATTGACCAGTTAGGAAACGCCCAACTACTCGCCAGTTTATCTACCGATATCCAATCGATTACCGTCGCCTTTGTCCGTATGCCAGAGTTGGTTCAGGGAGTTATTTTATCTAGCGGAGTCGCCTTATATTTGGGTTGGTTGTCATTGCCATTATTGCTGATCATCATGGTTTGGATTGTAATGACGATTTGGATAAGCACCATTTTGGTGAAGCACGTTTATAAGCATTTAAAAGAATTAAGGGAGATTAATGATCTTTTGTATCAAGATTATCAATCTATTATCGAAGGTCGAAAAGAGCTTGCGCTCAATCAGCACCGCGCGCAAAAACTGTATACCAACGATTTCTTGAGTCACGCCCAGTCTTATAAAGAGCGTGTTATTAAAGCGGACACTTTTCACTTATCAGCCGTGAATTGGTCGAACATTATGATGTTTGCAGCGATTGGTATCGTCTTTGCGGTCTCAAACTATCTTAATATACCCATGAGCGTTGCCACTACTTTTTCTTTAACCATTCTATTTATGCAATCGCCGCTGCTACAAGCCGTTGGCGCTTATCCAACTTTACAAACGGCACAAGTCGCGTTAGATAAAATACAAACTTTGGCGCTTGCTGATTATCAGCCAGCGTTTTTAACCAATATAGCAGCAAATGACTGGCAGACCATCTCACTGAACAATGTTAGCTATCGCTATCAAGGTATAAACTGCAATACTCAAGAAGTTGTGACTGAAAATGAGTCGCTTACTGATGAAATTTTAAAAAATGTCAATCTCACCATGAGGCGTGGCGAAGTGTTATTTTTGATAGGCTCTAATGGAAGCGGTAAGTCTACGCTTGCAAAAATAATTACTGGTATTTTTACGCCTACGACAGGCACTGTAAAAGTAGACAAACAGGCGATTGGTGCAGATAACAATACCAATTATCGGCAGCTGTTTTCTGCCATCTTTAGCGATCAACATCTTTTTAAACAATTAATCGGCAGTCAAGACAATGACCCTGATCTGTCTTTAGTGACTGAGTGGCTGCGTAAATTAGATTTACAAGATAAAGTGACTATAATTGATGATCGATTGTCTACCGACAAGCTGTCACAAGGACAACGCAAACGCTTGGCAATGCTGCTCGCTGTCGCCGAACAAAAGGACTTCTTACTACTCGATGAATGGGCCGCTGACCAAGACCCCGCTTTTCGCCGAGTATTTTATCAAACGCTGATTCCTGAATTAAGAGCTATGGGCAAAACGCTGTTTATTATCAGTCATGATGACGGTTATTTTGAGCATGCTGACCGCCTGCTTATGATGAAAGAAGGAAAACTAACGGAGTTAAATACTGAAGAACGCCTGCGTGCCAGTGCGGATGCAATCGCCATGTTAGAGTGAGTAATTATAAGTCGTATCATTAAAAAAGCTGGTGGTGTTCTAAAAAATATGCTGTCATCAGACATAGCCATAATTGATATCTCAGGCGACGGAATGGTTCAATATCCCCCTTCATGAGATCGAAAAAGCAATTAACTTGGTTATCGCTAGGAACATTAAAAACTATCGAATGGATAGTGCAGCTGGCAAAATTGTTTTGAAATAATAAGCTTATACAGAATTAATTCATATCTATGAGTTAAGTATTACCAGATACCATTACATACAATATTACGGGTCTACAGATAGTATTTATAGATATAGATTATCAGCCAAAATATGAACACACTATACTGATAAAACATCTAAGTCAGTACTCACAATGCTTCCAATACAAATTACTAATAATGATATTTGCCAGGTGGCTTTGTGAAAGTCGGGGTTTGATCCTTATTTGGCTGAGGCTTGTAATCAGGCTTTGGAATCAGCATAAAGAATCCTACTTAAACAGTTAGACCAATGCTTTCTTTAGGTAGTTCTTGACCCAATTATATTTATTAAAAGTTCCAGGTATCTAGCTGAACCAATAGGAATAATACAATATTAACGTGTTAGATACTGAAACACTAATTGTCGACTCGCCTGCTATCAGAGTGCTATAAAAACTATAATTTATCAGTAACTATGAGTAAAATATTAATGCCATTTTATCATTAAAGTGTTTGCAGACTATATTGTGCAAACAATAACTTAAGCTAATTTTAGATGATATTGTTAGGGTTTAATGATATGTCCTAGTTATGTAGAACAGTCTCTTAAATTCTTATAAAAAATAAACGAATAATTCTACTGGAAATTTTATACAAACACCAAGCCATCTTCAGTTTGATGCACCTTTATATCGACATCATAAACATCGCTTAATTGCGGGCGTGTCATCACTTCACTGGGCGTTCCTTGCGCAACAATTTGTCCACCGTTTAATAGCACCACTTCATCAGTATAGCGATGCGCATGGGTCAAATCATGGAGGACAACCACGATACTTTTGCGCTGCTGTCGCACCAAATTATGCAAATATTTAAGCAAAAAACGCTGATGGCGAATATCGAGGTGATTGGTCGGCTCATCGAACATCATAATATCGGTATCTTGCATCAGCGCCCGTACGATAGCCAAGCGCTGTTTTTCACCGCCTGACAAGGTTTGCACGCGAGCACTGACCAAACTTAATAATTCAAAATCCTGTAGTAAATTTTGTGCGCGCTCAACATGATGGCTATTTGGGCGGTGATACCATGCAAGATTAGGTGAAACGCCCAATAGCGCATAATCCAGTACCGTTAACGGCAGCTCAAAACGCTCATGTTGTCCAACCCAAGCGATATGTCCATGATTCATGACCTCGTTGACCGGCTGACCGTAAATCGTAATGTGGCCATCTGTTTCAAGCGCGGTTCCTGTGTATTGACCCAAAACCATATGCAGCAACGTGCTTTTACCTGCGCCGTTTGGTCCGATAAAGGCGACCAGCTTTTGGTTTGGCACTATTAGCTTGTCTATCTTTAACAATGTTTTATGACCGTGCGAGATATGAATATCTTGCATCGACAACAGCGCGCCTGCATTACTACTCTTGATATTACTACTATCTATATTGCTTTCTCGATTTGCTAGCGATGTCTTTAGCGATGTCTTTGATGTAGACGTAAAAAATGAATGAAACATAAACATTCTCTTTGATTAACGGCGGCTACTACGCACAAACAGCCAAATAAAGAAGGGGCCGCCAAGCAACGCTAAAACGATGCCAACGGGTATATCCACTGGATAAGCGACATGCCGCGCCGCGCCATCAATGACGAGTAATAATATAGCCCCAAGCCAGCCAGACCAAATCATGAGACGCATACGTCCGCCACCAAACAAAATAGCCAGCAGGTTTGGCACCATCATGCCAATAAAACCTATGACGCCTGCTAAAGACACCGCCGCCCCTGTCAATAATGCCGAAGCAATCACCACCAAACAACGAACCACACCCACCTTGATACCCAAGGATTTAGCGGCTGCCTCACCTAACATCAACCCATCCAACTGGCGACCTAATGGTAATAAAATTGCTAACCCCAATAACATAGAGACAATCGAATAACGCAGCGGTACAAAGCCCGCTTCCGCCATACTGCCTGACAGCCAATTGGTAGCGGAGCGCAGCACCATGTCATCAGACATGAATAAAATCAGGCTGACGACAGCGGCACAAAAAGCACTAATGACAAATCCCAATATCAGCAAGCCCATCTGCCCACCACCCAAAAACCGATGACAAGCGAGAATAAATAAACAGACCAATACGCTTCCGGTAAACGCTGCAAGCGGTATCCCAATGCCACCAAATCCCAATGCCAGAACCAAAACAACACCAAGCGCTGCGCCACCTGATGTACCGATTAAACTTGGATCCGCTAAAGGATTTTCAAATAAAGCCTGTAATGCTGCACCACTAACTGACAACGCCATGCCAACCAACAATGCCGTCACTACGCGCGGATAGCGTAGCTGCCAGATAGTATCGTCAAGATGGCTAGGGCTTGACCATTCGCCAAAGCCAATACCAAGCGCCAACCAAATTAGCAGCACAGATGCGACAGTAGCGGTAACATAATAGATGCTATGTCTGTATTTTCCAGTTTGTATAGGGATAGAAGCGGAAATCGTATTTGCCATGTGAGATATCGTTTTATTGAATATAAAAGAGATTATGCTATATATTGCTTAAGCTATTTTGCTACAGCGTTCAGCTTTTTTAAGACTTGTGGTGAGTTCAGCCCATAACGTAAAAAGTCATCGGCTGGCCAAAAGTGGACGCCACCATTTTTACCGGCAGCACTTGTCGAAACCTCAGGACGTTTACTAAATCGACTGACACCGCCAACCACTGCCTGATTATGATCAGCAATAATGATGACATCGGGCTTGGCTGCCAGCCAGCCTTCACGTGACATGGGTTTTAGCCCTGATACGTTTGCCGCATTGATTCCACCAGCACGGCGAATCAGCTCATCGCCTACCGTGCCCTTACCTGCAACGATACGACCATCGTAACTTAATAAATAGCGCTTACCGGTTTTTGCCATTGGGCTCATCCCTGCATTCCAACGCTTAGCAAGCTGCGACCCTTCAGATTTTTTATCCACGTAACTGCCAATTGTTTTAATACTATTGGCAAAGGTATTTACTTCTTCTTTAGGCGCTACATTGACAGCTTTAACATTTAGACCATTTAAGCGCTGATAAATGCTGACCGGCTGTACCATATAACTCCCGAGCACCAAATCTGGCTTGACGGCCAACACCGACTCGGCAGTGATATTACGGTGCATACCCACGGCTGGTACATTCTTTAACGCTGGATTATTATTGGTCGCATCTTTACCGACCAACTTATTGGTCGCTCCTAGGGCCACGACGACGTCTGCAACATCAGGACTCATCGCGACAACACGCTCATAAGCTTGGGCAGAAAGCGAAGGCACAGCAAATGCGCCAATAATGGTGGCTATACTTATGGCACTTCTTCTAAAAGATATATTTATCGTTGAAGGTTTTTCGAATTTTAAGTCTTTTGTGTTTTGTTTTAATAGCTGAGAGAACATAACGGTTCCTTGGTCATAATTTTGAAGGATTTCTTATAATGGTTGTCGATTGACAAATTATTTATGATTAAAATGACTGTCACGTAAAGGCTTATATAAATGATAGACGCCTCTAGTGCCAGTCATAATTATTCATATCCAACGTTAAATTCATGCCATGTCGTCAGTCGTCAGTACCTGTGTTGCTGTCTTTTCATGCATCATGTCCGCATACGAATGGGATTCGGTAACCTTGGCAACGATCTGCTGCCATTCTTCAAGCTCAGGTGTGCCTTCAATACGCTGACCAAACACGCTAAAGATACTGACGCCGTGACCATCAAAACCTTCGATACAAGTCACGATACCGTCTTTGGTTGGACGCTTAACGCTCCATACTTGCGCCAATGCTTTGTCTTTTAAATGCAGCGTAAAGTCATTATGGTCTTTGTCTAAAATATTAAACCAATCACCCATACGCTTGAGTGTCTGTACCGTTCCTGTCTGAATCTGTACGAGTCCGCTATTACCGACAAATATCATAATCGGACATTTCGCATCACGCGCTTGCTCAAATACCGCTTCGACCGCGCTAATATCAAGCTGCTGCGTCATCTGCTCTGGTGCTTGACGGTAGCTACTAGCACGATCTATATCGAGATTTTTTAATAATGAATGAAACTGATGCACATCTGTCATCGCCTGCCAGCCTTGTTGTAACTGCGTACGCTCCTCTTCACTTAATGCCTTGTAACGCCAGTCATTTAGCGGCTCTTGTGCCTCTAACGTCAGCGTCTCATTATTCACCGTTTGCTGCTGCTCCTGAATCATCGCTTGCCAGCGTGCAATAGTCTCAGCGCTTAACTCTCGTAGATACACTTTGTCGATAGCAGCACCTTGGGCGTTATAGAACTGAATACTATAAGAGGGCTTATCAGCGCGGCTGGTATCCGTTACCGCTAACATATGCTGCCATTGCCACATAAAAAATCGCAAATCTAGACCACCCACATTGAGTGCCAATCCCATCTTTTCACCAAGCTTAAGATTATGATATGGCGCGGTTTTTTCATGTACGGCAAGCTCGTTTCTGACGATGCTTTCCATGTCACCAAAGTTCTCAAATTGCTTTAATACAGCTTTGCACTGATCACCAATATACTGGCTATAAGGGGATGCTAACATCAGCTCAAACTCGCTGACACCTAGCGCAGTCGCCCCTTCTGTGGGAAACAGCATAGGTATTTTTACTTTTAATGCTTGGTATTGTTGCCACAGCTCAGTATTTTTTTTGCTTAACGATAACGGGTGACTCATAGTGCGCTCCATAAAATAGTCGATGATAAAAAAACCAATCACCTTGGCGTTGTCAGCTTAAATATGAATGTATTAAGAGTAGCAGGGATAAAGTATATGACAGACGTTTTAAAAATTAGTGCTTGTCAAAACGTGATCAAGAGACTGCTTTTTCATAACGTATTAGTCATCACGTCTTTTTCATCATCACCGTTTATTATTCCTGCTAGGCGATGTTGAAAGGAAATTATTATGGCAACATTTTTTCACTTTGTAAATAGTAATAATTATCATTTGCATATTGATAATTACTATCTTTTCAAATATGATGTCTAAGCTTTGTTACTGACGATAGTGAATCAAGTAACAAAGTCTTTAACAATTAAAACTATGACACGGTCGCTTTAGATTGCTCTTTTTGTAGCAAAAGATCTTTAAGCAACGCGACTTTCTTGCTTTCTACTTTTACGATGGTTGTTTTATTTATGTCGATTTTAGCGTCTCAACCCCTTTTGACTCATACAAAATTACACACCCATCCACCACAACTGCGTCGTAATAAATTAACCATGAGTGTGGCGTTAGCATTGTTTACTTTGGCTCCTTTTTCAGTCCAAGCAGCGCCACCTCTTGCAGAGTCTAATATTGACATTACAGGCGATGCATCCATGCCAAGCATACGTTTAGACCCTATCGTAGTAACCGCTACTCGCTCTGAGCGTGCATTAAGTGATGCACCAGTTGCCCTGCAATTACTTAGTCGCCAACAGCTCGATGATAATCATGCCCATACTTTAAAAGAAGCGCTAGCCTTGCTGCCCAATGTGTACTTACGTGAAGTCCATGGCAAAACAGGTTACGAGGTCAGCATGCAAGGTTTCACTGGTGATCAGGTATTGGTGTTGATTGATGGTCTACCGATCACGGCAAGCACTGGCTCGACAGTAAATTTGAATCAATACATGAATATGGATATCGAGCAAATAGAAGTGGTTCAGGGAGCCGCGTCAGCGCAGTTTGGTAGCGCAGCAATGGGTGGAGTAATTAATATCATCACCAAACCTATCGGCGCGGCAACAGGACATATCACTACTGAGATTGCCACTAATGGTCAGCAAAATCCGTCAGGTAAAGAGATGGACGCCAATAAGCGTTATGTAGAGGCTAGTGTGGAAGGAGCCTTAGATACAGAGCAACGCTTTCACGCTCGACTATCAGGGTCGTATTTGGACAATGATGGTTTAAGCTTGGATCATAAAGCGTGGCCCAGATTAAAAGACGCCAGCGAGCAATCACAAGTCAGTGCCCGCCTCAGCTACCGCCCTGACGGTAAAGACGCATCAGGTAATAACAATGACCACAACGATAACCGAGTAATCAAAAACGCTCAGTATTGGCTAGAGGCCAGCCAATATAAAGAAGATGATATCAGCCGTTTTAATTATTATGTCGCGCCGCGCTATTTGGCTCAACAAAGAGATGAGCACATCAGCAAGCAGCGCTTTAGTGTTGGTGCGCGCGCTGATATCACGCCACATGCGGATGATCGCAGTAAAACGTATCGATTGTCCGCTCAAGCACTGCATGAGGAATATCAAAGCGAATCCAATACTAAAACGCAGCAAACCATCACCAGCGCCCGTGATACAGACATCAGTACCACGCTGGTGCAAGCGCAGCTCGACCTACCTGAGCTATTACTATCCGATAAGCACATTCATCTTATTCAAGTTGGCGGTCAGGTTCAGCAAGACAAGTTAAGCCAAACAAAAAATCAATCCAGCGAGCTTATCAGCGATAACGTCAGCCGCAATGTCGGCGAGCTATATATACAAGATGATTGGCTGATTGGCGATAACTGGGAGGTATTAAGCGGTATTCGCTATCAAAACGATGAAGACTTTGGTGGCCATACAGCGCCAAAGGTATCGCTCAAATACAACCATTTGGATGCAAGCGGTCGCGAGCATATCTTTCGCAGTAGTATTGGCGGTGGTTATCGCGTGCCCAACCTAAAAGAACGCTACTACGTCTTTGACCACAGCAATTTGGGTTATAAAGTCATGGGTAATCCCGACTTACAGCCTGAAACCTCAACCAGTTACCAAATCGGCTATCAAGGTCAGCTGAGCGATAGTGTCAATTTGACGATTAATACTTTTTATAATGAAGTGAACGATCTGATCCAAACCGACGAGGACAACGCCACCTTTGACGGTAACATCGCCATTTATAAATATATGAACGTTGATAGCGCCAAAACTTATGGTGGCGATATTGGTATTGACTGGCAAGTGGACGAGCGTGCCAAACTACAAGCCAGCTACGCTTACCTCAAGACGCATAACAATGTGACTGATACCGAGCTGACCTATAAACCCAATCACAAAGCGATGCTAGCGCTTGACTATCGGATTAATGACAAATTACAGCTGCTCCCGCGTCTTAACTATGAATCCAAACAGCTGATTAGTACCAGCGAGCAGGCGTACTCACCGTCTTGGTGGACGCTCGATAGCAAACTCAATTATGACGCAACCGCAAACTTGAGCTTGTACGCGGCGATTAATAATATCTTTGATGTGCAGCGTGATGTCACTGATACCAGTGACTATCGCCCCATTGATAATCGTGAGTGGTTACTTGGCGCCAGCTACCATTGGTAAGCCTTTGATTCACAACCATTCTAAAGCAGTTGTATTTGTAGTGCTGTTTTTCACCTTTTTTTATATAAAACGACAACCATCAAGGAAGCTGATATGACCCCCATTCTCCCATTAGTTAACACCAAGCCGACCAAATTGGCATTAATTTTCAGTAGCAGCCTGTTAGCCCTCAGCATGACCGGTTGCGGTGGCGGCAGTGATGGCGCAAATAGTGACAATACCGGAAATGGCGATAATGGCGGTAACACGCCGCCTGTTAGCACTGCCAGCTTTAGCGAAACAGCCACTTGGCAAGTCACCAATCTAGCGCCTGATGCCGTGACCTGTTATGACTTTGACGCCAAAGCTGAAAGCTCGTGTGCTGAAGATAAATGGGATATTAAGTTTGATAACCAAGCGCGTTCGGTTAAGTTTTGGTCAAATAGCGGTGATTCTGGCGCAGGTTTGGGCGGCGTTTTTGGTTTGATCGAATGGTCAGATTTGAGCCGTTATAGCAATGCAACTCAAGACCCTGACACCAAACGTGATATTACCACTCACTACCATGAAGACCGTAGTGGCGGTATATTTGATGCACAGCCGTGGTTTGAATACAATTTAAAAGGCAACCATCAGCTCTACCCGAACAATCGCGTCTATCTTGTCACCACAGATAATAGCAGCGCCATGACAGACAGCAGCGTACAGCAGCCTATTTATGCCATGCAGATTACCAATTATTATAATGATACTGGTGCCTCTGGTTACCCTACTCTGCGCTGGATTGATACCGCGCTACCAAATAAGATACAGACGAAAACTATCGATGCTTCAAACAATGATAATTGGGTCTATTTTGATTTAACCACAGGAAAAAGTAGCAGCGATAAAAACAGCACTTGGCAGATCGGCTTTAAGCGTAATGATGTGATTTTAAATGGTGGCGATTCTGCTATTGGCACTAACAAAGGCAAAGTTGGTGGTTACCTCGCCGCCACGCCAGCCGGATATTATGATGCGCAAGGTAAACCCATTACCAGTCAATTTACCAGAGATGGTAGCGCGGCGACTTTAACCGACCTTACCAACACTGCTGTGTACGATAGGCCGATGAGTGCCAGAAGCTGGGTCATTGATAGTAAAGGCTCGGATCTCAATCCTGCTTATACGGGTAATTTCCCGAACCTAGACTTTGGCTGGTATACCTACAATGGCATGACGCATCAGCTAAATGCCAAACCGATTGACAGCGCACAAGGCGCGCTCATTAGATCTGCTGAAGGCAATAGCTATGCCCGCGTGCGTTTGGATAAAATAAATTACCCTGACAGCTCAGCGACGACTGCGACCTCATGGGAATTTAAAATAGACATTCAGCCTGCTCCTTAATATTTTATTTTTCAGAAATCAAAGATGACAGTATCAATCCTGACTTAATTGGCAACGGTCTTTACCGCTATAAAATAAGGCACTTTATAAAATGGCAAAACCCGCTCCAAGAATACTGGATGTTATTTGTACCAAATACATCACGCCACATATGTGCCGCGTCACGCTTGGCGGTGCTGGCTTGATTGACTTTCCAACAGATCAAGAAAGCGCTTATATCAAACTCATATTTCCTCAAGGCCATGGGACTCGACCACTAATGCGCACCTATACCATCAGTGGTCAACGTGAGGGTGAAATAGATATTGATTTTGCCTTGCACGACGCTGAAGGCCCTGCATCAATGTGGGCAAAGAAAACTCAGGTTGGGGATCATATTTTAGTCGGCGGACCAGGACCAAAAAAGCTCATCAACCGTGATGCAGATTGGTTTTTATTAATAGGTGACATGACTGCACTACCTGCGATTGCTGTCAATCTTGCACAATTACCTGACGATGCACGCGGCTATGCCATCCTTGAGATCAGCAGCGAGGCAGATCGACAAAATCTTAAAAAACCTAAGAACGTTGACATTTACTGGGTTATAAATCCTACTCCAAACTCCGCAAGCAGCCCTTTACTTGAGTATATTAAAACCATTACTTGGCTTGAAGGGCAACCTGCTGTTTGGGCTGCTTGTGAATTCCATAGTATGCGTATACTGCATGGCTATTTTAAATTCAACCGGTCCATAGCTAAAACGCATTTATATATATCTAGCTACTGGAAAGTAGAGCGTACAGAGGATGAGCATAAAATTGAGAAGCAGGAAGATGCGCAAAACCTAGAATAATATGACCCCTGCCGTCAAATCCGTACAGTTAAACTTGGGAGATTTTAGTTACGCAGCCTGACGGTAAAAGTCAAACCACACCTGCCTTAGCGATCGATAGCCTAAACCCTTTTGAATCCTAGTTTGGTTGTAATACAGCTCGATATATTGTGTGATCTCATTGGTCGCTGTAAACCTTGTTTTATAGTCCTTATGGTATACAAGCTCATTCTTCAATATGCCCCAGAAACTCTCTATTGGCGCATTGTCAAAGCAATTACCTTTACCACTCATTGAGCCTTTAAAATGATGCTGCTTGATGATTTTGTGATAGGCATGACTGCAATACTGGCTGCCTCTGTCAGAATGCACAATCAGTGCTTGGCTGGGTCGTTTATTCTTAATTGCCATATTCAATGCATGACAGACTAAATCGGCGGTCATGCGCTTATTGATAGCGTAGCCAACCCTCAGCAGTCCAGATATAAGTGATGTCACTGACCCAAGACTCATTGGGGCGCTTAGCATCGAACTGCTGCTCCAGCATGTTGGATAGACAAGCTTGTTATGATTGGAGTTGGTAGTGACTTTAAAACGTTTGTGACGACGGCATTTGATGCCATGATCTTCTTTAACGCTTCTAATCATATATTGGCTGATAGCATACCCTTGCGCACTTAGGTAGGCATGTAGTCGATCAACACCATAACGTTCTTTAGTTTCACTGTGAGCCGCTTTAACTAATAGCTCACAGTAGTTACAGTGTATCTGCTGTTCACTAATCTCACGATTTATCCAGTCGTAGTAGCTTGATGGTTTTACGTTTAATACACGACACATGCAGGTAATACTAAAAAGGTGCTGGTTGTCTTTGATAAAGACGTACTTCATCAACTGAACCGCCCCGGGATTGTCGGAGACCTAATATTCTGAGAGAATACGACAATGAAAAGACAAAGCTATACTCCCGAG
>NZ_JBXWIV010000016.1:0-68763 GCF_058197955.1 Janibacter sp. CoH_79_TC_3
ACTTGCATCTTAAAGTCTAGATCGTAACGCATAAAAATACCCCATAAGTTGTGTCCAACTTATGGGGGTCAGTTCAATGCCAATGCATATGCCCTTTTTTAATCTGAATCATTTGTTAACAGTACGATTTTTTATGAGATAACTTCTACCTTGGAGTTTTAATCCGTTAACGCTTCTATTAACGGTTGCAAAAAGCTTTAAATATATATAGAAATCACACACAAAGAAAAGCCCCGAACCTAGGGCGATGGGTTCAGGGCTATGGCGTTTCATATTGTTGTTGTTATCTCTTCCGTGTTGACTCATCCTAAGTCATAAACAGTAACTTATAAGACAGCGGGCTGACCTGTGCTTTTATTGCTACTGTCTCAACACTGCATCCTTGCGTATCCTTGTGTTGATGGTTATATTCTAGGCCAATTGATACGAGACAACTAGAGGCTAAAAACCTTATTTAACGTAAGCATTTGCTTACGTCGCAAGTGCTTGTTGTCAGCATTTTATCTTGATACTACAACCTTCTTAGCAATCACTCTTCTATTCTGCTTCTGCGTGCTCTTTTGATACTTTGCAGCCTTCTTTCTTGCCTGCTTCAATGGTGTTTTTTGCCTCTTTGACATCTTCTGCTTTTTCGGTGGGCGCATTGCCTTCTTGTTTACTCGCCTGCTCTGGCTCATATTGTAGGGTCGTCATTACCGGAAAGTGATCAGAGCCAATAGACGGCATGCGCTTGATATCGACCACCGTAAAACAAGCACTGTGAAAAATATGGTCTAGAGCCCAGCGTAAAAATGGGTACTTAACGTGAAAGGTATTGATAAAATGCCGTCCGATACGTGGGTCTAGCAAGCCTGAGATACGCTGAAAACGACGGGTGGTTTTTGACCAAGCAACATCATTTAAATCACCCGCCAATATAGCGATTTGGTTATTCTCTTTAATATGTTTTCCAACCATCAGTAGCTCAGCATCACGGGTCGTAGATTTATCCGCTTCTGTCGGACTGGGTGGCATCGGGTGTAAGCAGTATAGCCAAATGATTTGTCCGCCTTGCAAGCGCATCTTGGTGTGAATAGAGGGTATGTCATCTATAATCAAATACTTCACTTCAGGATTTATCAGCTCAAGCTTGGAATACAGGTGCATCCCGTACAGATTGTCCAATGGTACTTTTACCGTATACGGATAATCCGCTTCAATTTGATTAAGCGCTGCTTCCCATTTCTCATCCGTCTCTAAAGTAATTAGGATATCAGGCTGTTTGTCTTTGACCAACTCAATCAGTTTTTGGGTTTCATCATTCGGCGTCAATACATTTGAAACCATGATTTTTAACTGACACTCCTGAACTTCCGGCTTATCAATGGCGTTTTTTACTTCTTTTTTCCACAGTTTGGTATAGGGCAACACCATACGCAGCTGAAAGGCTAAAGTAATGCTCAAAACGATAAATAGCAGCCACTGCCCCAGTTGCCATTCTGTGCCAAATACCAGCATACCAACCCATGCAATGATACCCAATATCATAATTTGAATACGTGGAAACTCAACACCGCGCACCCACCAATGATCAAGTGGTAACCAGCCCCAAATGGTGACAAATGCGATTAGTCCCGCCAACCACTGTGCGCCATAATATAATAGGGAGAAATCCATAATATGTATCGACCGTTTATTAAATGAATGGCTAAGCCAATGATGGTATTGATTAATTGTTTTTACTAGGGCGCGTCCTCATTTTAAAAATGGTGATAAAAATGAGATAAATTGCAGCCAAACAAGGAAAATAGTGCAGTTAATATCGGGATATTACCCAGCTGTTTGACGAAGTTTGGCAAAATTTAGCCATTTTTAGACCATTTAGATGCCTATCGATTGAATTGAAGACAAGCCCGAACTGATATTAAATTTATTTAATGTCTTTGCTATCCAAATTGTCGATATTTAAACTTTTAATATCAACGTTAATAGCCGCTGCTTACTTTAGCATTTCATGACAGCAGCGCCTACTATTGAAGATAAATTACGTTATAGTCACTATAAAAAGTTACAATCTAAACCTCTCGTTAGATTATGAACCTATTAATAAACCACCCTTTTACTAAGTAGCCATTTCCATAAGTAGTTAGCTGCAGATTGGATAGCAAATCTGACTGGCATCGTTAACCAATCCATCACTCAATGTTATAATGAACATAGCGATAAGTGTATGAAAAACCCTGAAAGTTCTCTAAAAAACCTTGCTTTTTAGGGCTATTCACGGCATTGTTATCGGTTGACGATGCAACAATTTATTGTAAAAAGGATTAAGTTTCATGAGTAATTTAACAGTAGGCTTGGTAGGCTGGCGCGGTATGGTCGGGTCAGTATTAATAGAGCGTATGCGTGAAGAAAAAGACTTTGACGGTATGACACCGGTGTTTTTTTCAACCAGTAACGCGGGCGGCGACGCACCAAGCTTTGATGGTATCAAGACCAGCCAACTAAAAGATGCTCATGATATTGAAGCACTTGCTGCTTGTGATGTGATTATTACTTGCCAAGGTGGCGATTACACCTCAAAGGTTCATCAACCACTTCGTGATAGCGGTTGGACTGGCTACTGGATTGATGCGGCAAGTACCTTACGCATGGAAGACGACAGCATCATCATTCTTGATCCTGTTAACCGCAGCGTCATCGATAGTGCGCTTGCAAATGGTAAAAAAGACTTTATCGGCGGTAACTGCACCGTGTCACTGATGCTAATGGCTATCGGTGAGCTGTTTAATAAAGGCTGGGTCGAATGGGTCAGCGCCATGACGTATCAAGCAGCAAGTGGCTCTGGTGCCAACAACATGCGCGAGTTAATTGAAGGCATGGGCGTACTCCATGATGCCGTCAAAGATGAGCTTGCCAATCCTGCCAGCGCCATCCTTGAGATTGATAAGAAAATCGCTCAGACTCAGCGCTCAGACGATTTCCCTAAACAATACTTTGGTGTCCCATTAGCGGGTAGCTTGATTCCTTATATCGATGCGCAATTAGAAAATAAACAGTCTCGTGAAGAATGGAAAGGTGGCGTTGAAACCAATAAAATCCTTGGCAATTCTGAAGCAGATAAGATTGCTATCGACGGTATGTGTGTCCGCGTTGGTGCCATGCGTTGTCATGCACAAGGCTTAACGATTAAGCTTAAAAAAGACATTCCATTAGAAGAAATTGAAGCGGCATTGAAGAATAGCGGTAATGAATGGCTAGACGTGGTGGAAGACGATAAAGAAGCCACTATGAACCGTTTGACGCCCGTAGCCGTGACTGGTACTTTGACGGTTGCATTAGGACGCCTGCGTAAGCTGAATATGGGACCTGAATACCTCGGCGCTTTCACTGTCGGCGACCAGCTGTTATGGGGCGCAGCAGAGCCATTACGTCGTATGCTCAATATCATCCGTGAGCAAAACTGCTAAATTAATGGGCTTAATCTGAAATTAAAGAAAGACAGCACTTGCTGTCTTTTTTTTATGGAAAAATTTTCGTTAATAATGGGTTATTTTGCTTGATAAGCGATCATTACTTCATTGCGGCGCATAAAAGGTAATGTCCAAGGGGGATTATAACGTGCCAGTTCTGGTGTGCCTATTATGTTTAATTTTTGCATTTGCATCCAAGACTGTAATTCTGCTGTTTTTGCAGCTACCTTTTCAGCACCAGCTAGCCCTGAGAATTTAATAACGCCATAAGTCTGCGGCGGCACTTCGATAATTGCGATGTCTGGATTATTTGGCTTCGGTAACGTTTGCATACTGTATTGGCTTGGCATAGTAAATTGTACGCGCCATTTATCATCAGTCTGCTGCTGGTGCTCTTGTTTAATAGACACTGGCGCAGTCATGGCGATTTTTTGCGATGCATTACTACCATTTTTCTTAGTTGCAGATTGCTTTGCTTCAAATTTCATGGCTACAGGCGAAGTCATACTAATCTTGCTACTCTCGCCACTCGGCGCAGTATTATTACCGAATATATAATCCGCTAATACCTTAAATCCTGCACGACTAGCCGCATCTTGGTCACCAGACACCCAAGTTTGCGCCACCAGCTGACTCTCATAGCGACGCAACTCAAAGTCTTCGGTCTGTTTTAGTACAGTATAGTTCGGCTCTTCGGTTGCCATAGCTGCTCCTGATAGTAATAACGCACTGGTTAATAATACGCCACTTAATAGCGTTCTATTCAAAAGCGAATGTTTCGATGATAGGTAGCTTGCTTTGCTCATACTTTCTCTCCGCTGTGCAAAAATAGCGTTCAATACTCTTAAATTTGCAGCAGTTATTCATTTACTGTAGCAATTACTGGGCAAAGTTGTCTGTGTATTTTAGTTATATTCCTCTAATAGAAAATACTAATTTTAATCCTATGATTTATATACTGAGGCTATTTTTATAATTGCTTTTCCTATCTATGCAGATTGTGTGACGCATAAATATCGTAGTCCCCAAAAACGCCCGATAATGCTATAATTGGCGTTATTTTCTTAGCTTAAATAGCGGTTAACTTATGCAATTTGTCTTACATAAAACGGCCAGCGGCATTACGCGTGCACGCCGTGGTACGGTTCATCTCAATCATGGCGACGTGCAAACGCCCGCCTTTATGCCAGTGGGTACTTACGGTACCGTTAAAGGTATGCTACCACGCGATATCGAAGCGATTGGCGCGGATATTATCTTGGGCAATACCTTTCATTTATGGCTGCGTCCGGGTACGGATATCATTGATAAATTTGGTGGCCTGCATAAATTTATGCATTGGGATAAGCCAATCTTGACTGATTCAGGCGGATTCCAAGTATTTAGTCTGGGTGCGATGCGTAAAATTACCGAAGAAGGCGTAACTTTTAAATCGCCTATCGATGGCGCGAAAGTCTTTTTATCACCAGAAAAATCGATGCAGATTCAGTATAGCTTGAATTCAGACATCGTCATGCAATTCGATGAGTGTACGCCGTATCCAGCAACCCAGGACGAAGCAAAAAAATCCTTACAGCTATCATTACGTTGGGGACAGCGCTGCGTCGATGAGCACAAAAAACTTGGTAGTACCAATGCGTTATTTGGCATCATCCAAGGCAGTATGTATGCCGACTTGCGTAAGCAATCACTTGAAGGTCTGCTTGAGATTGGCTTTGATGGTTATGCCATCGGTGGTTTGTCTGTTGGCGAGCCAAAAGAAGAGATGATAGAGGTTCTAGATTATATCGCCAATGATATGCCAGCCGATAAACCGCGCTATCTGATGGGCGTTGGTAAGCCTGAAGACCTCGTTGAAGGGGTACGACGCGGTGTTGATATGTTCGATTGCGTCATGCCAACTCGCAATGCGCGTAATGGTCATTACTTTGTCACAGGTGATGCCGATAACGCGGGCGTGGTGCGTATACGCAACAGCCAGTACCGTACTGATGAAGGTCCACTAGACCCTGAATGCGATTGCTATACCTGTCAGAACTTTAGCCGTGCTTATTTATCACATTTGAATAAATGCAAAGAGATGCTAGGTGCACAATTAGCGACGATTCATAATCTGCGTTACTATCAGCGCTTGATGCAAGGTATGAGAGATGCTATCGAAGCGGATAAATTTGATGAGTTCGTCAATGAGTTTTATGCTAAACGTGGACAGACTGTTCCTGAGTTAAATCTGCGTTAATAGCTTTGATCAGATTCTGACTTAATAGTAAGCCTATTATAAAAATGCCTTAAATACAAAAATGCCAGTCGGCTTAAACTGACTGGCATTTTTGTATTTGTAATAGACTTTAACGTTTAAAAAATTTGAGGCTTAAAGACTTAAAAGTTATCATCTGGTACTTGGCTCATTGGCACATCTGGGTTGTTTCTTAGATGTATGATGGAAGCAATCAAACCGCCCCATATAAGTACCATTGAGATAATCATAAAAATAATAGCTGAAGTGCTCATAATAAATTCCTATTGAAATGTTAATCTACCTGCTAACTATTTAGTTTACTAACTAGCGCGCCTCATTAATGGCACGAGCTTTAGCATCTTCTTCATCATGGACACCCTTCATACGACTTAGTATAAATGCACCTAGACCGAAGAATACAACTACACCCCAACCAAATAGTAATAGGATAGTTGAAGAATAACCTTCATAAGGTGTTTTAACCAAATCAATAAACTTAAGACCCAAAGCGATAGTCAGTACTGTTGGTGTAATAACAGTTAGCATGAATATCCAAGCACCGCCTAGTTTGACGCTAGAGATACGATTGCTATGAGCCAATAGACTTGGAATTTTATTACGGTTAAACCAAGTGACCAATACAATTGACATTAAACCACCAGCAACGATACCGATATTATTAGCAAAGTGATCGATGACATCTACCAATACCAATGAGCTACCAGTGGAGAATGCTGAGATAGAGATGACCGCACATACGCCACATATTATAGAAACCGCTTTTTTGCGTGACCAATCAAATTTTTCTTGGAAAGCAGAAATAGGTACTTCTAAAATACTGATGAGAGAGCTAATACCAGCAACAACTAAAGAGCCGAAGAATAAGAAACCAACGATATCGCCACTCGATCCCATGGTAGAAATGATTTTAGGGAATACGAAGAACGCAAGCCCAACACCGCCGCTTGCAACTTCAGAGACATCTTGACCTGTTGATACTGCCATAAAGCCAATAGCAGCAAAGATACCAATACCTGCAATAAGCTCAAACGATGAGTTCGCAAAACCAACGACTAAGCCTGCACCTGTTAGGTTTGTATTCTTTTTCAGGTATGAGGCATAGGTGACCATAATACCGAAACCTACTGATAGAGAGAAAAAGATGTGTCCATAAGCTGCTAACCAGACATTAGGGTCTTTCATTTTCACCCAGTTTGGCTCAAAAAAGGCATTGAGGCCGACGATAGCACCCGGTAAATTAACTGCTTTGTATACCATAATGCCAAACAATACCAGCAACAACGGCAGACAAATTTTATTGGCAAGTTCCACACCTTTACGGATGCCACCAAACATAATTAATATAGATACTGCCCAAACGATGACCAAACCTATGAACATCTGTGGTACAAATACCGAGGTTAAATCTCCTGTATGTTTTACAAAGTCGCTGACAAAAAAGTTCGTGGTGTCTTCACCCCACTTTTGCCCGAACGAGAAAAACATATAACTGCCAGCCCAAACAATAACAGCTGCGTAATAAATAGCAATCACGAAAGATACTAGCGTCTGCCACCAACCCACAAACTGTCCAGATGGTGAGAATCTTTTATAAGCACGAGGTGCCGCAGTACGATATTTATGTCCTATAATATAATCTAAGAATAATAGTGGGATACCTGCTGTTAATAAAGCAATCAGGTAAGGCACCATAAATGCCCCACCACCATTATCATAAGCCACATAAGGAAAACGCCATATGTTACCTAAGCCTACCGCCGATCCAATAGCGGCTATGATAAATCCAGTTCTACCAGACCAATTTTCCCTTTGCTGTGCCATGTAACACTCCTAAAATTTATCAATCGTCTCTTCGATCATCTTCAGTATTTATTTTAAATGAATTGGAATAATCAAAAAGATCACAAGTCAGCTGTGAGTTAAAATAAGTTGCTGTAACCTTACTACAGGCAATAAGTCAGTTTCTGCTAAGCAACTAAAAAAGTCAAGTAATCATAAATATAAAAAGCCATAACTATTAGTTATGGCTTTTTATATTTATGATTAGTATTTATAACATTTAGTTTTGATAGTAAAAAACGTTTAAAATGTATTATCTCTCTATTAGAACAGGATTTAGCGCACAACCCCACGACGACTTTTCTGTAGAGAATCAATAAGCAAAGCGATTTTGGGTTCTTGTGGCAACAGCTCTTGTTTTAATATCTCAAGCGCTTGAACCGTGGTCAAACCTGAGCGATAGACAGTACGATACGCTTGACGAAGGACATCAATAGTTTCTTTAGACCAGTCTTTACGGCGCATACCTTCTACATTTAAGCCATGCGCTTTTGCAGGATTACCAGATACCATGGTAAAAGCAGCCACATCCTTTAGGATAAGACTGGCGCCCCCTACCAAACTGTAATCATCAACGGTACAAAACTGGTGAATACCCGAGTTACCGCCGATAATTGTATGATTACCGATGGTCACATGTCCTGCAATACCAACGTTATTGGCCAACACATTATGGTCTCCAATTAAGCAATCATGAGCAATATGGGTATTGACCATCAAAAGGTTGTGACTGCCAATTTTAGTCAAGCCGCCGTCTTGTTCGGTACCACGGTGCAAGCTACACGCTTCGCGAATGGTATTATGATCACCAATCTCAAGCCAAGTGCGCTCACCAGCGTACTTTAAATCTTGCGGGTCTTCACCGATGCTGGCAAACTGATAAAACTGATTGTACGCACCGATACGCGTCAGTCTGGCCACTACCACATGCCGATGCAAAACAGTATGGGCGCCAATGGAAACTTCGTCACCGACAATACAATAAGGGCCGATAATTGCAGTTTTATCAATCTTAGCAGACGGTGAGATGAGTGCTGTTGGATGGATCTGACTCATAATAAGGGCCTTTGTATCATCTGATGCGAGTAAGTAGTAAAACCAATACGGCCAGTTTAGCCTTAAGAATTATCCTAATACCAGCTCTGTGTAAAAATGCGATTGTGCCTAACAAACCGGTTCTGTCTAATATAGAGATATGATTGTCATCATATTTATTGACGACAAGTTTTAGCTGCTTTTACCAATTAGCTAATCTTACCAACTTGTCGCGCGCAATTCGCCAGTGTATTCTATTGTTCCTGACGTGCAATCATAATTTGAGCACTAGCAGCAAGCTCATCTTCTACATGGACGGTACAATCAAATTTATAAATACCCTGCTTTTGCATCACCGTTTTTGCACGGATAATCAGCTGATCACCAGGAATAACTTGGCGCTTAAAACGCACCTTATCCACTCCGGCAAACAGATACAGATAACCATCCTCTGCCGTCAATCCTGCACTAATAAAACCAAGAACCCCTGACACCTGAGCCATTGACTCAACCATCAATACGCCTGGCATAATCGGCTGATCAGGAAAATGCCCATTAAAAAACTCTTCATTAATGGTCACGTTTTTGATAGCAGTAATACATTCACCAGGTGTACAAGATATCACCTTATCTACTAGCAGAAAAGGATAACGATGCGGCAGATAATGCTTCAGGGTATGATAGGTTAATGGCAGTGCTAAGCCTTGTTCGGCCAAGCTTTTAATATCTTCATCACTAGGTCTATCTATATCAGTCGTGCTCATAATGGCGCTTCCTTGCTATATCCTAAGCTTTGCTTTTTTAAGCATTGCTGTGTTTTTAAATTCTATAAATAATTAAATATTGTATTAATTAAGCGCTCATTGGCAGCTACTAATTACACAATCCTAGTCACGCCCAAGCTGACGAAAACGTACCGCCGCACGCCGCCAATTAGCAGTTGGCATTGCGGCTGTTCCAGAAGAGTACGAGCCCGACTTTGTAATGGACTTGGTCACCATGGTCATACCGGACAATGTCACATCATCGGTAATGTCAATATGACCGGTAATGCCAACAGCACCACCGATAATGCAGCGTTTGCCAATCGTGGTACTACCTGCAATGCCAGTTTGCGCCGCAATGGCAGTACCGTCACCGATACGGACGTTATGGGCAACTTGTACAAGATTGTCAATAATAACATGATTGCCAATCACCGTATCGTCAATAGCGCCGCGATCAATACAGGTTTGGCTACCTATTCTTACATGGTCACCTATCACCACGCGTCCAAGCTGAGCGATACGCTCCCAACCTGTGATACTAGGATTGCTGGTGGGTGCAAAACCAAAACCTTCAGCCCCTATGCTAACCCCAGCATGCAATCTAACATGATTACCAAGTATACAATCATGCCCGATTACCACTTGCGATTTGATGACACAATCGGTGCCAATAGTGGTATTCGCTTCGATGACCACATTTACATCAAGCACACTACGGTCACCAATTTGCACTTGTTCACCAATGACACAAAAAGGTCCAATAGTTACCCCATTACCAATTACGGCGCTTTCGGCTATTACAGCGCTTGGATGAATACCACTCATCAAGGACTGATGAGCAAAAATCTGACTAGCGCTAGCATAAGCCAAATAAGGCGCAGCAACGACTAATGCGATAGTATTTTGACCAACTTTGTCCTGATGTTCTGTAGTGGTCAGCACAGCCCCTGCCTGACTATTAGCCAGACTAGGAATATAATGCGGATTGGCTAAAAAACTTAATTGCCGCGGATTGGCAGTGGTTAAATTACCAATACCGTCTAAATGTAGACATAATTGCGCAGCGCTAAGCTCAGCCTTGTTAAGAACAGGCTGACGCTGCTCAATCCGAGTGATGAGTTGCTCAATCGTTATCATAATTGTTATTAGTATATTGCTTTAAGTATCAGTATGAATAAGATGGTCGCCAAGTTGAGATATCATCTTGGCGACCGCTAAAATTTAAATGACTTTTAATTTACTTATTTACATAAACCAAAGCAATTAAATGATTTTACAGGGATTGGTTAGACTAAAAAGTGTTACCAATTTGGAACTGAACTTTTTCAGTCTCATCGCCTTCTTTATCACCGATAGGCACCGCGTAACTGAGTGAAATTGGACCAATTGGCGTATACCAAGTGACACCTAAACCAGCACTAAAGCGTAAGCTGTTATCTTGAGTCAACAACTTAACAGAACTTCCATCTGGATTAATAGTGGGCTTGCCATTAGGGTCAATAAAGTTACGATCTTCTTTATCGGTCGTATCAAATACCTGACCACCTTCAGCAAATATTACTGGACGTACTTGATCTGCCCAATCGCCTTTGAATGGCATTGGTAAAATCAGTTCGGTACCGAAGCTAACGAGCGCATTACCACCAATCTCTTCGTCTTTGAAACGTACCTGAGGATCAGGATTCACAGCATCATTATAACTTTGTGATTTAGGACCAAGCGTTGACGCTTCATAGCCACGCACCGAACCATAACCACCAGCATAGAAGTTTTCATAAAACGGTAAATCATTACCATAGCCAAGCTTAGTATAACCGCGTGCTACCCAATCTTTATAGAAAGGATAATAGACATTGCCACGGTAAACCAGTTTTTGATAACTGGCATCCCCAAGCCCAATGGTCGCATCGACGGTATGGCTCATACCTTTATTTGGAAATACGGGGCGATCTAACGTGCTGTAATCCCAACCAAATAATAGATTATAGCTTTGATAATCATTTTTGAAGCCAGTACGTTCAATGTCAGTGAAGTTTTCAAATGTACCGCCATCGTCAATGATTTGCTGGACGTTTGAAACACCAAGACGGCTACCACCACGTACGGTCGTATTATCAATATTTAGACCCGCACTGACGCGTTTGGTTTCATCAACAGGGTAACTATAGTTAAGAGTGGCGCCATAAGCATCGGTGACATAGTTACTAACGTTTCTGTCATCATACTTGGTTTCACGATAATAAGCGCTGACACCTTGTGACACGCCATTCTCTGTAAAGTACGGGTCAGTATAACCTAAGCTATAAGAATCGCGCGTCTCAGAACGTGATAGTGCTGCTTTCACACGGTTACCAGTACCCATAAAGTTATTTTGGGTCAAGTCTAACTGGAACGTTACACCGCCGCTTTGTGAGTAACCGGCAGCAATGGTTGAGCTACCAGAAGGCTGCTCTTCAACCACATAATTCACATCAACTTGGTCTGGCTGATTAGGTACTGGTTTGACATCGACATTAACGCCTTTAAAGAAACCGGTTCGCATCAAACGTGTACGTGACAACTGAATCTTATCACTAGAGGCAAGTGTACCCTCTAACTGACGCATTTCACGGCGCAATACTTCATCTTGGGTTTTTATGTTACCCGTAAAGTTGATACGGCGAACATAGATAGGACGCGCAGGATCAATATAATAATCGACATCGACCACTTTGGTTTCATCATTGATACGTGGAACCGGTCTGATTTGGGCTAAATAATAACCTTCATTGCCATAACGACTCTTAAGTGCAGCAGTTGTAGCATCAAGTTTGGCTTGTGAATATTTTTCATTGGGCGCAAACGTGACCAGCTCTTTTAGCTCATTGTTGTCAAAGGTTGGTTTACCTAAGAAGTTCACGTCGCCAAACTGATACTGTTCACCTTCACTCAAGCTGACTTCGATAAACACACTGCTTTTATCTTCGCTGATATTAAGAACGGCATTGTCTACTGAAAAACGCACATAACCATCATTTTGATAAAGCGCTTTGAGGTTTTCTAAGCTGGCTGCTAATTTCTCTTTGGCATAGCGATCAGACTTAGACAACAGACGTGTCCATGACGACTCTTTTACCGCAAAAACGTCCTTAATATCTTCATCACTAAAGTGCTTATTACCAATGATATTAATATCGACTACTTTAGCAGGCTTACCTTCAATAAAGCGCACGTCAAGCTTGACACGGTTGCCATCTAGCAGCGTTTGATCGACTTCAATATTGCTATTGTAATAACCTTGACTGATATATTGCTGTTGTAGCTCGTTGGCAACACCTTGCAAGGTAGCTTGCTTAAGTACATCGCCGACAGATAAGCCCGCGTTACCAAGACCTTGCTCAAGCCCTTCTTTTGGGATGAGTTTATTGCCTTCAAAGTTTACTTCAGCGATGATAGGACGCTCGACAACATCAAAACGTAGCTTGCCACCTTCGACACGGCTTTGGATATCGGCGAAGTTTTCAGTCGCATATAGCGCCTTAATACTGGCAGCCAAACTACTATCATTAACCGTCTCACCCACCGTAATCGGTAAAACTGGATAGAGACTATCAGGAGTTAGGCGTTGTAGACCATTGAAACCGATGTCAGTGACCACAAATTCTGCAGCCTGAACCGGCATACTCATCATCGCTACAACTAACGGCAACCCAGCCGCGCTCATAAATAAAGGCGTACGCATAAACACTATCCGTCAATAAAAAACTTGCTTAAGTTAAGGTAAAAAGCACATCTTGTCCAGCCTATTTCGCACACAATCATTTATGCACTCATGGCAGACTCAGGACACTTTATATAAAACGCATCATAAAATAAACTAAAAAATGAAATTAGTATAGTAGCGATATTAGAAAATAAACGCCGTATTGCTCTCATGGTTTGCTCTAGAGAAGCACACAACCATTAATCTATCGCACCTTAATTATTAAAGTGCCACATATTTCGTCAAAATAGCCGACTGATATCATTACCAATCGCTAACACCATGAAACCTGCCAGCAAGAGTAAACCAATATTAAGACCTACCATTTGCACGCCTTCAGAGAGTGGCTTACCGCGTATCAGCTCAATAAGATAGTAGACAATATGGCCACCATCTAATACTGGAATAGGCAAAAGATTCAATACGGCTAGGCTTAAACTTATTAAAGCTGCTGTCGATAATACCATCTGCCAGCTAATATCAAAGCTTTGTTTGGCAACTTTAGCAATGGTAATCGGACCTGATAAATTCTCTAAACCAATCATGCCAGACAGCATCTTACCCATTGAGCTAACAGTCATGACCGCTAACTGCTCTGTCTTCTGGAATGACTTAACCAGTGACTCGCCCGGACCATATACGACAGTGGTTTTGTAGGCATCAGGGATGACGATTTCAGACTCTGCCACCATAGCACCAATTTGCCCGTAATCGTTACCTAAATTGTCTTTTTTACCTTGCGGCATGATGGATAACTGAACCTGTTCGCCGTTACGCAATACGGTGAAATTAAGCAAAGTTTCAGGACTATCGCGAATGACACGCGTAGCGCTGATCCAGTCTTTAATCTGTTCATCATTAATAGCAGTAATGCGATCGCCCACCTGCAAACCTTGACGACTGGCTGCCCCATCGGGCGTTAAATCGCCAACTATCGGTGCGATGTTTGGTTGCCACGGTATCATACCAAAGCTTGATAAAGCGTCTTTACCTTGCGCAGCGCCTTGCATAAACTCTTTAACAGGCGCTTGGTAGGTCTTGGTTGTACCTTTATCTACTTCTGATTGCAAAGTAACGCTTACATTAGCCGTCTCGCCCATGCGCCCAGCAAGGCGATAATTAATACCTTCCCACGTTTGCACGTCATGACCATCAATCGCAACAATTTTATCACCAATAGGCAACTGCGCTATCGCCGCAGGAGTATCGGGTAATACTTGCCCTATCTTTGTCGCTAATTGCTCAGATGGGGTCATAAATAACACCCAAAACAGCACAATAGCGATGACAAAATTCATGATAGGGCCAGCCGCAACAACCGCAATTTTCTTCAGCGGATGCTGACGATTAAAGGCCAGATGCAACTCGTCTGCTGCGACTTCGCCTTCACGCTCATCGAGCATTTTAACATATCCACCAAGCGGTAGCGCCGAGATGCGATAGTCAATGCCGCTTTTTTTACTGGTCCAGCCAAAGAGCTTGGGACCAAAGCCGATAGAATACGTAAGCACTTTAACGCCACAAAGACGCGCGACAATGTAATGACCCCACTCATGCAGGGCGATGAGCGGACCTAAGACAAATATTGCCGCAAGCAGCGTTAATAAAAACGTCATCATCTTTTCTCAGTATTAGCTCTTAGTATTGTCTCTTAACATTGTTTATCGCTATTACTTCTTAGCGCATTTCTTCGCGTACTTTTTAGCATCGCTTATCAATATCACTTTTTAACAGCATTTTTTCGCAGAACGTATCAAATAACTGGATTTTTATAGCTTTATGCCAACTTCGCCACCAACGTATTAGTATGCTGGCGCGCTATTTTATCAATCGCTAAAATATCTTCAATATCAGCAGTCTCACTTAATACCGATACTTGTATCTCATTCAATGCTTGGTTATTAATATCCGCAATATCTGTTAGACGAATTTGCCCATTTAAGAATGCGGCAACCGCAATCTCATTGGCGGCGTTTAGCACAATCGTTGCCTGCGTACCCGCTTGCATCGCCTGCCTTGCCAAACGCAAACAAGCAAATTTTTGCAAATCAGGCTCAATAAATTCAAGTGCACTTAGGGCAAATAAATCTAATGGCTGTGAGCCACTATCGATACGGTCAGGGTAACTGAGCGCATGAGCAATGGGAGTCTTCATATCGGGACTGCCTAGCTGCGCTAAGAAACTGCCATCGCTATATTCTACCATTGAGTGAATGATACTTTGTGGATGAATGACGACATTTATCTTATTTTCTGGCAAATCAAACAAATGGCAGGCTTCGATTAATTCAAGCCCTTTATTCATCATCGTTGCCGAGTCGACCGATATTTTTTGACCCATTGACCAATTTGGATGTTTGACCGCTTCAGCGACGCTAGCTTGCTGCATCTGCGCAAATGACTGCTGTAAAAAAGGTCCGCCAGACGCCGTCAACCATAATTTACGCACACCATGATTTGGCTCGTGAACTTGAGTATTATCTTGCTGAATCGCTAATGGCAAACACTGAAAAATCGCATTATGTTCTGAATCTAACGGTAACAAGGTCGCATGATGCGTTTTAACCGCATTAATCATGACTTTCCCTGCCATGACCAATGCTTCTTTATTGGCCAATAAGATGCGCTTACCTGCGCGTGCGGCAGCTAAAGTAGAAGGCAGACCTGCTGCACCTACGATGGCCGCAACCACCGTATCAGTTTGCGTGTCAGTCGCAATATCGACCAGACCTGCTTCACCGCCGACCACCTCGATATCGAGACCTGCTGCGCTAAGACGCTGAGCGAAATCATCTACCGCTGCTGTCGGCACACTGACGCGTTTGGGCAAAAACTGCTGGCAAAGCGCTAACAACTTATCTAAACGGTGGTAGCCTGATAAGGCATAAACTTCATAGTTCTGTGGTTGCGCCGCCAAAATTGCTAACGTGCTATCGCCAATCGAGCCTGTCGCGCCTAGTACGGCGATGCGTTGGGTCATAACCATTTGTGCCTATAATACAGGGAAAATTAAATGAGAAATAAAGAGCATACATACCAGACTTAAAGCGCGTTAGCCATTTATCATGATAAATAAAATCTAACCAATAGGATCACAGCATCAAGGCGACTTAGTGGTTATAAAATAGCCCTTACCTCTTTTTAGCCTACTAGTCTTAGTTTACTAACTTACGATCTTATCACTGACAGTATTATAGCTTTTTTCTCTTATACTATGATTAAGCCAAGCTGCTGTATTGCCCAAAAACCCAGTGCAAATATCGGTGTGGCAGACAATAGCGAATCAATACGGTCTAATACACCGCCGTGACCAGGTAAAATCGTTCCAGAGTCTTTGACGTTAGCGCGGCGTTTTAGCATAGACTCAAACAAATCACCCAGTACAGAGGCTAAAATCGTCAACGCCGACAATGCCACAAAAGCGATTAATGGCACGCCAGTCAGTTGTAGTTTAAAAACACTAATGACGATAACCACAAGTAAACCTGTGACTAAGCCGCCTGCCAGTCCTTCCATACTTTTATTCGGTGAGACATTTGGTGCCATCTTACGGCGACCGAGCTTACGCCCAACAAAATAAGCGCCACTATCGGCACACCAGACCAATAAGAATACATACAGCAGCCACCATGCTGATAGCTGCCATAAGTAAAACATGGCAGTAATGGCGGCAGTTAATATCACCGCGCCCATCAATGCTAATTTCTTACCGTACCAGTTGGTATGAGTGGGAAATACTCGTACCCAAGACAGCGCCATTAACCAGATGACCAGTGACGCCACCCACCAAAACAGCCAAGTGACTTTAAACATCAGCGAGACGATGGTCAGTGCTAAAACCAAGAGCACAAATAGTGCAGGCTGCTGCCATTTCGGCATCAGCTTGGTCCACTCGTGGGCGGCGATAATGACGCCAATCGCTAATAGCGGTGCAAATAAAATAGGAGTTTGGCTCGCAAACATTGCAATACCAACGATAATAACGAGAACAATTGCCGTCTTAATTCGTTGCCACATACTTATCGAGCCTTATATAACGAAGAATGTTTGGTCAAAATACATCATAATCATAAACTATAACAGTGAGCCACAATCATGAATCATAAGAATGAATCACAATCAGGCATTATGCCAGTGAACCATAATAGCCCATTAGTCATGATTACCGCTCATTAAAACAGCTTATCATTAACCAAACAAGTGTAATTCAAATTACTAGAACTTCTTAACCTATCATTTTTACAGTCGCTATTGCTTGCGCTCGTCTTAATGAGTTTGTTGCTCGATCACTACTTGTTCGCTGGTTTTGCCAAAGCGTCTTTGGCGCTGAGCAAATTCTGCTATCATTGCAGCCAGCTCTGCTACTTTAAAATCTGGCCACAGTGTTTGGGTAAAGAACAATTCAGCATAGGCAGATTGCCATAATAGGAAGTTCGACAGACGGTACTCACCGCCCGTACGTATCAACATATCGACCGCTGGTGCGTCGGCTAATTGGACATATTCACCGAGCATCTCTTTATTAATGTCTTCCGCGCGTAAATTACCCGCTTCGACTTGCTTTGCTAACTGTTTGGCGGCATGGGCAATATCCCATTGACCGCCATAACTAATCGCAATGACTAATGTCATGGCTTCAAAGTCAGCCGTTTTTGCCTCAGCATCTAGCATCAAAGCTTGCAAAGCTTCGCTAAGCTGGCTGCGATCGCCAATAAAACGCAGGCGAATGCTATATTTGAGCATACGCGGCAATTGCTCATTAATCGTTAAGCTCAGCAAATGCATCAGCAGTGCCACCTCACTCGGTGGACGTTGCCAATTTTCACTAGAAAATGCAAAGACGGTTAGCACTTCAATACCCGTACTGACACAGTATTCGACTATAGGATCTAGCGCATCTTTGCCAGCGATATGCCCCTGACCTTTGCCTAAATGATTGATTTTGCCGTAACGGTTGTTGCCATCCATGATGACAGCGATATGACGAGGAAGAAGAGCGAGAGTTAAAGCATCTGGAATAGACATAGGCTAACTTGCTTGTTATTTGGATAAAGTGATGGTACGCGAACTAAATTCATGCTTTGCAACAATTATTGCCTATTTGCCAAAGAACTATTAACAGACTTAGACGTATTAAAAGACCTTGTATATAGGGCTTATAGCAAAATAAAAGCTTAATTTCTTATACGGCAATAAACAGCCAATCACCATTTAGTATTGGCTGTTCTTTTATAGAAAAATATGAATAGCATATCGTCTTCAATTGAAGAAGAAAGGTATCGCTTACACTGCCATCAAATCGCTTTCTTTTTTGCTTAAGCGGCTATCGATAGTCTCAATATATTTATCAGTGATTTTTTGAATATCATCACTCGCGCGGCGCTCGTCATCTTCTGAGATTTCTTTCTCTTTTGCCAAGTCTTTAATATCATTCATCATATCGCGGCGGATATTACGGATAGAAACGCGGCTGTTTTCAGCTTCGCTACGAGCAAGCTTTTGCATATCGCGGCGTGTGTCTTCAGTCAATGCTGGCATCGGTACACGAATCACGTCAGCGGTCATCGGGTTTAAGCCCAAGTCTGCCTCACGAATGGCTTTGTCAATCGCTTGTACCATAGTGCGCTCAAATGGCTGCACCAATAGCGTACGTGAATCTTCGACGTTGACGCTCGCCACTTGATTCAGTGGCGTATCGGCACCGTAGTAGCTGACCATCACACCAGATAGCATACCTGGATGGGCACGACCAGTACGTACTTTACTAAAGGTACTTTCAAGCGCCTCTAGCGTCTTTGCCATGCGCGCTTCGCCGTCTTTCTTAATCTCATTAATCATTAGGTATCCTTATTTATCGCGAGCGACAAATCATTCATTGCTGTTAGGTATAAAGCTGTTAGGTATAAATATTATTCAAATGCCGATGCTTAATACATCAGTAACTTCATATTCATATAAATGATAAAGATTGCGCTTAATGATAAACGCGGGTGCCTTCATTTTCGCCCATAATAACGTTTAATAAGGCGTTAGGCTTGGTCATATCAAATACTTGTAACGGTACGTTATGCTCACGGCATAAGGCAATCGCTGTTAGGTCCATAACACCAAGTTTTTGCTCGAGCACTTCATCAAAGGTTAAGCCATCATATTTTTTGGCATCAGCATGTAGGCTTGGGTCTTTATCGTAAACACCATCAACCTTGGTCGCTTTTAAAATCAAGCCCGCCTCGATTTCAATACCACGTAAGCAAGCAGCAGTATCGGTAGTAAAGAAAGGATTGCCCGTACCCGCAACAAAAATACAAACTTCGCCATTTTTGAGATAACGAATGGCATTACGGCTACTATAGCTTTCAGTGACTTCACCGATTGGCAAGGCTGACATCAAACGCGTTTTAATATTGCGACGCTCAAGGGCATCACGCATTGCCAAACCATTCATAACAGTGGCTAGCATGCCCATCTGATCACCAGTCACCCGACCGACCAAACCTTCTTTTTGTAGCTGAGCACCGCGGTATAAGTTACCACCGCCAACGACGATACCGACTTGTACCCCAAGTCCGCGTAGGTGGGCGATAGATAAGCTCATCTTATCGAGCACTTCGCTATCAATCCCCATCTCTTTGCCACCGGCTAGGGCTTCACCAGAGAGTTTCAGCAAGATACGAGAGTAACGCGGGTTTTTGTCAGACATGAGGTCACCTTGTTAGCATTAAATTATAATTAAAATGAGCGGTAAAACACAAATAGAGTTTGCCTGTGGATTTACCCGCCATGCCATCTCAAGGGCTATAACAAGCACCAAGACTGATACAAACGGGTAAAAGGCTAAATTGCGCTAATTGTAGCAAAAACTGCCCGTGATTGGGCAATTTTTACTCGGTTATCGTTTAGGCTTTCTAACCTTTATAACTGGCAAACAAATCATACTCGCTAGCGTCATCGATCGTGACGGTTAGGAACTGTCCAACTTTGACTTGGGCAGTGATCTCATCAACGTAGACGTGACCGTCAATCTCTGGGGCATCCGCGTAGCTACGGCAAATCGCAATACCCTCTTCACTATCAATCTCATCGACCAATACCATTAGAGTTTTACCGACTTTCTCTTGTAATTTCTGTGCTGAGATGTCCTGCTGTAACGTCATCAAACGCTCATAGCGCTCTTGCTTGACGGCTTCAGGCACATGATTTGGCAAGTCATTGGCAACCGCACCTTCAACTTCTGAATACGTAAAGGCACCGACGCGATCGAGGCGCGCCTCTACCAACCAATCAAGCAGGCATTGGAAATCTTCTTCCGTCTCACCAGGGAAACCAACCACAAAGGTTGAGCGAATAACGATATCAGGGCAGATCTCACGCCACGCTTTAATACGCGCTAAGGTATTTTCGCTATGCGCTGGGCGCTTCATTGCTTTTAGAATACTATGGCTAGCATGCTGAAATGGAATATCAAGATAAGGCAGTAGTTTTTTCTCGCCCATCAATTCAACGACTTTGTCCACGTGAGGATACGGGTATACATAATGCAGGCGTACCCAAATACCTAAATCATTTAATGCTTGGCACAAGTCATAAAACTTTGACTTGAGCGGCATACCATTCCAAAAACTGGTCTTATATTTCAAGTCCAGCCCATAAGCAGAGGTATCTTGCGAGATAATAAGCAACTCTTTCACGCCAGCGTTTTTAAGCGCCATGGCTTCATTCATCACGCTATCAATCGGACGCGAGACCAAATCACCGCGTAAACTTGGAATAATGCAGAAAGTACAGCGATGATTACAACCTTCCGATATTTTGAGATAAGCATAATGGCTTGGCGTTAATTTAATACCCGCCTCATTAATCAAATCTATTTTTGGATCATAGTTTGCATCCTGACTGCGGTTTGGTCTAGGCACATGCTGCGCTACGGCGGTAATCACCTCGTCATAAGCGTGCGCGCCGGTCACAGCTAACACCGCTGGGTGCATGGCACGAATTTTTTCCGCTTCTTTACCTAAGCAGCCCGTGACAATCACTTTACCGTTTTTGCTAATGGCTTCACCGATGGCGTCCAATGACTCTTGCACTGCCGACTCAATAAAGCCGCAAGTATTGACCACGACCAAGTCTGCGCCTTCATAATCACTGGCCACTTGATAACCGTCACGGCTAAGTTCCGTGATAATGCGCTCACTATCCACCAAGGCTTTTGGGCAACCTAAGGACACAAAGCCAATCTTTGGCGCTGCGTTCACTGGCGCATTCATAGTCGCTGCTGTCGCTTTAGCTGATGCCGCTGCAACCACATCGCTGCTTTGTTCAATGCTACGGTTTTGATTGTGGTTGGCTTTATGGTGATAAGGTTGAACACTGTCAGTCGAGCTTTGCGCGGGCGTTGCTGTCGGCTTAGCAGGATTAAAAATAGTGGCAGTGTCTTTCGGCATAGAAGCTGTTGGCATAGAAGCTAATGATGTAGAAGCTGGCTGTGAAGTGGCAATAGTCGTATTAAGCGACTCGGTATAAGTTTTGGGCATGGCTGACCTTGCTAGAGAAAAATGGCTGTGCGCATTGTACGTTTTTTTTGCAAAAACCGCCAGTTTTGCCGCGCTATAGTGTTGATTTATGGTTAAATATTATATCGCGCACCTCTTTACTCTAGGCAGCCCTCATGACAGCTGATTTGATCACCGAAAAACCGGCACCAGATTTGACATTTATATCACAGCATTTATTTACAGCTATCTTATGGATTGACGATGAACTGTCTATCACTTGGCTAAATGCCCAAGCTGAACAATTACTGGCCATCAGTAGCGGACGCTTACTTAATCAATCAATACTGACGCTGCTTGCACCCGATGAGTTGACGTTAAAAGACAGTCTTATTAATAACAATCAAGAAGATAAAACTTACTCTTTGACTGAGCGCTTTTCTCAAGCGCAGCACTATCAACAGCCGTTTATCGATCATGACTATCTCATACACACCCAGCTCAATGGCGGACTGACACTCTCCGTAGATTATAGCGTGACGCCCGTCATTTATGAGCAGCAACCTTATTTTATTATTGAGATGTGGGGCAAGGATCGGCAAAGTCGTATTTCAGAAGAACAGCGTCAACAGCAGCAATATAGCGTTGCCCGTCATATGCTACGTTCGGTCGCCCATGAAATCAAAAATCCATTGGCAGGCATTCGCGGTGCGGCGCAATTATTGCAGCGGCAATTTATCAAGTTTAGTGATATGTCTGCTTTTGACAGAGAGGCTACCGCTGCTATCAGCGATGAAAATACCGATTCAAATTATAATAATAACCTGCAAGAAAATGCAGCAAAGCTCCGTAATTATACCGATATCATCATCTCAGAGACCGACCGTTTGACCCAGTTGATTGGGCAGTTCCTTGGCTCAAGTCAGTTACCAAAATGGCAAATGCTAAATATCCATGAGCCGCTAGAGCATGTTTTGGCCTTAGTAGTTAACCAATATCCAGAAGTAGCGCTACAGCGTGATTATGATTTGTCATTGCCTGAACTCTGTGCTGATAAAGACCAGCTGATTCAAGTCTTTTTAAACTTAATTAATAATGCTTGCGAATCCATGACTGAGTTTAAGCAAACGCTGCAGCAAAACGTACCAGCCATATCTAGTAATTTACCATCAGATATTGCGCAAAGTTATCTTGACGTTGATGATAGCTATCAACCAAAACTGCATATTCAAACGCGGGTTGCCTTTCAACATACCATCGGTAGCCAACAGCATAAGCAGGTCTTACAAATCACCATTACTGACAACGGCTCAGGAATAGATGATGCGCTGATTGGTCAGATATTTTTCCCGATGGTGACCAGTCGCGCTACCGGTACTGGGCTTGGTTTATCTATCGTACAAGATATCATCAGCCGCCATCATGGTATGATTGACGTCAGCTCAAATTCATCACAAAGCGATAATCCCAGTTATAATTACAACAACAGTCAGACCCGTTTTACCCTTTACCTACCTTTTCAGCAGCCAATCGCTGCCAGTTAATGCTGTCACCTCCCTCCTCTCACTGCTTATTAGGCGAAACACATGACTCAGTATAATGATACTCAACACCTTACGAGCAATGAGCAAATTTCAAGGGTCACCGTGAATAACGCGCCTAATGATAATCCAGCAACGTTATGGCTTATCGATGATGATGCGGCGCTGCGTTTGGTATTGGCAGATACTTTTGAGGATGCCGGTCTCAACGTTATTAGCTTTACCCAAGCGCAAGCGGCGTGGACACGCCTTAATGATGTCTTGCAACAGCACGAAGCAGCCGACCAACTACCAGATGTGATATTGACCGATATTCGTATGCCGATGATGGATGGTCTGTCCTTTAGTGATTGGGTACATAAGCACTTTCCTAAGCTGCCAATTGTCATTATGACAGCGCATTCAGACCTTACTTCTGCGATCAGTAGCTATCAAACTGGGGCATTTGAATATCTGCCCAAGCCCTTTGATTTAGATGACGCGGTCGCCACGATTTATAAAGCCATTAATTATCAGCCGAATAAGGAGCTAGTAAATCAGTCAAATGAGCCTGCTACCGATATAATAACTGACACTCCATCTGAGACCATCTCAAAAACTAATGCTTATTCAAAAAACAGCAATAAGATAAAGCAACCGATTAAACCTGTTAGCAAGATTGATACTATCAGTAAGCCTAATAAAACTACCAAAAATAACGCTGAATTTAAAATCAATGCTAATAGCAATCCCAGCGGCATTATTGGTCAATCACAAGCGATGCAGACGGTATTTCGCGCTATTGGGCGCTTAGCACATTCACCTATTACTGTTTTGATTACTGGTGAGTCAGGTACGGGTAAAGAGTTGGTTGCAGGCGCACTACACGAGCACTCTCCGCGCGCGCAGCAACCTTTTATTGCCCTTAATATGGCAGCAATTCCACATGATTTGATTGAGTCTGAATTATTCGGTCATGAAAAAGGCGCGTTTACTGGCGCAACGACGACTAGGCAAGGTCGTTTTGAGCAAGCTGACGGCGGGACGCTATTCTTAGATGAAATCGGTGACATGCCGTATAGCACCCAAACGCGTTTGCTGCGCGTACTGGCCAATGGCGAGTTTTTTCGTGTGGGCGGACAACAACCGGTCAAAGTAGATGTGCGCATCATTGCCGCCACCCATCAGAATTTAGAAGAGCTTGTCAAACAAGGCAAGTTCCGTGAGGATTTATTTTATCGCCTCAATGTGATTCGCCTACCATTACCGCCATTACGGAGGCGACCTGAAGACATTCCGGCATTAGCCAATTATTTTATGCTACGCGCCGCTAAACAGATGAATAGCGCTGAAAAGCACCTTCATCCGACGGCGCTACAGGTGATGCAATCTTTTGAGTGGCGTGGCAATGTCCGTCAACTTGAAAATGTCTGCCTTTGGTTGACCGTGATGGCAACGGGCGATACTGTCATGGTAGAGGATTTACCACCAGAGTTACTTGAAAATACGCTCTCGCTTCAAGAACCGCATCCACAGCAAAATCTTTCCGTAATAGAAACCACTCAAAATCAGCAGCACAGTGATGGCGTGTATAGTCCCAATCAAAACGAGCAAAACGTTCAAAACAATCAAGTCAGCCAAACTAATGAAAACCAGAGTTGGCAGCAGGCACTTGCCATATGGGCTGAGCAGTCTCTGCAAACTGGTGAAACAGATATTTTGCAAACCGCAACGCCAGAATTTGAACGTGTGTTGCTTAAGGCTGCTTTAAACCATAGTGGTGGCAAAAAGATAGCAGCCGCTAACTTACTTGGTTGGGGACGCAATACTTTGACGCGTAAATTGCAGCAATTAGGGATTACCGCATCAGAAGCACCAAATAATTGGAATTAAAACCACAAACTGCCGAATTAAAATATTAGTAATATCAATAATTTATAGAAACCATTAAAAATAATTGCTAAATAATTAAAAATAATCACAAATAGGGCTTGCCAAACCATTCAAACTCTATATAATAGCCAACCACTGAGACGCACTACCGAATCAGTTAACTATCTTGATAGCATTTGAATTTAACTGCTTTTGATGATAGAGTAACGAAAATGGGGCTGTGGCGGAATTGGTAGACGCACCAGATTTAGGTTCTGGCGCCGCAAGGTGTGAGAGTTCGAGTCTCTCCAGCCCCACCATTTTCGGATAGTACATCTTAGACCAAATATTAAAACCTGCCTTTGAGCAGGTTTTTTTGTGTTCGAGGTTTATGTAAAATACCGATATCTCATAAATAGTATCATCCTTAACAAGACTGCCATTAGCGCAAATCAAACCATCTATTAGAGGCATAAAATGACTGGTTTAAAACGATGAATAAAGAATTTTGGCTAACGATAGGTCTACTAGTGATATTAGCAGGTGGTCTTGTCGGGCTTCGCAGTTTATATAAACCCGCTACTTCAGCTGACATTTCATCTGGTGTAGATACAGACTCAAATACCAAGATTATGATGAGCTTAGATAAATTTAGTGGCTTTCATCATGATGCAGAGATACTTTTAGAAAAATTAACCGTCCTAAAAAAGGGAATGGAAAGCGCGACTGCTAACCAAGATAACAAACTATTAGCAAGCACCATCAGCAATACCTATAGAATTATCGATAATGTGAATGTGAATCGTCTGCCCACGATTGCACCTTTTGAGGTTTGTGATGAGGCGTTAAACACATTAAACCTCTATGCTATTGGCACAAAAAATTATTACTCTAATACTGACAAAATGAATGTCGATCAGGTTCATAAATTGAGAGATGCTTTTAATACTCAGTTTGCTCAGTGTCAAAGCGTTGTTAATGATAAATCTGTTGAGCAGCTCTACCAATACTATCAATAATACGCTTTACCTATTATTTAATCATTAAAAATCCCTCAAAACTTCTTTCATACTTTGATAGCGCTTTTGAACCTGCTTCGCCAATACCTTATCAACAATACCTTGATAACGACTATATTCTAACGGTAAGGTTGGAATAGTCTGTTGGCAATGCTGAATAGCCCATTCTCTTAACGGCTCATCATTTAGTGAGTCTGTATTAAATGGTCGCTCGCCTACTAATATCTCAGTTATCATTACTCCAAATGCATAAATATCACTTTGCACCGTTGCGCCCTGCCCTTGCCAGCGCTCAGGCGCAAGATACGCAGGCGTACCAGCAAGGCTAGCTCCTACTGATTTACTAATTGGCTCAGCTAAGGCAAAATCGGTCAATAATAAATTAGGAATGATACTGCTATTATCCGCATGATTTGGCATGAAACCATCTAGCAAAATATTACTGGGTTTAATATCATTATGTAACCAACCAGCGTTATGTAGATTGGCTATAAGCTGGGCAGATTGCACAATAAACTGATGCTTTCGTTGAAAGGTTAATAACGAATGATTTCGAACGTTAAGCTGAGTTGCCAAGCTACCATTTAGATAATAAGGCATAACAAGGATTGTCAATGGCAAAGACTGCGCTAAGATCTGCACTCTTAAGTTGTCATAGGCGAGTATTGGTGGTGCGATAGCGGTAAGGCTGCTTTGAAGGCTGTTCTGATTACTCGATAAACTGTTTATAGATTTTAAAATGCTAGCTTCATGGATTAAATCAGCCGAGTTTTGATTGGCATCAGTACTTAACTGCCATTTAATCATTACCTGCCCAAATTTTGGATGTTGGCCGCGCGTTAGCCCTTGGTAATTAATTTCACTATTATTAATCTCACTATTATGAGTTTGCTGGCTGATACGCTGGTGAGCTATCTCGCTATAATGCCAATCTAAGAATAAACCATTCAGTACTGGCAGAATTTGCTGCGCTTGCGTTTGTAAGGCTTGTTTTGCACCTGCTTGTATTGTAGAGGGAATACTGGCACTATTTTTCATGGTAAAGTGAAACCTTTATACGTCTAGTATGCCAAACGACATTCTAATTTATATGAGTGACCAATTATTATGCCCCAATCCACCAAGCCTGTTTTGAATTATGCCCTACCCGACCATTTATTAGATTTGCTTGGGCAGTATCTGCAAGAGCAGGTTACGCCAACTATCGAGATTGATCCTGCCCAGCTGGCCTATCGCTGGGTTGGCGGTCATCAGGGGCATTTAGAGCCGTTAGCGGTCAATTTATTTTTAAGTTTAGATGACTTGCATGGTATCGATACGCAAAAGGCAAAACTGGTACAGAACACACGACAGTTTCTAAAAGGCTATCCTGCCAATCATGTCTTGATGACAGGCACACGTGGCGCTGGCAAGTCATCGCTGATTCGGGCATTGCTACAAGCCTATCATAGCGAAGGATTGCGTATTATTGAAATTGCCCGTGATGACCTACGGGTGCTTGATAAGATACGTGCCGCCATTAATGCGCTGCCAGCGGATTGTGGCTGCCACTATGTGGTTTACTGTGATGATTTGGCATTTAACGGGCAAGACGAGAGTTATCGGACGTTAAAAAGTGTGCTGGACGGCTCGCTGGACTCAGAGCAAGACAAGTTATTGGTCTATGCCACCAGTAACCGCCGTCATCTTTTGCCACAGCTGATGAAAGACAACGTCAATATTTATAATGGTCAAACCGATGAGGTCAACCCTTACGAAACCATTGATGAGACGGTATCGCTGTCTGATCGCTTTGGGTTATGGTTGTCCTTTCATCCAATAGATCAAAATACTTACTTACACATCGTGCGCCATTATTTATCAATCTCACCAAATCTTAGCCTAGATAATGCCAATGAGGTTAAAGTAAGTAATGTTAATGAAGAAGTAAACAAAACACTACCTGATAATATCAGAGCAGCGGCCTTACGTTGGGCATCAGAGCGCGGCGGACGTTCGGGACGCGTAGCGTATCAGTTTAGCCGCTACTGGATAGGACAGACAAGATTAGCAGCTGAGGACAATCAATCTTAAATATTGACTAAAAATTATCTTTTATAAACGCGTGCAGAATCTAAATTCTGCACGCAGCTACCCTCTTCTTCGCTTATCAAATCAACTGTACCATTTACCATATATTGATCGAAATCTGCTGCTAACCACAGATTGCCTTTATAGGCACTTTCGGCATCCAAGCGGATATGCGCCATATTGGTTGTATTACTATTTGGATTATCAAAGCTTTGATAGCGAGCACTAAAATGGGTCAAGATTAAATTCTTAAGGCTGTTTTCTTGAGCGAACCTACCTACCAGCTGTGCGCTGCTATGCATCGGATCAAAGTCTGGATTTTTTGCCTGAATCTTATTTAACACCTCATGCGTATAAGTGGCCTCATGCACCAGTAAATCGGTATCGACCACCGCAGCGCTTAGGTATTCTGGCGTATCGTTATCGCCTGCAACCACTACACGTGTACGTTGCACTTCATTGTCGACATAATCTGCTGAATAAAGCTTATGTCCGTTTTCAGTTATAACATCCTCGCCCTGTTGCAGTCTGCCCCACAGTACGCTTGCTGGAAGACCTGCTGCTGTCAATTTATCGGTATTAAGCGTACGTCGGCTGATAGTTTGCGTAAGTCCAAAACCGTAAGAGGCGACACGATGCGATAACGGGTGAATATCTATAACTAGTTGATGTTGATTGTCTAAGCTGATCGCTACCTGACCTTTATTTTTACTATTTGGCTGAGATAGCAAATCTTCTATCGCCATAAAGTTAATAACAAATGGAAAATATAGCTCAGTCGTTACAGTAATGGCCTCAAGCAATGTGGCTATCGCTTTTGGCGCAATAAGCGTCAGCGCTGCAGTACGTCCTGACATTGCCGCACTCGCCAGCAGCCCTGGCAGACCATAACAATGGTCGCCATGCACATGGGTAATAAAAATCGCTTCGAGCTGATGTAAAGATAACTTGGTATGCAATAACTGCTGCTGTGTGCCTTCACCGCAATCAATTAAAACCCAAGGACGCGACGTTTTATTTTGCTGTTGATTTGCCGCCGAGCTATAAGGATTCAGGCACTCGATGGCAAGCGCTGTGACGTTACGCTGCTTGGTTGGCACCCCTGCTGAGGTGCCCAAAAAAGTTAGCTTTAACATAGGTAAGCTCTTATATCTAAATCCTTATGCTCTATAACAACTGACATATCATAGTTCTTTGACCTTCAATCATTTGCCCGCCATTAGCCGTACATTCATTGACCATGTTGGACTCATAAGATTTCCAGCCGCCATAAAAGCTGGCGAGGCATAGCAACACCACAAGCAATTTTTGTGACCAAGCTTTGATTGATACTTGCTGGCTATGCACATTAGAATTGGCAGTATTCAGCGCTTGTTTAGTAGCAATGCTAGTATCGGTATTCATATCGTCATCAAAATTGATATCGGTATTTTCGTCATTTGATTTATGCAAGTCTGTCATTTTTTATCCTAAAAAAGGTTTTGTTTATAAATAAACAAAACCTTTTATTTTAATATTAAATCAGTCATTTATGAACAATTAAATGCGCCGCGTTTAAAACTTTAAACGACCACCTTTTTCTTCTGCACGTTTAAAGGCATCGCGCTCTTCACAGCGTTTAAGCCAATTTAAGATATTGGCATATTTACTACTATCTAAACCGGTACCAGCATTGGCACCGACAACCGCAAGATGCATTTGAATATCAGCAGCACTAAATTCAGCGCCTGCAAACCAATGATTGTCTTGTAGATGCTGCTCCATCATGGCCAATATGGCATCTAGACTATTGCTAATCATGCTTTTTTCGACTTGATTGCGAATGCTTTTGCTCACAGGTTTGATAAGCATCGGCGACTGCTCAACCACCTTGGTAAATACCAAACGCATGACCAATGGCGGCATCACTGACGCTTCAGCGAAATGCAACCAAAACGTGTACGCTTCCCACGCCGCTTCATTGTCATCGGCCGGCTTAAATTTTTTCTCAGTATCATAATGCTTAAGCAAATACTCAATAATAAATCCTGACTCAATGAGCACACGGTCATTTACTTCCAACATTGGCGCATGACCGAGCGGATGTATTTGTTTTAAACTGTCAGGTGCGCGGTAGGCTTTATTGCGCTCATAGCAAGTCAGTTGATAATCGACGCCAAGTTCTTCTAGTAACCATAAAATACGAAACGAGCGTGAGTTTGCTAAATGATGAAGGTGTAACATAAGCCGTCCTAGTTATTAAGGTTATTAAAGCTATTAAATTTATTAAAATCATTAAAGTTATCGGGTGAGTAAGTAATACCATTTATACTTGCTACCACGCATTGTATTAATAAACTTTATTAAGCGTGGCAGCACTGCTGTCGATAATAACGCAATTGACGCCCCTTTAACACAGAAACTATGTAGAGTAATAGCAAAGAATCATGCTTACCCAGTCAAAACCAATTTACTTAAGCAGCAAGTATTATTTAGTGTGCAACGCTTAAATTTTACGCTTTATTCTATCCATCTTTTTTTGATAACGACGCATCTTACGGAAACGGTGCGCTGTTAGCACCCCGTCTATGCGGCGGTTTATCAAGCGGCGACGCGGAGGAAAGCCGCCCACTTGTGGCTCGCGGTAGCCATGCAAATGATTATCACGGCGGCGACGGAGATAACCCATTACACTATCGCCAATCATGATAAATAACGCCAAAGTAATCATGCCATACATAAATAACGAGCCGCCTTCATCGAGGCTTTGGTTTAAAACCGTGATAGATAAGACAAACAATAGCATGGGTTCTACGTAACTTAGGGCGCCAAATAATGACACTGGCAGCTTACTACTGGCAACCATAGTCAGCGACATCGCCAGTGCACTAAAAGCACCAAGTAGCGGCAATAAATACCAAAACTTTATGTTTTCTGCCGCCACGCTAAATCCACCACTGCTATATAGCATGATAAGCACTACTGGCGTCAGCAAAGTTAAATCTGATAGCAAACCGGTAATCGGCGGTACGGCAAGCTTACGCCGAAGCAGATAATAAGGCGGATAACCCAAACATACAAATAACGTCACCCACGATACCGTTCCATATTGGAAAATATCATAGCCAATTCCCAGTGCCGCAAATAATGCTGCTAACCATTGTAGCGCACTCATGTGCTCATGATAAAAAAAGCGCCCCAGTATTATCATCACTAGCGGCAATAAAAAATAACCCAAGGTGACATCAAGACCAAAACCATTCACCGGTCCCCACATGAACAGCCAAATCTGTCCACCCAAAATCGGTGTGGGCAATATAAATATCAGCCATTCTTTCGGGGTTTTTAAGGTTTTCAGATAATCAAAAACGTGTTGCCATTGCTTAGTAAAACTGACCAATATCAGTAAGCTCAATAACATCATCAGCACACGCCATGACGCCACCTGTGTGCCCGTTAAAGGCAACATGAATAGCCCAAACAAGAACATCAGTGAAAATAAAAAGCTGGATGATACTGCTGCTAAAGTTCCTTGAAAAGTTTGATTGGTCGTAAGCATAACAACGGCCTTAAAAATAGCGCTTGGTGGGTATTATTTATAATTTATAACCATTTGATAAAGATTATAAAATAAAAAATAAAAAGTAAACTTTGATAATAAACAGCACTCAAAAAAAAGCCTCCAACGATATCGTCAGAGGCTTTTTCTAGAGCAGCATTGCTAACTAAACTAAAAAGCTAACAACTGAGATAGTTACTCGTCATCGTTTGTGTTTTCATCTGCTGCATCATTCGATGTTTCGTCATCTAGCGTATAGTCATTAGCAATATCGATAACATCATTGATATCGGTCGTCGCGCTGTTACCAGTTTCGGCATCGATATCGATTTGCTCTTGACCCTCTACGGCAAACGTACCATCTTCTCTCATGGCATCGATCAACTCATCGTCGCCTTCTTCGTGCTCAACACGCGCCATAGCAACCAGCTTCTCATCTTTAGATAGACGAATCAGCGTCACACCTTGCGTATTACGACCAGAGCTAGCGACATGCTCAACTGGGGTACGCACTAATGTACCTTTGTCTGAGATTAAGATAATGTCGTCTGTAGAATCAACCTTGGTAGCACGAACCAGCGCACCATTACGCTCACTGGTTTTGATAGCAATAACACCGCCACCGCCACGATTTTGCGTATTGAATTCATCGATAAAGGTACGTTTACCAAAGCCATTCTCACAAGCAATCAGAATCTCGTGTACGTCATCTTCGATAACCACCAATGATTTAATAAACTCATCAGCCGCCAAACGCATACCACGAACGCCTTTTGCGGTACGACCCATCGCGCGCGCATCATTTTCATCAAAACGAATCGCTTTACCACTTGAGGCAAATAGCATCACTTCTTGGCTACCGTCGGTGATACGAGCGCTGACCAATTTATCGCCTTCTTCTAGACCAACGGCAATCAAACCGTTAGAGCGAATGTTAGCGAACTGCTTAAGCTCGACACGCTTGACCGTACCATTGGCAGTTGCGAAGAATACAAAAGGCGGCTCTGCTTGCGTGCTGTCGTCTAAATTATTATCTTCTGATAAGCTGTCATCGCCATCTACTAAGGCATCTGTTAATGAAGTCTCACCTTTTACTGAAAGCTCTTCTACGATTTTTGGAATAGGCAAAATAGTTGTAACGGTTTCATCAGGATTTAGACCAATTAAATTCACTAATGGACGACCACGGGCGCCGCGACTGGCAATCGGCACTTCAAAACCACGTAAGCTAAACACACGACCCGTATCGGTGAAGCACAGTACCGTCGAGTGCGTAGACGTTACCACTAAATGATCAATCACATCGTCTTCTTTCATGGCAGTTGCAGACTTGCCTTTACCACCACGTTTTTGCGCGACATAATCGTCAATCGGCTGAGTTTTAGCATAGCCAGTACGCGAAACCGTCATCACAACCGTTTGCTCCGGAATCAAATCTTCACGGCTAAAGTCCGTACGTGAATCAACAATATCGGTACGGCGTTCATCACCGAAGTTATCACGAATCTCAATCATCTCATTAGAGATAATGGTCATTAACTTATCAAAATCACCAAGGATTGATTCTAAATTAGCGATTTCACGTAATAGATCCTGATATTCTTCCGTCAGCTTATCTTGCTCAAGACCCGTTAGGCGATGCAATTGCATGTCTAAAATGGCGTTGACCTGCTCAAGCGATAAGCGATAACGTTGCTCACCTTCAACTGAACCATCAATTAAGCCAAACGGTGCTTTTAGATCTTCACCTTCGATATAGTCAGGTCGTACTGATTGACTACCAGCAGCTTCTAGCATGGCGACTACACTACCTGAACCCCATGTATTATCGAGTAAGTTTTCACGAGCCATAGCGCGACTAGCAGACGCTTTAATGGCCGTAATAATCTCGTCGATATTAGCCAACGCAACGGCCAAACCTTCAAGCAAATGACCACGAACGCGCGCTTTATTAAGCTCATATATCGTACGGCGCGTAACGACTTCTTGACGATGGCGGACAAAGGCAGCAATCAGCTGACGTAAAGTTAGTAGCTTAGGCTGACCATTATCGAGCGCGACCATATTGATACTAAAGCTAGATTCAAGTGGCGTTTGTAGAAACAAATTATTAACAATAACTTCAGCCGTTTCACCACGACGCAAGTCAATAGCGATACGCATACCGTCTTTATCAGACTCATCACGTATTTCACTAATACCTTCGATTTTCTTGTCACGTACCAGCTCAGCAATACGCTCAATCATCTTAGCTTTATTAGATTGATAAGGTACTTCAGTGAAGACAATACGCTCACGATCACGGTTGACGCCAGTGTCAGTCATTGGCTCAATATGATAGCGACCGCGAATATGTAAACGACCTTTACCAGTACGATAGGCATCTTGGATGCCAGCGCGACCGTAGATGATACCGCCAGTAGGAAAGTCAGGACCTGAAATATGCGACATCAACTCTTCGGCAGATATTTGCGGATTTTCGGCATAAGCCAAGCAGGCATTAATCACTTCAGTTAGGTTGTGCGGCGCCATATTGGTCGCCATACCAACAGCAATACCCGTTGCACCGTTGATTAGTAGGTTTGGAACACGTGCTGGCATGACGCTAGGCATACGCTCAGAGCCATCATAGTTGTCTTCCCAATCGACCGTATCTTTATCTAGATCAGCGAGCATTTGGTGGGTCAGCTTGGTCATACGCACTTCGGTATAACGCATCGCTGCCGGTGGATCATCATCAATCGAGCCAAAGTTACCTTGACCATCAACCATCGGATAACGCAAGCTAAAGTCCTGCGCCATCCGCACAATCGCATCATATACTGCACTATCGCCATGGGGATGGTACTTACCAATGACGTCACCGACCACACGTGCCGACTTTTTATAAGGCTTGTTGTAGTCATTAGACAAGACGTGCATAGCGTACATCACACGGCGATGTACAGGCTTGAACCCATCACGCACATCAGGCAGCGCACGCGATACAATCACGCTCATCGCATAATCCAAATAGGATTGTTTTAATTCTTCGACGATGCCAATAGGACTGACCGACTCGCTCATATACACTCCCTCACTGGTTCCATTCCCTAAAATTTACGCGGTTGCTATCGTTAATAATGCGCAGAGTCATACAAAAATACAGCGACATAAATGCGTCGCTACTATCAATATATAAACCATAAAAAAGCACTGTTAAGCGTGCGAAACAAAGGAGAAATGGCGATAGTTTTAATAATAATTAAAAGAAGCTATTTTAGCACAAATTTGTTAATTTAGGGGGTTCTAGATGCCATTAAAATCAAGCAAAACAGCTCATTAGCGTTGATTTTTGGATATAGCAATAAGGATAAAAATGACTTTAACAACAGAGCCTTGTCTTTGACGTTTTTAAAGGCTGTTGTATAAAAAAACTGCATCCGATGGACACAGTTTTTTTCGCGAGTAAGATTAAAACTACTTATATGTTTAACGATAAAGCATTTTAGACAGGTTTGAATTCCTGATTAAAGAACTCGCGGGTTGCCTCAGTACAGGCTGGACTGACCAAATCGCCATGATAGTTAGTATAGAATGCCAATAATGAAGCGACACCGCCCTGTGGGGCTGCGTCATCCTTAATTTTCTTAACGCTATTACTAAAGTTGGTTTGCACGCTATCTTTAACAGCGACCGCATCCCATTTATTCATTGACGCCTGCCCAATCATGATAAAGTCCTGTTTGTCTGGGCGCTCTGCTTTGTTGTCTTTATCCACATCTAAAACCGTAATATTAAGTTTCTTAGCAGGATTCTTGGCTACTTCTGCCTGTAATAGTTTTACCATCGAACCCGTATTGGTATCGAAATAAACGGTCGGATCTTGGTTGCCACCACAAATAAACGTCGGCATAGTAGGCACATATCCACGTAAGTCATTATCCTTTAATGCTTTACGCAGGTTATTTTGCGGATTGGCAGCCGGTAAATTATTACTATTGGCTAACGTTAAACCATCAGGATTTTTTTGCGTATCTGCCACATAAGCCGCACGGAATTCTGTTTTAATCAAATAATCGGTCTCATCATAGCCACCCAAAATAGAAAACAGTTTACCTTGTGATAAACCTGCCAGCCTTGGATCGCTAGGATTCTTTTGGAATAAAGCATTATTAGGCAGTTTTCCTGCTTGGACCAACTCACCAAATGGCGTATTACTAGGCAACTGCGCGTCCGCATACTTATCTAAGAAAATATCTGATTTCTTGGTATAAATATTGCCGTATTTTGCCTGTAAGCCAATACCAAGTAATGGTGCAAAGCGCGACGCCCCAATATTGACATTGCCTGTAAAGATTTCATCACCAAAAGCGGCCAAGGCATAAGGGCCTGATGATGGCGCAATCGCCGTCACTGCTTTCTTTTGTGACTCTAATAATCTAGCGGTTGCCATAGTGACATAGCCACCTTGCGAGTAACCAGCGATAAACAGCTTACCTGAATCATCAATTTTGCTGTAATTGGCATCATTGCCGCGTTTTTTGCGTTCGATAATACTACGCGCGCTATCGAGCGCATCAACCATGTCGGTCGACTGCTGCTGGGCAACCAAATAAGGATGGTAGTCAAGTTTTGAGTCATCGTAACCTGCATAATTAGGGGCGACGACGATATAGCCTTGAGCGGCAAAGTTTGCAGCAATTAAGTTGGCTTCCCCCACCGCAGGATTTTTAGTGTTGCCGACTTGAGCAAAGTCATAGCCTTTATCAGTGGTTGTGCCATGCGCATACAATAATACTGGGCGATCACCTTTGCATTCAGCAGCGTCGCCAGTAGGTAGCATCAAAGCAGCCGTAGCATTGGTATCTTCATCGGCGGCACCTTTGGTATCATAGCTGACTTTTTCTATCGTAACGCCGCACTTAGCTGCAGGCGTTGCCGAACTTCCCAGACCAAGACTACTATTGATATCGTTTGCCGTAAAGGTTTTTACAAACTTAGCGCTGGCAGAGGACGAAGGCGATTCAACGAAACGCTCATTATCATCGTCATTACAACCAACAAGCAATAAGCTACTGGCAATGGCTAGCGATAAGAGGCCGCGCGTCATGATGGGTTTGTTTATAATAGATGAATTGGGTAAGACCATGATTGCTATCCTTAGCAGTGATAATGCAAAAAATTGCCTAGAATCCTTGGCAATTGGTAGGTGCAGCTTAGTTAAGATATTTTAATAGACATTCTTTTAACGATGGCCTTAATAAAAACAGTCTTAATATAGAATTTTTAAGTAAGATTATTTAATAAAAATTATTGCTTCAACGTTACTATTTATACGCTAAAACCCTATTAAAATCCAATAAAAATTTATGAAAAACCCTTTCGAATACTTTAGATAAAACAGAGCCCGTTATGAATCAGGAAATCAGTCAAGCAACTAGCCAGCCAGTGAACCAAGCAATCACACCATCAATAAACCAGCCCGATACGCGCACAGATCGCAGCTTTGATGCGATTGCTGACCACTTTGAAAAAAAGGTTTACGGCGGCTTAAAGGGTGACATTCGTTTGGCAGTATTGCGCCGTGATATTTTTGAATATTGTGCAAGGATGAGCCAGACGCTTGGGCGACCGTTACGTATACTAGATGTGGGCGCAGGGCTGGCGCAGATTGCGATTGAGCTTGCTAATCAAGGGCATACGTTGGTTATCAATGATATCTCAGTTAATATGTTAAAGAAAGCGCAAGCAAGTGCCGCACAAAATGGTGAAAACCATGAAAAATTGGCTATTACTTGGCATGTATGCCCGTATCAAGAGCTTGAAAAAAAGCTAGCGGGTAACACAGAAAAGTTTGATTTGATTATGTGTCATGCGCTGCTTGAATGGTTGGCAGAACCGGCAGATGTGATGGATTTTTTCGATAAGCATTTGACTGAAAATGGCGCGCTCTCGCTGTGCTTTTATAATCCGGCGAGTTTCGATTATCGCAATCTTATTATGGGTAATTTTAACTTATTGGATAACAGCGAGTATAAAGCGGACAACAAAAAAAGCCTCACGCCCAATTATCCAGTCGCTAAAGAAGAAGTTGAATCTTGGTTAGAAGCTCATCATTATCAAACGATACTTTCCAGTGGCTTGCGGGTGTTTCATGATTATTCGCCGCTAAAACGTGGCGGTCATAACGATCCTGATGCGGTGATACGTATGGAGCTGCGCTACTCACAACTCGAGCCATATAAATGGCTAGGGCGCTATTTGCATATATTGGCAACGCGTCACGCTTAACGTCTTCGTTAAGTTTAACGCGCAGTGCCAAGTTTAAATTTGATAACTATCTGACGTCTTACACACGTTCTGACCGATCATACTCCGACCACGTGGTGGCATTGATGTCTTTCTCATCAAACACTACCACATGCTCTAGGATAGGTAAGATACCAATTTGCGAGCCAATCTCATGGTTATGATGACTGGCAACTAACGACAATACGGTTTGACCATCGGCAAGCTGCAAGCGATAAAGATAGTTTGCCCCACGAAATACGCGTCCGACTACTAAAGCCGTCTGCGTACTTTCATCGTCATGGATGATATCATCGGGACGTACTAGCACCTTAATCGGTGTACCGTTGGGATAGTCATACTCGCAATACTGCGGCTGACCTGACTCGTCATAGACTTCCATGCGACGATAAATATCACCAAGCGCAGTTTCGACATGACCTTCCTTGATGATGCCGTCTATCATCGCCCCTTCACCGACAAATTCAGCAACAAACGGGCTGATCGGCTCATGATATAACTCACTTGGCGTTGCCCACTGTACCAATTTACCTTTATCCATCACACCGACTTTATCCGCTAAGGCAAAGGCTTCGTTTTGATCATGAGTAACCAAAATAGCGGTGGTATTGGTGCGTTTAAGGATATCACGGACATTCATCGCCAGTGACTCACGTAGCACCACATCTAAGTTAGAAAATGGCTCATCAAGTAGCAAAAGTTTAGGTTTTGGTGCCAATGCACGTGCCAACGCTACCCGCTGCTGCTGTCCGCCTGATAGCTCGCTAGGACGTTTATCGGCATGTTCTGACAATTCGACAAGCTCTAGCATTTCTTTAACGCGGGCTTTTTTTTCAGCAGCCGACCATTTATTAAGACCAAAAGCGATATTTTTTGCCACGCTCAAATGTCCAAATAACGCATAATCCTGAAACACCATTCCCATGCCACGCTTGGCTGGCGCGACCGCAAATTTGGTGCGCGTTGTCTGCTCGGTTAGACGCTGATTGTTTAAGAGAATTTTACCGCCACGGCTTTGCTCTAAACCTGCAATCGCTCTTAAGGCGGTGGTTTTTCCGCAACCGCTATAACCCAAAAAACAACCGATTTCACCTTGTTGCAAATCTAGCGATAAGCCATTAACGATAATCGTATTGTCATATCCAACGATTAAATCTTGAACGCTAAAATAAGCATCGTCAGCGCTAGCAGTATTTTTAGAGGAATTAAAAACATGGTTATCTTGCAAGTTAATTTGTTCTGCTGTTTCTTGATGTAAGTCAGTTTGATTTGTAACACTTTGATTTAAAGTGCTTTGAGGTAAGCTTTTATCCACTTGCAGCTGGGCTACCTGAGCTTTGGTTAGTAGCGTTGTGGGTGGTTTTTTCACATGCTCCGGTCTTGGCTTGCCGCTTATCTTTAAGGATTCAGGCTTTAAAGATTTAGGCGCTGCTGGATTGGTTGAATCGTTCATCAAGTCAGTATACATAGACGGTACCAGTAAGCTATTAGTGAATAAAACCCATCATTGACGCGGTTTTTAATAAGGCTTTTTTTTAATATGGTTATTTTTTAATGAGGTTCTTTTTAATGTAGCTGTTTAATTATGACTATTTAATTATAGTTGTTTAATGATAAATGCACTTAACCTTGCTTATCACTTTGGCGCAGCAATATCCAAACAGGGATAAGACCGACCAGCACAATCAACAAACTGGGCAATGCGGCGCGCGCCCACATGCCTTCACTGGTCATCTCAAACACCCGAACCGCCAACGTATCCCAGCCTTGCCGCCGCGTCATTAAAGTAATCGGCATCTCTTTCATCACTTCGACAAAGCCCATTAATAATCCAGTCAATACCCCTGGGCTCAATACAGGCAACATCACTTGCCGCCAGCGCTGATATGGGCTATCACTGAGTAATTTAGCCGCCGCTTCTTGATTGACCGTTAAGCGCTGTAGCTGACGGTCTACCGGCTGAAAGCTCACGGTCATAAAGCGCGTCGATAAGGCCAGCAGCATCACAATAACACTACCAGATAAAAACTGCGTTGAGGTAATACCAAAAGCTATCATCTGATTATCAAGCCACGCAATCGGAATAAATATCCCAACGGCCAATACCGTACCCGGCACCACATAACCCAAATTGGCTAAGGTGGTCATCAGCTTAGTCGATTTATCCGGATATTGACGCTTAACCCACGCAATAATAATCGCCAAAAAAGCGATAAATATGGTGGTCATGCTCGCAATCATAAGACTATTAGTGACGAAATCAATATAACGCGCATCAAAGTCTTGCTGGAAATTTAAGGCGGTCCAATAGAGCAGCTGCAAAAAAGGAATCAAAAACGCTATTAAAAATACCAGCGTACAAAGTAGCGCCATGCCCCACTTGGCAGGTTTACTGGCTTCAAAGCGCTGACTACTACCCTGCGTTACCGTATTACCACGCTTTGCTTGCCAATATTGCTCAAACAAGACGACGATAAAGACCACGCCGATTAATAGCGCTGCCAATTGCGCGGCGGTAGTTAGACTAAAAAATCCAAACCAAGCTTTATAAATCGCTGTCGTAAAAGTATCGACATTAAATACCGACACGGCGCCAAAATCTGCAAGCGTCTCCATGCTGGCAAGTAGCAAACCACCAATGACCCACGGTAGCGCCTGTGGTAACGCCAGCCGAAAAAACACCTTACTACGACTTAAGCCAAGCATCTGCCCCGCTTCAATCGCGCGCCTGCCTTGTGATAAAAACGCTTGGCGTGCAAGCAAATAGACATAAGGATAAAATGCCAAGGACAATACCAAACCTGCGCCCCAGACGTTACGTACCGATGGGATAGCAGTAGCAAAACCAAACTCCCTTAAAGCCGTTTGCAGTGGTCCACTAAAGTCAACAATACCGACGGTAACAAATGCTAAGACATAAGCTGGCATCGCTAGTGGCAACATCAGCGCCCACGCAAAAAACCGCTGTCCAGGGAAGCGGTACATACTGGTCACCCAAGCAAGTGCGGTACCGATAACGCCAGAAATCAGCGTCACCATCATCAATAAGATGACAGTATTTTCTAACACTTGCGGCAACACATATTGGCGCATATGCGTCCAAATATCAGCGACCGGCTGTGTCCATGATAATAGTACGATTAAAATCGGTACGAGCATAAACAACGAAATCAGTCCTAAGATTGATTTCGAGATAATACGTTTGCGGACGACATGGTCTTGACTGATAGACGGGCTATTGTTGTCGTTATTAGCTTCATTGACAGTATTGTCTTGCTTAGCAGACGCTTCTGGCATTGTTATCATAAGTTGCTACCGTGTCTTACGCATAATGACGCTATTAGATGCTAGATGACTAAACATCTAATAGCTAAAAACCAACCGCTCAGCTACTTGCAGCCTGTTATTTATAACCCGCTTTATCCATCATTTGAATAGCTTGGGTTTGTAGCTCACCAAATTTCTGCACGCTGATACTGTCTTGTTTAAATGGACCCCAAGATCTGAGTAGCTCTGACTCATCGATACCTTCTTTCACAGGATACTCTTTATCAGAACTGGCATAAAGACCTTGCGCTTCATCAGAAGATAACCACTCCATCAATTTAAGCGCGCCATCTGGATTGTCTGAGTTAGCGATAACCCCAGCGCCAGAGATGTTCACATGAGTACCAGTGCTGTCTTGGTTTGCCCAAAATATTTTTACAGGGAAGTTTGGTTTTTCATCAAGCAGGCGACCATAATAATAGCTGTTAGCGACACCCACTTCACACTGACCAGCGGCAATCGCCTCTAACATGCTGGTATCATCACTAAAGACGTCCGTTGCTAAGTTAGCTACCCAACCACGAATAATTTGCTCTGTTTTTTCTTCGCCCAGATTTTCCATCATGCTTGCAACCAATGATTGGTTATAAACAGCTTTTGATGAACGCAGACAAAGCTTGCCTTTCCATTTTGGATCGGCTAGATCAGCATAGGTTGATAGCTGAGCTGCATCAACTTTACTTGGATCATAAAAGATAGTACGGGCACGTAATGACAAACCTGTCCACTGACCTTTTGGATCACGGTATTTAGCAGGAACGTTAGTTTCTAAGATAGTAGAAGACACAGGTTGTAGTAAGCCTTGTTCTGCTGCTTGCCATAAGTTACCCGCGTCAACGGTTAACAGCATATCAGCGGGGGTGTTTTTACCTTCCGCTTGCAGACGCGCCATCAATGGACCGGTTTTATCGGTGACCAGCTCAATTTTAACACCTGTTTTTTCAGTATATTTATCTAATAACGGCTTAATCAACTGCTCATTACGTGATGAGTAAATAGTAACGGTTTGCCCACCTTCCGCCGTTGCACCATCATTTGCAGCCACTTCTTGCGCCGTGCCAGATTGCTCAGCCCCAGTCGTTGTAGCTTCAGCATCCACACTTTCTTCTGGCGTCGATGAATTACTACAGCCCGCAAGACCCAACATCATGCCAAATACAGCAACGGGTAAAGTAAGCTTAGTAGAAGATAGATTTGCACTGATAGCAGATAATGACATGGCATTCCCCATAATGGTGCTACGGATAAGTAAGATAAAAGGACATTAAAATCATTAATAAATGATTCAATAGCGGGATTAATAAGACATTAATGTCTGAGATACAATATACTAATCGAAATGAGATTAATTATCAATACATTTATCTTGCCCTGCTATACCAGTAATATGTCCTTAATTTTTAAAATGATATGAGTGTCGTATTCATCTGTCTGAGCTTAATTCTGACCTTCTAGTAGCCACTGCCCCAAAATGACATTAACCGCCGCTTCGGTGCGCAATATACGCGCACCGATATTGACCGCCGTGCAACCTTGCTCGGCAAGTAAGTCAATCTCATAATCAATCCAACCGCCTTCAGCACCGATAAAAACCATACTTGGCAACAATGAACTAACTGACCTATGAGGTGGTTCAGTATTTTCTAGCTGTTGCACATATTGCGCAAATGATAGCGCACTATAAGGATGAGCAACGATGGCGCGATTAGTCATTAAGCTTGCAAGCTTATCTTCAACAAAGGGCTTAAAGCGTTTTTGCAGACTGATGCGCGGCGCAACCGTGTCCACACCTTGTTGCAGTCCTTCTGACACAAACTCGTCAAGACGAGCCAACATCGGGCTTTGCCAATAGCTTTTTTGCGTACGGTAGCTATTGATAAGGATAATATCATTAACGCCAAGCGCGGTCATATCCATGATTAGGCGACGTAACACTTTTGGCCGTGGCAATGCCAGCACCACTGTAAGATTAAGCTTAGGTGGCGGATTTCTGGTCAGACATACATTCCCTAGCTGAATACTATTGGAGGCGATATCTTCAATGATGGCACTACCGAGCTTGCCGCCAAGTTGGCCAATTTTTAACGTATCGCCTACTTTGGCATCCAGTACTTTATTCACATGGGCAATTTGCGCCAAATCATTGATGTGTGCAGTATCATGTTGAAAGTTAGCTGCTGGCAATAATATACAGTTCATAGCATCACTTATAACAGCTGTTGATTTAGGTCTTGATTCAGTTCTGGATTAAAAGGTAGTTTTGCATATTGCTGAATCACATCTTCAATCATCGATAATTGACGATGCAAGACCGCTTGTTGCTGCGCGGTCATTGCTGCACCCGCTTGCCCTGCCTGTTTTGCCAATGGTAAATGACTGAGCCAAAACTCTAGCTGCTGATAAAGCAAACTATCATCATCGCTAGATGGCTGATTGGTCTCAATTTGCGGCTGAGATAGCTGCTTATCAGTATCAATAGCACTATAAAATGCATTATGTGGTTGATATAACGCCCCGACGCTAGCGAGCTTATCAACCACGCTTTGGCAAGATTGGGTATAGCCACCCATCAATACTGGCGTTGCTACGCTTGCAGGCTCAACGGGATTATGGCCACCAATATCGATTAATGAGCCGCCTACCAATGCCACATCGGCAAGCGCATACCACTTCATTAACTCACCCATACTATCAGCCAAATAAACTTGGGTATTTGCACCGATTACACCGTCATCACTACGTCGCGCCATCACCAATCCTGACTTTTCAATCAGTTCTGCCACTTCATCAAAGCGCTCCGGGTGTCTTGGCACGATAATCAGCAAGGTATTAGCTAACAAAGGGTTAGACAGAATTTTCTGCTGCCATGATAATACTCTATCTTCTTCGCCGCTATGCGTGCTTGCTGCTACCCAAATCGGGCGATCTGCTACGCCTAAATCTTCGACATCATTAGCTATTTCAACTTCTTGGGCACCGTTATTATCATTGAGCTTAGGCGTATTAATCACCCATTTCAGCGAGCCTGCTACGCGGATTTGCGCACTATGAGCGCCCAATTGCCGAAAGCGTTTTGCCGATTCATTATCTTGCGCAATAATCAAGCTCAGATTTTTCATCATACTGGCACTGACCGCACCAATTTTTTGATAACTTTTAAAAGAAGACGCCGATAATCGGCCATTGACTAAGATACTTGGGATACGATGCTCGGACAATTTGGTTAAGGTATTGGCCCAAAGCTCGGTTTCTACAAACATTGCGGCAACGGGTTGCACATGCGCCAAAAACGTCTCAATCACCGCAGGACTGTCGACTGGAACGTAGCTATGACTCAGACGACCTTGGGCAATATCATCGGCAAAGCGACTGGCACCGCGCGCATATCCTGTCTGCGTGGTATTGGTCAACCATATCTGATAGCCTTTTTCCAATAGCGCATCAAGCAAAGGCGCGACGGTATTGGTCTCGCCTAAAGACACCGCATGGCACCAGATGACTTTTTTGCTAGTGCTCTCTTTATGATTGCCACTTTCGTTGGCATTGGCATTCGACTTAACCTTTGCATCACGCACGGGCGGCGCAGGATAGCGCTTACCAAAACGCTGCTCCACTTCTTGCTGATAATTGTCGCGCTTATGCGAGCGATGCCATACTTGCAGACGATATAGCGGTTTTAGCAAACCAATCGTCACCTGATAATAAACAGGGGGTTTATAAACGGCTCGGCTTTGTATCGGCTGAGTCGACTTATCAAAAGAGGGTAAGGAATTATCAGAAGATGGCATGAAGAAGCCCAGATTAGTAATGGATCGAACGATAAGAAGTGGCGATAAAAAGCGCGCCAATTCTACCTGAATTTAATGCTAAACAATAGTTTTTAAGCACTTGTTATTAGAAACAGTAATTTAAAAGTCAGATTTTAAAAATCCGAATTTAAAATAATCGCTTAGACAATAATGAAGATTAATATAGCGACGACAATAATCACTGCAAACAATAACTGATAACGTTTAAGGCTATGCTGCTCTTGCTTTTGTGTGCTGATTAACGTTTGCGCTTGCTGCCATTGACTGACCAAACTGGCCGCTTCTTCATGACCGTTTTGCGCCGCCTGCTCAAGCCAATATTTGCCATTGGTCATATCTTGCGGTACGCCAAAACCTTGATAGTAAAGCTTACTTAATAATCGCTGGGCACGGCTGTCGTTTTTGCTAGCCGCTTGCTTCACCCATTCAACGCCTGCTTCCATACCAGCCACTTTATCCGTGTTTACCCCTTCGCCAAGAAGCTCATACATCGCCAAACGTAGCATCGCAGTGCTATGACCTGCATGAGCAGCGTCTTGCAATTTTGCTAAGGCTTGCTGCTTTGCTGCCAAATGGTTTTCTGAAAATATAACTTGCGCGCGAGGTTTCTCTTGTTTAGCAATATGCTGCTCAAATTGATCTAAAACTTTGCAAGCTTGCTCATATTCTGTTTTCCCAACGGTTTGTGGTACGTCTATTTCATCAAGCTCCGTCAGTAATTGGCTAAAAATCTCTGGGGTTGGCGCTTCTTTTATCACTGGTTTTACTGCTGGTTTTATCGCTACTTCTTTTAACCCTGCTTGTGAAAATGCTACTGGCACAGTTTCTGCTGATGGTACTTGTAATGGAACAGTTAATGAATTAGCTTTTGCTAATAGCCCCTCTGTTTGAGAGATTTCATGTGTTGCTTGAAGCTCGTTATCAGAATCATTATTAACAATATCTGTCTGAATGTCTTGCCTACTATGCTGAGGCGCTACTGCTTCAGTCACGTTTTTATCGGCAGATTGCGCGTTATCTACGGGTAGTGTATGGCTATTATCAATGGCGTTTGGCAGTCTTGCGCTAACTGCTTGGTATAGCCCACTTGCCACCTGCCCACCTTGCACCGCTTGAAACGGTCGATCAATATGACCAAACAGCCGCAGACCTATCGGCTCTAAGGCAAAAAATAGCGAGGCAGTCGCATTAGATTGATTATTAATACCAATATCATCATGATAGACCACGGCCATATGCCGATAAAAGTCAGCAGTCAGTAGTGGCAATGCGGGATAACGCTTCCGTAGCTCAAAGTCACCAAACCAATGGGGCGCATGTTGCCATTGCTGTGCCAATACTTGTCCTGCATAAAACGCTAAAAACACCATAAAATTACGATAGCGCTCATCTGTCAACAGCGAAGCCTCATCCCATATACCAGTCTTAATCATGTCGCGGCGTATATGTGACAGCAGGATATCTACACGCTGTAAACTTACCAGCGACTCATCGAGTTTACATTGATACAATTCAGCTTCATAAGCCATGCCGCCGGCGACAGGACGGCCAGCTAAGAAATCTTGCCAATAGCCTGCTGCGATATAATCAAGGGGCGTTAAGTGCGATGCAGACATAAGGCAAGCCTATCCTTTAAAATTAAGCGTTTTAAAAACCAACATTTCAAATAATAATAAAAATAAGATGATAATAAAAATAAGTAGTTTACCTTAACCTAAAATTAAAAGCGCTACAATAAAGGACTAAATAAGCGCACCACATTATCAAATAGGCGCTCTGCCCCGTGACGCTCTTGCCACTCTTCTAAACTTAAAAAACGACAGCTTTGTAAGTAGACTTCTTGACAGTCAGCAACCTGAGCGACCATCTCTGGCGTATAAATCGCTAAGCTGACCTCCATATTTAAATAAAAACTGCGCATGTCAATATTTACCGTACCAAACAAACAATAATCATCGTCAATGACCACCGTTTTAGCATGCAGCAGTCCGCCTTTAAACAAAGCAATGGTCACTCCTGCCTCAAGCAGCTCTTGATAGTACGCTTGCGAGGCATGCTGCACCAAAAATGAATCTACCTTTTCGGGCACAATAATTGTTACCTCAACCCCGCGTTTGGCCGCCGTAGTCAGCGCCCCTGATAAGGCTTCATCGGGAACAAAATACGGCGTGGTAATGCGAATGCGTTTATTGGCGCGATGTATCACCGTCACCAACGTATTATAAATCACATGCGCCGTCACTTGCGGTGCTGAAGGTATCAGCTGTGCCAGCACATCCTCGACGACTGGCATACGTGGTATCACAATCGATGTCGAGCCAATCTCGGGTGATTCATCAGTGTCGCTAAGCTCATCTAGCACTTTGACGCGGCTATTGATATCATTGATGGTCGGATGCATGACATAGAGTTTACGGGTGTAGGTATTCACGCGGTGATTGAGTGCATCTAGATTGTCTTTATTTTCCGCCCCAATATCGGTGACCACCACTTTCGCCATCGCCGTGGCAATATTCATCGGCTCTTGGCTGGTGCTGCGTATTGCCACATCAATCCATTGACCGACATTTTTGTTTTGTTTAAAAAACTTTGGGTCAACCAAGTTAAAGCTACCGATATAACCTATATGTTCGTCAATGACGATGATTTTACGGTGATTACGCAAATCTGAGCGCTTAAATAGAGTCTTAAATAAACCCACCGGCAGCGACTGATGCACAAAAACCCCAGCTTCTTCTAACATACGATGCTGTTTGCTATTAAAAAAGCTAAAACTCCCCACACTATCTGCCAAAATATGACACTCTACACCGCGCTGCACCGCTGCCATCAACGCGTCCATGACTTCGAGTATCTGACCTTTTGGATAAATAATATAAAACTCCATCAGGATAATGCGCTGGGCGGTATTAATATCTTCTATTAACCGACCAAAGATAGCACTCGGTGTGGTCAACAATTGCATTTGATGGTCGGGAAATACCCCAAACCCTGTCCAGCGCGTGCCTATTTTACTGACCCCGCGATAATCATCAGGCAGCAGCTCTTGTCCTTCATCAAAAACCATTTGCTCACGCTTAGCCATATCATTCATCAGTAGCCGCGCCTGATTCATGCGCGCACGATAGCGTCGCCCGATCATCGGCTCACCCAATAAGATGTAAGCGATAAAGCCAACCACAGGTAAAGTATAGAGCACGGCAACCCAGGCAATCGACACCCCGATATTACGCTGCACCGAGACGATACGCAGGGTCATGACTATCATCAAAATCACGTGCAATACCAAACCCAATCCAGCAAAGTCTCCTAACGACCATGTCGTAAAATAGTCTTCAATAAAAAGGGCGTCTATATTAAAATTATCTATGCTCGCCTCCATGAACCTATATCACTCAAATCATTCATCTGTTTATTAGTTATTAGCCCACTGTCTTATTAAGTAGACGCTTTGTTAGTTAGCTAGATGCAAAAAGCATTATCAGTATAGTAGTTTTTAGCTAGCACGCAATAGCCAACTATGTAGCGGCTACATCGTCCAATAATTACCCTACTTACTGCTTAATTTGACTGTAAATGCAGACTATTAACCAGTATTTGTAAAATACATGAAATAATATTTGACAGCCATGTGTAAATGTATATAATACACACCCACAGAGCGAGGCTTTAGTTAGTTCTCTTCTGTTGGAAGTTATTCAAAGGGTGACAACTTTGAATGTTAAAACTTTCAGGAATTCTTTTTTAAGAGACTTCCATCAAGAACCTAAAAACGGTTCTCAGGGTGATTAGCTCAGTTGGTAGAGCGTCTGCCTTACACGCAGAATGTCGGCGGTTCGAATCCGTCATCACCCACCACTATTTAGTATAGCGTTACTCTTAAGTAGTAAGCTAAGTGGCTAAATAAACTAAAACGACCTCAGCAGCGGTAGTTCAGTTGGTTAGAATACCGGCCTGTCACGCCGGGGGTCGCGGGTTCGAGTCCCGTCCGCTGCGCCATATTTAAAACTTAGTTTTAATTATATTATTAAGTACAAAGTTTCAACCTCAAGTATTCGTTTACTTGAGGTTTTTTTGTGCTTGTTGATTTTTATCAGCTATTAACTGCTACTTATCATTTTATCTAAAAAAATTTTTTCACTAAAATCCCGTACGAAACAACGTACCAACCACGACAAATGCCACTGAAAATAGCGTCACCAAAATAATATTAATGGCAAACCCATTCAAGTTGTTGGCAGATAAGCGTGGTATTACCCAAAAACGTGCATGCATAGCGACCATAGCCGTCAGTAATAATAATATCAGCTTCATGCCAATCAATACGCTAATGTCATTATCAAAGGCAAACCACATACCCACATTGGGTAATATCCTATGTGCCATCCATAGACCAGTAATGATTTGAATGGCCAATGCTGGCATACCGATTTTTTCAAACTGTCCCTCAAATTGTAACAATGCGTCTAAATTACGTGAAGATAGCACTTTTGGCAGCACCACTAATGCTAGTATTAAATGACCACCTGTCCAAATTGCTGCGCCAAGTAGGTGCAGGATTAGTAGATAGTTGAACATAAAACATCACTCCAAATAATTAATCAATCATGACCGTTTGAAACATTAAGGTATTTAATTATGAAACGTACCAATCAGTTGCAACCACTGTCACGCCAGCATCATCTTGGGCTTAATCTGTCTCGCCATGCGAAAGAAAGCTTGGATGAACCCGAAGAAATTGCTAAACATTGGCACAATCTTACCTCCTATATTAACGACATGCAGTATCACTTCGAAATTGAAGACAACTTAATCGCTAATGCCTTAGAGCCGTACCGCGCTACTCAACCGGATGTGGCGTCAGTACTCGAAACCCTTGATGGACAGCATAAGCAATTACATCAACTGATGAATACGGTCGAGCAATCACAAAAATCTGGCACTAAAGATGTCACAGTGGCACAAGTTCATGAGCTTGGCAGCCTATTATACGACCATATTCGATTTGAAGAGCGAGAGTTATACCCTGCGGTAGAAAAATATCTGACGGAAGCAGAATTAGATGCTGTTTATGAAGCCAGCCCTGATAGTATTAAGCGCCCTGATGAGAGTCGCTAGAGTGAATATTATCTAAGTACTGTATATATAAAAGTACCCCATAAGCTATATTAACTTATGGGGTACAATAAAAGTATTTGCTCGATTTCAAATAATCATTCCAAGAACCATCGTTGAAAATAGCGATTATCTAAAAACAGCGACTTGAATCTGTCTCACCATCCTGCCAATGAAGACGCACTACGCTGAGTGATAAAGCCATCTGGCGCTTGACCATTATCTGTTTGCCAGCGTTGGAATGCCAATCGAGTATTGGTACCGACGATACCATCAGCACCTTTGGTATCATAACCTGAGCTGGTCAAACGCTGCTGTAAATTACGGACTTGCGCCGTCGATAATGGACGCTCGTAGCGCGGCCATGACTTCTGTAATCCGCTCTGCCCTGCAAGCGCTTTACCCAATAAGCTCACACCTAACGCATAGCTTGATGAGTTGTTATACACCTTGATAACATCAAAGTTTGGGCTAAGCAGCAAGACTGGACCGTCTTTACCCGCTGGCAGCCACAGCTCCATTTGAGTATTACCATCCAAGGACACATCAGCGATGGTATCAACACCCATAGACGCCCATCTAGCCGCAGGCTGCTTGGTACCGACCAGCGAATAATCAAATGATGATGGAATAGTTGCTTCATAAAACGGTGCAAGACCACGCACCCAACCTGAATTACTCATGTAATTAGCAGTAGACGCCAAAGCATCACCCGTCGACCATGGGTTACGGTGACCATTACCATCGCCATCGACCCCGTGCTTGAGCCACGTATCGGGGATAAATTGCGTCTGACCCATACCACCTGCCCAAGAACCATCGAGCTGTGACCAAGAGACATCACCGCGCTGTAATAGCGTCGCTAATGACAATAGCTGAGTTTCAGCAAACTCTTGGCGACGACCATCATAAGCAAGGCTGGCAAGCGAGCTTGGAATACTGCTATTGCCAGTTACCACACCGTATGATGACTCCATACCCCAAATTGCGGCGATGATTTCTGCATTGACGCCATACTGCGATTCTAGTTGCGATAAAAACGCCCGTTGCTCGGCAAATTTACGCTTACCTGTGCTAACGCGGCCATCTGATACGGCAGAATCCACATATTCCCAAGGCATCTTAGAAAATTCTGGCTGTCCTGAATCAAGAGAGATAACTTGTTGGTTTAAATATGCCGTATCAAGTAAACGACGCACCGTCGAGGCATCATGACCCGAGGCAAGCGCACGCATTGAAAAATCAGATTTCCAATCAGAAAAACTGTTATAGCTTGGCTTGGCAACAGGTATGGGTTTAACGACTGGTACTGGCTTCACCTGGATGGTTTGGGTCTGAGTAATTTGTACATTGCCTTGGCGTACAGGTGTACTAGGCTTTTGCATCGCCTGCTGGCTGGTACAGCCAACCATGACTAAGGCGGGAAACAAAGCCATATATTGTTTTTTTAATAACATAAGATATCTCAAGTATGAATAAGCAAAGTAGCTTGATAGGCGCAGCTTTAATAATACTAATTAACATAGCTAAATTATTATAAAAGCTGCCACAGAATTAACGTCCTTTTTAACGCCTTTATTACTGTCTTTTTACTGTCTTTTTTTAATGAGCCTTTTTTAACGACCCAGTACCGCACGCGGGTCGATAGGATTGCCATTTAAGCGTACTTGGAACTCCAAGCCTACTTGATTGGTCTGACCGCTACTACCCATATTTGCAATACGCTGACCGCGCTGCACCGCCTCACCTTCTTTGACCAGCAAAGCACTGTTATGCGCGTAGGCAGTAATGTAGTTATCGCTATGACGAATCATAATCAGGTTGCCATACTCTGGCAGGCCATTACCTGAATAAAGCACGGTTCCCGATTGGCTAGCAAGCACCGGATCGCCCATGCTGCCAGCAAACAACATGCCCATGTTACCAGCAGCGGCATCAAAGTTGCGGATCACTTGGTTGCGACTCGGATATTCATAACCTGAGGTGGCGTTAGCCGTCACTTCATAAACAGGATTTTGAGAATAATTAGGCGTATTGCTCACAGGCGGCGTATAGGTTGGCTGCGGTTGTGTCGGTGTAGAGGCGTTATAGCTGTTGTTATTGGCGGCGCGTACTGGCTCGCCTTGCCATAATTTGAGCCATTGACCGCTATAAATCGTATATTTACTATCTAAGCCATTTAGTGCGCCGATTTGGCGATAGTTCAAACGATAGCGCGCCGCGATTTGGCTGACCGTATCACCGCGCTGTACACGATGATAATTGGGAACACCTTGTCCGTTAGTAATAATTTTAGGTCCAGCTTGGCTACCTGCTTGATAAGTAGGCTTGGTAGCACAGCCGACCATCGTCAATGTGGCTACTGTCAACGTACCCATCAAGGCCACTGTTGCCAAACGCGATCCAGCAATAAGCTTCTTCATACAAGATTTCCTATTCTTTATGTTGCTCACAAACTCCTTGTGTTACTCACAAGCATTTTGCTAACGGTTATAACATTTAATGTCTTAGATACCATGATTAATCATTGGATAATAAAGGGTTTATTAGCGATTTTAAGCACTGACAAATATCACTATGGATGAACCAATCAAGTTACAGCACCAACGCCGAGAGTGTATCAAGGGTTTCGGTTGGCGTATGATGCAGACGCACAGGCGATAGACTAATATACCCTGCTCCCACCGCTTGGTCATCCATCATTTCTATTGCCGATGATTGAGCGTTTTGATTTTCTGTTGATAGTTCACTTGATAGCCCACTTGATAATGTACGTTGACGTTTGCGTAGCGATAACCAATAAGCATCTCGGCCACGTGGGTCGACCACATGATGCACAGGACGTGCAATCTGACTGTGACTTAACGCTGTTATTTTTCGACCTTTAATCGCAGCGTTGCTATCAACATCAGGAATATTAACGTTTAATACATGATAGGGCAAATTTTTGCAAGCATCTAATATCGGAGTTTCCGTCAATAATTTGACAATTTCATTTGCCGCCATTCGATAATGACTGGCTTGTGCTTGACCTGTGCCTTTTGTTCCACCGCCCACTAAAGAGGTAGCAATTGCTGGTAAGCCAAAAAGCTGCGCAGTTAATGCCGCGCCAAAGGTGCCAGAAAATAAAACGTCCTGACCGAGATTGGCGCCTGAATTAATACCGGTAATCACACAGTCAAAATCGGTATGACGATAGAGTTCATGTAACGCCAAATACACACAATCAGCCGGTGAGCCATTAACTGCAATAAAGCCAGACTCTAGCTCATGGGTATATAACGGCGTTGAGATACTTAGAGAGCTTGCGCAGCCGCTTTGCTCATTGCTTAGCGCAACCACCACCACTTCTGCGATATTGGATAATGCCTGATAAAGTGCCAATAACCCTGAAGCATGCACCCCATCGTCATTACTTAATGAACTACCCACTACCTTAGAGGTAGGGGTTTCTTAGGTAATACCCATACTTGATACGGTATTCTGTATCAGCGGTTAGGCAAATTGACTAAGCTAACTCCGTCGCACCGACGGTTTTAGATTGTTTAGCCAGCATCAATCCTTGATTTAAGATATTGATACTAGCGTTAATGTCCCGATTATTGTTTTGCTGGCAGTTTGGGCACTGCCACTCCCGCATTTTTAAGGTTAATTCGCCTTTACTAAGAACATGATTGCAGCCTGAGCAAGTCTTAGACGATGGGAACCACCGATCTACCTTAACGAGCTGCTTACCATACCACTCGCTTTTATAGCTAAGCATGGTGGTGAATGTTGACCATGAACTGTCTGATATGGCTTTAGCAAGCTTATGGTTCTTAACCATGCCTTTGACGTTCAAATCCTCAATCGCAATAAAGTCGTGGTTTTTGACAAGATTGAATGAGAGTTTGTGTAGAAAGTCAGTGCGGGCATTGGTTATGCGCTCGTAAAATTTAGCGACTTTAACTCTTTGCTTTTGATAGTTACGGCTCTCTGACAGCTTGCGTTGCTGCGCTTTGGCAACTGCTCTGCGTTTGGCTAATATTTTTTGTTCTCGCGCAAGTTTGTCTTGCAACTTCGCTAGAAACTTAGGGTTAGCAACTTTTGTACCGTCCGATAAGACCATAAAGTCTGTCAATCCTAAATCAATACCGATGTTAGAATGTGTTTTTAGTAGTGGCGTGGCAATAGTTTCAACCAATAAGCTGACATAGTATCTGCCTGATGGGGTACGAGTGATAGTAGCACTCTTAATTAAGCCGTTTATCTTATTCGGAAATTTAGCGGGAATATGACCAATCTTAGGCACTTTGACGGTATTGTTTGTAATCGCCACTGTGCCTTTTTGATTGTTGGTGGTGTAGCTGTCCTTAATCCCTTTTTTCTTGAATTTGGGGAAGCCTGAGCCTTTGAAGAACTTACTGTAAGCAGTTCTTAGGTTTTGTTGCACGTTAGCCAGTGCTAAGCTATCAACCTCTTTTAGCCATTCAAATTCTTTTTTATATTGAGCAGGAGTGTTTTTTAGTTCAGCTTTATTCTCTTTGTAATAATCAATCTTATCGCTAAGCATCTTGTTCCAGATAAAGCGGCTGCAGCCGAACGACTTGGCAAAGAATATTTGCTGATCCTCGTTCGGATACAGCCTGACTTTATAGGCTTTTAGGATTTGCTTTGGCATATATGCTTGTTGTTAATAAGTGGTATAATTATTATACAACAATCAATAATAATAGTTACCAATAACGCATTCGTCCCACTACTTTAGAAGTAGGGGAATTCTGCGCTGAAATGTTAAAGATGCAATTGCTATAAGTACAAGATAAGCAGTAGCCACACTTTAATATTAAGGGTGAAAAATTAGCGCCGTATTGCAGATTAAAAGCACAGATAAAACCCTTAGGACCAGTTATCGGCACAAAAATCACCGCTAGGCCACATAATATTTTGGGCGATTATACCCTAATACTAGACAGAAACGAACCCAGTGCTTCGCTCTTATTTGCTGGACAGTCAGTTCTATTAGCAGCTTTTTGTCACCGATGATGAGCAATTTTTAGCGTAAAAATACTGGGGTGAGGTTACAGTAGGCAACAAGGTACAACATTATCAGCTTATACTTTTATGCTGAGGTAACTTAGCACTCTATAATACTGCTATGTTTCTGTAAACGTGGTTTAGCTCACAATATATCTACACTTAAATCAATATTTTATGTGACTTTTATTTTTTTACCCATTAACATAGCACCATCAAACAAAGACAAGCGAGTGTGATACTGAATGAATAATCAATCGATATTATCTATAGCTTCTGTGATAGCGAAGACCGCCTCAAAAGTAGGTCTGGCAGGACTGATAACGTCTGTTGCTATGCTGTCTCAAGCGACCAATGCCGCCTCTAATTCGGCAACGACGATTCCGCTGGATTTATCTGGTGTCAACATCACTAAGCATGAGATTGCGGTAATGCAAGTGCTGTCAGAGATATGTCCACCGATGTTAACTGGCAAACAAAAACAGCGCTTTTATAAATCTTATAACGTCCAGCTTCATGAATTGATGCCATCGTTAGAAGACCCGAAAGCGGCGATTCAATATTTATCTACTCAGCAAGATTATCGCCAGATATTGCAAGGTATTCGCAGTTGGACCATGGGCTTCTCAAAACAAGATAACAAAGCTCTATGTGAAGATTTGGCCAATGCTGAATACTCTTAAAAGTTAATTTTAAAGGCTATGTTTATTTTAAAGGCTATGGTCGAAAAACCTCTCAAATAGCCCTCTTAAAAAGTACTTTTGAAAAGTATTGGTATAAGTAAAAATCAGCAGTCTATAACGTGAACAATATTAGTCATCTATAATAATCAAAATAAAATTACTGCTAGTATCATGTTTAAGCTGTTGTTTTTAGAATGATGAACAAAACTAACCAATTAATAAACTATAAGCTTAAACATTAGGCTTATAAAAAACATGAAGCTTGCTGTCATCTTGTCTGCTTAGCGTAGATGGGACAGCAGGCTTTTTTGTGGCAGTTAAAAAAGTATTCATTTATCGAAATATAAAATGTGCTTAAGCGCTCTTTTAGCCTGCTATATAGCGATGTTTTATCATAACGATTTATTGTTTTTCGGCTCGCTCTATTTTATTATATTTATCGATTCCCCATCGGTCGGCATTTTGCTAAGATAAGGCGTTAATTTTATGTCCATCGCTTGGTTATCGCAATTCTTATGAAAAATCTGTTTTAAATCTTAGTTTTAGAGTCAGCTTTAAAATATGTTACGACAGATTAGCCATGAGATTTAGTACGAGAAATGAGCGGTAGATACATTTGGTTTTATGATGCGGTGTAACAATCTATGACAGTAAAGCGTGTAAAAAAACAGCTAGTACAGCTGGTAGTTGGTGTCAGTGTTTCTATGAGTGCAGTGATGGCGAGCGCAGCCATACAGCCACCTGTGATGGAAAATACGGCTTATGTATTAATGGACTATAATACTGGTGAAATATTGGCACAGAAAAATGCCAATCAAGCACTACCACCAGCGTCTTTGACCAAGATGATGACCAGTTATATCATCGAGCAGCGCTTAGCATCAGGTGACCTCAAAGAAGACGAACAAGTTTTGATGAGCCCAAGTGCATGGTGCCGCGGCAGTAGCAGTCAGTCTTGTATGTATGTGCCGGTCAATAAAACCGCCAGTGTCATCGATATGCTACGCGGTATCATCATTCAATCAGGCAACGATGCCTCAAAGGCGATGGCTGAGCATATCGCGGGTAGCGAAGCCTCATTTGCTATCTTGATGAATGAGCAGGCTGAAAAGCTTGGGATGAAAAACACCCATTTTGTTAACTCTACCGGTATGCCAGACGAAGGTCACCAAGCATCAGCGTTAGATTTAGCGAAGCTGTCACGCGCCATTATCAAAAACAGTGGCGATTATTATGGTCTTTATTCGGAAAAAGAGTTCACTTATAACGGTATTACCCAAGGTAACCGTAACGCTCTGTTAGCGACTGACCCTACTGTTGATGGCTTAAAAACGGGTCATACTGATGCAGCAGGCTATTGCCTAGCAGCCTCAAGTAAGCGCGAAGATATGCGCCTGATTTCTGTGATCATGGGTACAGAAAGCCAGCAAGCCCGTGCCGATCAATCACGTGAGTTACTCAACTGGGGTTTTGGTCATTTTACTACCGTCACTAAAGCACCTGCTGGGCAGTTTGTTAGTAAAGTACCCGTATGGTTTGGTGAAGTGAAAGAAGTAGAGCTTGCAACTGGTGATAGCTTACAAATCCTGACCGATAAAACGCAAAAAAATAAAATCACCACCGTGGTTGATATTCCTGAAAGCTTAGAAGCGCCTATCAAAAAAGGTCAAGAAATTGGCAAAATGATGGCCGTTATTGATGGTAAAGCGGTTGCCTCTGTGCCTATCGTAGCCACGAGCGATATCGAACAATCAGGCTTTATGAGCCGTATCTGGCAACGTTTTACACGCTGGGCACAAAACTTATTTTAAGTAATTGATTCAATAATTTACTTCAAGAATTATTTGTCATTACATAGCAGTTATTAGCAATTTTAGTATAAAAAAAGACGCCCATCAAAAGGCGTCTTTTTTATTTGTCTATTCTTATCACTATGTTCGTACCTACCGCCATCATTAAGACCAAGCAAGCCAGCTCTTTAATAAATTGCTGAGCGCTTTATCTTCATAGGTCGCTACTTGACAGTAATCCACCCCAGCTGCTTTTAATCCATGCTCAAAGCTGTCTAAATATCGGGCTCGCTGCTGTGGATACCAGAATACCAATAAAGCCCGATAGTCGGTCTCAGAGGCACGTATACGTCTTGCTAATGCTTCAGCCTTGTCTGGGAATATATCTTCAGCAAACATGACCATATCAACTTTTCTATGCGTCATCTCATCAATAATCAGCTGTTCATGTTGATAGCAGATGACGTGTGCGCCCAAACGCTGCAATTCATCTACCAAAGCGCCACTATCTTGGTAGTAGTAATAGATGATAACCAGCCCCGCAAGCAGATGCTGCTGGCGTGATTGGCGTTGAGTGGACAGCGGAATGGTAACAATAAACTCCGTCCCTACGCCAAGCGTACTATCAACATCAATACTAGCGCCCATTAACTGCGCCATTTGCTTAACGACAGGCAAACCAATACCTGTCCCTTCATACTGGCGAGTTTGTGATGAATCTACTTGAAAAAATGGATTAAAGATATCTTCTATAAAGCTGCTATCAATGCCGATACCTGTATCTTTTATCCGAATCTGCCAGCGATTACTATGATCGAAATGGGTCAATTGCGAAGTAAGGCTCACCTGCCCAACTGGGGTAAACTTAATCGCATTGCTCAGCAGTATCGATAATATTTGCTGGATTTTTTCGGCATCACCTTCAAGGCTATAATCAATATGATGGATATGGCTAACCAGTGCCAAAGCTTTTTGACTGGCAATAGGTTCAAATTCTGCCAACAGGTCAGCAATTAATTGTAGTGGATTAAACGCATTTTTTTGTAGGCTAATCTGCCCTTTTTGAATCTGGTTAAGCTGAATGATTTGATTCAAAGCTAAAACTAATTTATCACTACCATTGCGAATAATATCGATCGCATCTTTTTGTTCATCATTAACGTGTTCATCATCTAGCAACTGTAAGCCGCCAACGATGGCATTAAGCGAGGTTTTTAACTCATGGGTAATCATGCTTTGAAAGTTATGCAGCTGCAAATCGAGCGATACATCTTTTTGATGCAATTGCTGCTCGAAAACCGCGAGTGCTTCATAATCTTGTTTTGATTGTTGCAAACGATTGAATAAAATCGTAAACGCCTGTTTAATTTGCACCAACTCTTGAAACTTAAAGCGCTGCGGAATCGCTGGTAACTGCTCAAGCTCAGGGTTTTTAATAACAATGTCACAGACTTCATTCAGCACCGCAATATCTTTGGACGGCCAATTCAATTTGCGCAAAATAAACAACGCCCAAATAATCGCTAATACTGTCGTCATCACCCATAACCATAGATTGCGTTGCAGCCAGTTTGCACGCAGCGCCGTCACATCTAAGGTGATATTTATATAGCCTACTAAAGTATCATCCGTACTTAACTCACTTGGCGGGGTTTCTTGAAGCGTAACATCTGGCAGAGCGCTAGCTGTCTGCTGGTTGGTGTTGGTTTTAAATTTGGCATTATCACTAGCCATAGATAGCGTGCTATTGCCATTAGTATAATATCCAATGACTGGATAATTAAAACTAACGGTATTAGCAAATAGCGCATTCATCCAATCATCTGTAGATAAATTTCTATCGACAATAGGCTGCGAGGTTGAATAAAACAAAATACTTTCAATATTCTGCTCATTTTCTAACAAAAAGCGTACTTGCTCAGCGACTACTTCGTCGCCATCTGCGCTCGCCGCACTAATGGTTAGTAAGTTCGCCAATTGCTGAGTATGCTGACGCACTTCTTTATAATGTTGCACCAAACCATAAACAAAAGACAATAGAAAACCTGCCAATACAGCCAAAATCATGGTCTGCATGATAGACTGCCAAATAAGCATGGTAAGGGTTTTTGTTGGGCGGCTGTTCATATCACTCAACTGAGTTAAGACAACATGTCATTATAGTATAAGCATATTATAGGGGTAATAAGCGCAGTGCGACATTTTAATGTAACTTAAGAATGTGTTAAATTAAAAAATGCCATGACAACTCGTATAGTCATCATGGCAAATTATATTACAGAAAAGCAAGGATAGAAAAATAGTAAAGATAAAATAAAATGGTCTTTATTTGCTAAAAAATATAAAGACGGTCACTATCTCGTAAAATTAACGCTTTTTATCTTTATTGGTAAATCTCGGCTTATCTTTGGTGGTAAATTTCTGCGCACGATTGCGTTCACGTTGGCGTAGCTGCTGCGCTTTTGCTTTGGTTGGTGTGTCGCTTTTATTGGCGTATGGATTATCATTTTGTTTAAAGATAACATTTAGCGGCGTACCCTCAAGCTTAAATACTTGACGGAATTGGTTTTCAAGATAGCGCTGATAGCTTTTTGGTAGCGAAGAGGTTTGGTTACCATGAATGACAATCACTGGTGGGTTATGACCACCAATATGCGCAAAACGTAGTTTGATACGGCGACCAGCAACCGTTGGTGGCGGGTTGGCAGTAACGGCGTCTTGTAAAATCTGCGTCAAACGGTTGGTTGAAACCTCAAACATCGACGACTGATAAGCACGCAAGATAGAAGGATATAAATTACCTACTCCGGTACCATGTAATGCTGAGATTTGGTGAACTTTTACATAAGAGATAAAGTTGAAACGGCGATCCATCTCAATCTTGATATAGTTCTTTTGATCTGCAGTGAGACCATCCCATTTATTGATGGCGACTACCAAGGCACGACCAGCATCAAGCGCATAACCAATCATATGTAAATCTTGGTCGACGATACCTTCTTGGGCATCAATCACAATGACCGTGACGTTAGAATCATCGATTGCTTGCAAGGTTTTAATAACTGAGAATTTCTCTACCTTTTCATCGATTCTGCCACGGCGACGCACACCGGCGGTATCAATCAAAACGTAGTCTCTACCCTCGCGCGTATAAGGAATATAAATACTGTCACGCGTGGTACCCGGCATATCAAATACCACCACACGGTCTTCACCCAATAGGCGGTTGACCAGCGTTGATTTACCAACGTTTGGACGACCGATAATCGCCAGTTTTAAGCCTTTTGGCTCGACGACGTTTTCTTGCGTTGGCATATCAGCGGTCAGGACTTCTAGCAAGTTACCAACACCGCGCCCATGACTGGCTGCCATCGGATACGGCTCGCCCAAGCCTAGTGCATAAAACTCTGCAGGCGCGGCATCGTGCGCGCCATCCACTTTATTAGCGACGACATAAACAGGCTTACCAAGTGTATGCAAAAACTTGCCAATCTCAGCATCGGCACCAATCATACCGGCACGGGCGTCAACCACAAAAACGATAATATCAGCTTCGTGAATGGCAGTATGCGACTGCTCCGACATATAATCATCAATATTGCCACTACCATCATCCGCTTCACCAATACCACCGGTGTCTACAACGATGAAAGACTTGTCTTCATAAGTTGCATCACCGTATTGACGGTCACGAGTCAGCCCTGACAAATCAGCAACCAATGCCTGCCGACTTTTAGTGAACTGGTTAAATAAGGTTGATTTACCGACGTTTGGACGACCAATTAAGGCGACCACAGGCTTGATACTCATGGGTTACTCTCAGTGAAGGGCACAATGGCGGACAGGTCGCTGACTCTTATCATAAAGATGAATAGCTGCACTTGACCGCGAATTTAAATAAATAATAGAAATAAAGCGATAGAAATCAGATAATAGCGAATATAGTTAATTGGAAATAATATCAATATATGAATAGCCACTTGCTACAAATATAAATTCTAAAATGGATCGACTATATAGATAGCGCTATTATATATGAATAACGCAGCAATAACGCCTAATACATAGCGGTCGCATAGAGTACGCGAAAGCGACCGCTTAAACAAGCAATTTACACAATGCACGAAACGCTGACTAAGCAGCGTTTTGTATTGATATAACTAGTACTCATGTCATTATAAGCAGGCTTGTTTAATCAATACAATTGAATAAGCCTAAGCCCATAAAAATTTAGCGCGCCAATTGCCAAATAGCAACTTGCCCTGAGGTACTTTGGGTTAGTAAGCGGCTAGCTTGTACTTGCAAACTACTCAATGCGCCTTTGGTCTGTACACGGCTGACGATTTTGCCGCTAGCAGGGTCAAATAAATGCACCACACCATCAAAATCACCGACGGCAATATAATTGCCAATCATTACAGGATTGGTTAGGTGACGATAAGCCAACTCTTCGCTTTCCCACAACACTTCGCCATTGCTGCGATTATAGGCAACCACTTTGCCATCTAAGCTCGTTGCAATGACTTGCTGATTGTTCACCGCCAGTGATTTTAAACTGGCAAGCTCATTGACGAACAGCACTTCACGAGAGGCTAAGTTAATACCTAGCAACTGACCGCTATAGCTGATGGCAAACAATTGGTTTTTATCGACGATAGGCATACCGTCAACATCGCTCATACGCTCCACTTCACTACTGCCCGCACCGACGCCAACACGGCGTGACCACTGCGGTAAGCCATTATCAACAGTGATGGCATGTAAACGACCGTCAGCCGTGGCCAATAATGCTGTTTTAGCATCTAGTAATGTTGGTGCTGCCGTACCGCGGACGCTGATAGCTGGTACTTGGGTAGCGAATTGCCAAACCGACTGACCATTCTGTAACGATAAACCATGCAAGAAACCATCGTTAGCCGATAAAATCACCCGGTTATTGCTGATTAAAGCCGGTGTTAACACTGAACCGGTTAATTGCTGCTGCCAACGTTTAGCACCAGTCGCACTATCAAATGCCATCACAAGGCCGCCGCGGGTACTGATAATAGCAGTTTGGCTCAAGGCATCTAAGGTCACGCCGCCAGTAATTTGGTCGCCAACATTCACTGACCATGCACGTTGACCGGCACTATCAAAACCCGTTAAATCACCGCCGCGCGATGCAGTTACGATTTGCGAGTTGGCATAGCCCACTTGCAGGTCAAGCGGATCTTTACTACTGGATTTTTTGCTACCAACATCAGTACTAAAAACCGGCTGCAATACACTAATTGGCTGCGCAATTTGCACCAATTTTACAGGATCATTGACGACTGGCTTGATACCTCGATTACACCCAACCACTGCGGTTGCCATCACGGCGATGACGGCGACATGCATGGCCGTCGTTTTGATGGTCTTAGCATTTATAGTTCTGTTTGAGCGAATAGCTTGAGTCATTACGGGTTCTCACTACCAATAAATTAATCATTAATGAATTAGCTCTCAGCAAGTAAAAGGTTAACAATAATAATCAGCACATAATAAGCACTTATTATTAATACTACCGTCCTGACTCACTGCGCTACTTAGTTTTTAATACCGTTTTTTAAAACAGTTTGTAGAACGATTTAAGGTATTGCAATCTTTGTTAAGCCACTTATTAAAACGTTGGCGCTCATATTTAGTGCCAGCGACTGTTATTCAAAATATTTTTAATATCTGTTTTTGACATCTACTACTCAGCAGTAACTACCGTATTTTGCTCTTCAGCTAATACGGGCTGTGCAGGCGCAGTAGATTCTTGGATAAGACCCGCTTGCGGTTCAATAGGCTCAGCTACCACACCAAGACTTTCCATCTTTAATGCCAATACTGCACGTGTTTCTTGACGGTTACGTAACAATTCCCAAGCATTATTGTAAGATTTAACCGCCGCGTCTTTATTATCTTGCGCCAAATAAATATCACCCAATAGTTCTTGCTGACTTGCTTCAAACGAGCTTGGCATATCGTTATTGGCTTCAGCTAAGGCAGCGTCGGCATCACCAGCCGCCAATAGCGTTTTCGCATAGCGTAGACGAGTAATTGCTTGTAGACCTGCATCACCCAAATCGATTGCTAATGCCTTTTTAAAAGTCTTACCAGCACCTTTAAAGTCATCGTTATCCACTTGCTGACGCGCTTTAATCATTAGGGCTTGCCATGCATAGACGGAGTTACCATGCGTACTTACTAAAGCATCAATATCTTTATCTAACTGTTTACGGCTTTCAGCGAGTGACGCTTGCGCCTCTGCTTCTAAATCTGGGTTTTGCGACGCTAGGCTGACTTCTTCATTCAAACGCTGAATATCGGCATAATGGTCGGCGGCAACCGTATCGACGCGCGCATGGTTATTTTGCCAATACGTCCAACCGAAATAGGCGGCCAACGCCAATAAAATCGCGGTGACAATATAGCTGCCATATTGCTTTAACGCTTGCATTGAATTGTCGGGATTTGACGAATTGGGTGTCAGAGCCATATATTTTTACCTGATAAAGTGTTATTAAATTGCCAAAGCTAAAGTCATAATCGATTACTGGCGAACAATATTTTCTTTTACTGACGAATGAAGTTTTCTTTATTTGACAGCCAATCTGCCGCAACCGTTTTTTGCTCACCCGTCTGCATATCTTTAATACTGATGGTATTATCATCGAGCTCTTGCTGGGCAATAATCACTGTCAATGCAGCGCCTGACTTATCCGCTTTTTTCATTTGAGCTTTTAAGCTGGTTGCACTTGCCATTTTTATGCGTAAGTCAGGACGGCTATAACGCAGCGCTTGCGCATAATTGATACCCGCACTATAAACTTCAGGATGAGCAACCACAAAAACGTCGCAAGCCGGCAACTCTGCAATCGGTGCCACGGCTTCGATAAGCAACAATAAACGCTCAAGCCCCATCGCAAAACCAACGGCTGGCTCAGACTTCACTGATTTAGTATCATCAGTCCCGATAGATTTTAATTGCCCAATCAAACCATCATAACGACCACCAGCACAGACGGTCGCTTGGCTGCCAAGCTTATCAGTTACCCACTCAAAAACGGTTTTATTATAGTAATCAAGACCGCGTACTAAGTGCGGGTTAATCTCAAACTCAATACCAAGTGCGGTTAAATACGCTTGTACTTGCTCAAAATGCGCTTTACTTTCGGCACCCAAAAACTCAGCAAGCTTTGGCGCATATGCCAATAGCGCTTGAATACTCGCCTCTTTACTGTCTAAAATACGCAACGGATTGGTCGTTAAACGGCGTTTGCTGTCCTCATCTAGCTGATCTTGTTTGTCAGTCAGATAAGCAACCAGTGCTTCACGATAAGCATGACGCTCATCAATCTCACCCAAACTATTAAGCTCTAAGCGCATCTCGTCTTTTAGACCCAGTTCCTGCCACATCAGATGAGTCATGGCAATCAGCTCTGCATCGGCATCCGGTAGTGCACTACCAAAGCTTTCTACACCCAATTGATGAAACTGACGGTAGCGACCTTTTTGCGGACGCTCATAGCGAAACATCGGACCGATATACCAAAGCTTAGGCGTATCACCACGTAAAAGATTGTGCTCAATCACCGCGCGTACTGCCCCTGCTGTACCTTCTGGACGCAATGCCAATGGCGTTGGTGGCTCAGACTTATCAGTAAAGCTATACATCTCTTTTTCGACGATATCGGTTGCGCCGCCGATAGCACGCGCAAACAAATCAGTTTGCTCAACGATAGGCAGGCGAATATGCTCATAACCGTATCTACCCAACACATCAGCCAATATCGACTCTAAGTGTAGCCATTTTGCAGACTGTTCAGGCAAAATATCATTAAACCCTTTGATAGCTTTAATCATGGTACGGTCGCATCCTTAAATTTTTAACAAAGTACTTTATTACTAATTATTCTTGTCGTGACGCCTATAAATAAGCTTTTAATAGCTCAGCGCCTTACTTTACACGAATGATTTCATTCTCACGTTTTTTCGCCAAGTCTTCAGCATGCGCACGTACCATACTTTCAATTTCATCGACCAAATTATTGGTATCAATCAAATGGCTCTTTTCGCCCATACGGTAAACCAGTGATTTTGGTGCCGCGCCGACAATACCAATGTCTGCCTCTTTCGCTTCACCGGGACCATTTACTTTACAGCCAATTACTGACAAGTTCATTGGTTCACGGATATCTTCTAAACGTGATTCTAACGCCGTCATCACTCTAATCACATCAAACTCTTGGCGCGAGCAGCTTGGGCAAGCGATAAAGTTGACACCATTTGAGCGAATATTTAGCGATTTTAAAATATCAAAGCCGATTTTAATCTCTTCTTCTGGCTCTGCAGCTAAGGAGATACGAATGGTATCGCCTATGCCGTCTAATAATAGACCGCCTAAGGCAATCGCGGATTTCACCGCGCCCGTACGATAAACACCTGCTTCGGTGACACCTAAATGTAGCGGATTATCAATCTGAGCAGAAATCAGACGATAAGCATCCAAGGTTAAAAATACATTACTGGCTTTAACCGACACTTTATATTGATCAAAGTTCAAGCGCTCTAATATATCGATATGACGCATAGCCGATTCGAGCATCGCCGCGCCGGTTGGCTCGGTATATTTACGCTGAATATCTTTTTCCAATGAGCCTGCATTGACGCCAATACGGATAGGAATATTGTAATGCTTGGCACAAGCGACCACTTCACGTACTTTGGCATCGCTACCGATATTACCAGGGTTGATACGCAGGCAATCGGCACCAGCTTCAGCAACGGCTAAAGCAATTTTGTGATCGAAATGCACATCGGCTATTAGAGGGACGCTAACCAACTTACGAATTTCACCAAACGCTCTTACCGTATCCATCGTCGGCGTCGATACGCGCATCAAATCTGCTCCTGCTTCAACGCAGCGCTCGATTTGGGCAACGGTCGCTGCCACATCACACGTATTGGTATTGGTCATACTTTGCACGCTAATCGGTGCATCACCACCAATCGCGACATCACCGACATATATTTTTTTAGTAAGACGACGGTTAATAGGCGCTGACGTTGACATAGGTAAACCCTTTCATTGGAACAAATTGGAACGAAAAAATCGGAAACAAACATCACTTTTTAACGCTAACAATCTTTATAACGTTAACAATTTTTATGTTATTAACAATAACTGCTTTAAGGTAGCCGTCATTTAAACAACATTCAATTTAATGACAAGCCATCTGATATTAAGGCGCTAGCTCAAAACTGGCTTGCGTACCTGTGGCATAACTGTCTAAAGCAACTGCTTCTTGATTAAGCATCAAGCTGACATTTTTAACATTATCAATCTGTACATTAAATGGTGGCATACCTGATAATTTATAATCACCAGCTGTCTGCGAACCATTCATTAGGTTGCTACCTGAGGCATCGGTAATAACCACAACAGCAGCATCGGTCAGTTTGACGTCTAGCGTGGCCGCTGCCGTACTTTCGCCGCCCAAATTAAGCGCCGAACCAGAAGCACTGACGCCATTAGTATCGCTGTTAATCGCGGCACCCTGCGCTTGCTCTATGGCTGAGATATCTTCGCTGGTATTTGCTGGCTGCTCATTATTTTCTTTACTGGCATTAGTGACCATACGAAATAAGAAAATCGCTAAAATAATGACCCCAATAACTGCGATAATAAGCAGCGGATTAAAACGGATACGGTTATGAGTATCGCGCTGCAAGGTACCCATCGGACGCAGTGGCGACTCAATATTATTGCTCGAGCGTGACTTTAGCTCAGTTGGATAAGCAGCATCGAAACTACTCGCTATTTTTACCGGATCTAGACCCAAAAACTTGGCGTAGTTAATCGCAAAACCACGCGCAAATGCTGCTTGCGGCATCTCCGAGAAGTTTTCATTTTCTAGCGCTTGCAGATGTCGTTTTAAAATAAATAACTCGGCGGCCGCGTCCTCCAAGCTTAATTGCTTGTTTTTGCGGGCTTGCTGCAACATGGCACCAAATGATCCCTGAGCGTTAGATTGAGTGTTTGATGATGGGGTGGTCATTTCCATGGTGCCTCTGGATTGTTAAGCCAAGTCTTAAGTTGTTTTGCTTCATCACTTAGTGGATAAGCCGATAAAAGCTGCTGTGCCAATTGCTGGCGCGTTGCTATGTTGTTTTGTGCCGCCGCAAGCTTGATGCCTTGTAATAGTAAACGCGGGCTGATGCTCTGCCCTTTTACCAATAGCAAGGTTTCATCATAAAGCCTTTGTGCTTGCTGCACACGCTGCTGCTCTAGTAATAAATCGACTAGCTCAAAGTGCGCAATCAAGCTATTGCGATTGCCATCTAAGGCGCGCAAAAATGCTTTGGCAGCAGCCGGATGATCATTCAGCTGAAGGTAGGTACGCCCTAAATTCTCTAACGCCCCAATACGACCCTCGTAGCCAAGCGACGCTCCTGCAATCTCAAACTGCGCCGCCGCATCTTTGTAGCGCTTCATCTGTGACAGATAAACACCATAATTATTGTGGGCTTGATCAAAATCTTTATCCAACGTAATGGCTTTTTTAAAATACTGATCGGCTTTTTCAAGATTGAGGCGACTGCCCTCTTGCTGCAACAAAACGCCCATCATATCATAGGCCGGCGCGTAACGGCTATCGGCAGCAAAGGCTTTTTCAAGTTGACGCTGTGCAGCATCAAGTTGATTTTCGCGGATATATTGTGCAGCAAGTGAGGTGCGAACGCGAGCAATTTCTTGCTGATCCAAATTGCGATTGTCATTCGGTCTCGTCGAGCCTTGATAAGGCGCACTGCCTAATAAATCATTGGTCGGCGTACTTTGACAACCACTAAGTAGCAAGACGCTTAACGCACTGGCTAACAAAATGTATTTTGAGCCACGCTTTTGGGCAATATTGACGCAGGATTGCTGCGCCGCTTTAGCAAACAAGATTTGATATTTGAACTGACAAAGATTTTTAAAAGTCATCATAGCCGCCATCATAAAACTGAGGTTCAATGCGTTCGATCTTCGAGGCATCAGTTTATTGACATACTCCCACCACTTTCGACAAACTCAAATGGGGAATTCTAAAAGCATAAGCTCTTAGGCGACTTTCTCA
>NZ_JBXWIV010000017.1:0-67608 GCF_058197955.1 Janibacter sp. CoH_79_TC_3
GCCGACTGTCATTAACACGGCACAATCAACCATGATAACCACACCAACCACCACCAATCCAACTCGCGCTATAATGAGTAATTTTTTTGCCATAGTTTTGCTTTTATTATGTCTAGATAAATATGCTAGTGTTTAATTTTTATTGAATCGAATATTGCTTTGTTTATTTAATCAAACGTTTTTTTAATTGCATGGCTGTTTGGTGATATCAATCCGTACCAAATCCGATCCCTTTAACATTAAGAGAAAAACCTTATGACGCCAATGATTTTTCATAATCCAAAATGCGGCACCTCTCGTAATACACTTGCCATTATGCAAGCATCAGGTGAAACGCCAGAAGTGATCGAATACCTAAAAACACCGCCGTCTCGTGAATACTTAGTTGAGCTATTAGGATTGATGCACATCACGCCGCGCGAGCTAATACGCAGTAAAGAGAACATCTATACTGAGCTTAACTTAGACAATCCAGTATTGAGTGATGCGCAGTTGATTGATGCCATGATAGCGCACCCTATTTTAATCAATCGTCCTATTGTTGTTACCAATAAAGGCGCGGCGCTATGTCGACCGGCAGAGCGGGCGTTTGAGTTACTGGAAAATCCAGTCAGTAGCTTTACTAAAGAGAACGGGGAAATCGTTAAACATATCAAAGTTTAAAGACACTAGAGCGCTAGCAGCAGAAGACTATCTTGATAGTAAACGTGATGGTAATAGTGCCTCTGTGAATGCTGATTTGCCCAATGTTGATTTACTTAGGAATGACTTGGGACCAAAATTCACGCCTATCGGTAGTTTGGCGACGTGATTGTGGTTACACGTATTGGCAGAAAAAGACTATAAGATAAGCTGGAGACAATATATGAAGGTCGGACTGCTGATAATGCCGCCGGTATTATTAGCCACGCTATTGGCATTGGTGTTTTGGTTGCCTAAATTGCCTAGCGTTTAAGAATAGGTTTTAAAGGTTTATTTCTAATAGCTGTATTGTCTAAACCATTATAATAAAGACAAATTTGCACTCGATTTTATTAAAGAGTGGATTATGTGAGATAAATCATAAAAATTAACTTTATTAGTTAATAGAAATACATCTTCTATTGTCAAGCTAATGAATACTCATATCTAAGTTTTGATTTATGAATAAAGGCTATTTTAGGCTTTTATTAGTAATTAACTTTAATAGTAACTGTATCAGAGTATGTATCTGGCTTAAAATCAGCGCTAGGTACAGTAACGTATACACTTTCTAATTGTTCTGCTCCGCTACCAGTTTTGGTAACACCGTTATTATCCCATTTCGTACCATTAAGGCCTGGTGCTGAACGTAATTGGTAGGGAACTTTATCATCATTATTACCAGTAACACTCATAACCCCCGATCCATCTCGGTTACCGTTGGACGGTGCTAGACCGATCGTATAGGGTGCGTTTTTTGTACAGGTTACGCCAATAGCATTACTTCTGCTACCAAGGATATTTGTATTACTTGCTGGATGGCTACCTAAGTTGACATCGTTCGTAGTAGTGATTTCACAACTATTGATCACGGTAGCTTGGACGGTAAAAGTTTCAATTGGCTTTTTTTCTCTACGATCCGTTAGACAATTAGCATCACTTTGATTTGTATCCGCGTCAAAAGTAAGTGTCGCTGATAATCCACTAAATACAGTGCTATAAAGCCCAGCTGTGGGTAAAGTGCCGTCTGTATTTGGTATTAGAGATACATTAATAGGCACACTACCTGATCGACTGCCGCCAAATAACCCTGGAACGTATAATTGAGGTGCTTGATATTCCGAACCACCATTGGTTCCTGTTCCCCAAACTTTACCTTCTGGCAAAATTATAATGAATGGTAAGGTTGAATTATTATTAGTACGATTCATCATATAACGAGGATTAATGTCAGTGGAGTTATCATTGCCACCATTAGCTGCAAGACAAACTGAGACATAACCACCAACGATTTGACTCCTACACTTATACTGTAATGTAGCATTAATTTTCGCACTGCCAACGTTGGCTGAGGTAATGGTATTGCTGATATTAATAGGGTTGGTAAGTATGCTTGCATCGCAGTCAACAAGTGATAAAGGGTAAGCATTCACATTGCTTGAATACAAAAATAATGTACCTAATATTAACAAAGGACTGTAATGCCATTGGAATATATTTATTTTCATTATGGTACCTTATGACAGATGAATGGCCCTAGTAGTGGAATGCCGTCGCCTTGCTTTTGATAATCAAAACTGACTTTGCAAATATCACCAGATGGAGTAGTGACTTCTAATGCATTATGCTCATCAAGCGTATCTAAATATACTTCGCCATCGAACCCGACGATAGCTGACGGCGCATCCTTCTTATTAATCAACCGTACTTGACTGCCAATCTCTATCGGTTTATTTTCGCCGTCTGTCAAAATAACAGAAGCAGAGCGTGCTTGTGTAATGCCAAATGCTACCAGAGTACCAGCGCGGTCAGTTGGTGTGGCACTCATACTTACTTGGTCGATACGCAAGTCAGCAGGCAAATCCATAGGATCGATACCAATCTTATTATCTTGATAAGCGTTGAGCGGCGATATCAGCAATAAGCCACGACGATTGGTGGTACCGATGACATTGTTCTGTAGTAATACTGGAACGTCGGCGATGCCATCAGTAGATACGACGGCAAAGCCATCGTTGATCTGACGCGCCGCAAATAATCCGCCGCCCATCATTACTAGCGAACCTGTGCCACTGGCATAAGTAGAGTAACTATCTTGGTTGCTGCTGAGGCCCGCCTGTACTTGACCGTAACGACCAAGATAATTTAGCTCAGCCACACCACGAGTATCATCGTCGCTATCACCTTTATCGATACTGTGTTGGGCCTGTGCACGCCAACCTAATCCACCAATACTTGGAGCGGATTGAGAAATATCAGCTACCATGATATTTTGTGTATTACTGTGCTGTAAACTACTATTTACTGAGATATTACGGTCGAATGAAAAGGACGCTCCGATGGTGGCACTATTATTATCAGAGTTATTCAGGTCATGATTGTAGTTAGCGTTGATACTTAAGCGCCGACCTAATGACTTGCTCCAATAAGCGCTGGCAAATTTTGCCGTTTCTTGCTCGTTATAATCTACCTCATTATAACTCACGCCGAAGCTGCCTAAAGACTGGGTGCCATAACCTGTAGAGAGTTGATAGCTATGACGAATAGGTGTCGAACCATATTGAGTAGCTACGTCACGATAGTCGCCTTCAGTGCCAAGGGTATTGATACCGAAGTTATAGCGGTTGCTATTCCACGAATAGCTCGCGCTGTATTGGGCACCATTTTTATTTTCACTGTTGCTACCAGCTAATGAAGCAAATAAAACCCCACCAGGTCCACCTAATACCCATGTCCCACCAATGCCTGCATTAGCGAGATCTTTGGTCGCTTCGGCATGAGTTTCTGCAGTAAAACGATTGTTTACCCCATAACGTAAAGTACCACTGACGGCGATATCGCTGCCGTAATCGAAGGATTTTATACCATAGTTTTCACGTACGGTACCAAGCTCTATAGACCAGTCAGCCAGACCAGGCTGTAGCAATCTATGAGTATCATATAGAGAGAAGTTAACGGTAGAGCTTTGACCTAATGCATCGGTCAATACCAGTTGAGCATTACCTGTTCCACTAATACTAGGAGTGGTATTGAGCTCAAACGGACCAGCCGGCACATCACCACTATATTGCTTTAGACCATTTACATACAGCTCTACCGCGGAAGGCAGCGTTGCAGAACCAAAGAATGAAGGAAGTGGAGTAGTGGTCATATAGGGTTGCAAATTAAAATTGCTACCAATTTGTAGACCACCCAAGCGTGTAGAGCGTGTCCACGACAACGCCTCTGTGAGAATATCTCCAGCACGCAGGGTCACAAGCTTATCAGGGAATGATTTGCTCCAACTGGTATCTAATCGCACAGTACGATTATTCCAATCTTGATTGCTATTATCGTTATTTGCTACATGATTACTGGTTGTAAGCGCAGTCGAGCTTAAAACACCATTAGTATTAAAGGCGCGCACTTCAGTAAAAGCACTTAAATTGGTTGAGTTATTCTCTGACCTTGAGCCATAAAGGTTATAGTTTAAGAGAATACCAGGTGAGGCGGTAGGTTGTGGACGTCTAGTATCGTGAGTATTAACGACGGTTATAGAGAGATTGAGCATATTTAGCGGTGCAATAATACTGACCGTTTGCTGACGCGCGTTATAATTGATTTTCACGCCTGTTAAGCTGCTTAGTTTAACAGGATCAGTGATATTTTGCGGTAAAATAAAGCCGAGCTGTTTAAGAGTATCGATACTCGCCCAGAGTTGATTTTTATCATACTTAAAATGAGTTAGACCAACACTGCTACCATTGAGAGTAACATCCAAATACAGATCGATACCGTCCATGTTTTCAGTAGGGTTGCTGGCGAGATTAAGCTGAGCTAGGCGAGCATCGGCATTGTCGGTAGAGTCAAGATTACTCAGATCGACGGCGTAGCTGCTAGATATCCATACACTTTGTAGTAAAAGTACTCTAGTGAGTGGAAGTGTCCAGATTAACGTCTTGTGTCGTTTGAGTTCCATTAATCATTACCTTGAATTTACCGCCTGTCTTTAGTGTAGAAGGTGGTATTTTCAGTGTCCATTGCATGGTAGCGCCTGGTAATACATAGCCTAATAATCCCTGATGGATATCCATATCATTGCCAGTAGAGTCTATAAGGCTTAGACCAGCCAGTTGAGCATGACCATTACCACTATTTTTGACGCTTAATTCTATCTGTTTACCATCTGGTTGCAAGCGATAATTCCAATGCAGTTTCGGACTGGTCTCGGTGATACCAACAGGATTTACAAATACAGGTAAAGAGTAGCTTAGTGCAAACTGCAATCCTGCCTTTTGTTCAGCAGATTTAATCGGTATCTCGTCAATTGATAGGCGATAGCTGGCTTCCACGGCTCCGGCACCACTTGGTGGAGCAGATGCACGGATGACCCGAATAAGTTGCTTTTCACCCGGCTGCAGTTCAATCATTGGCGGACTAGCCAATAATCCTCGAGATGTGGTGAGCTGATCGCCTTTTTCATTCTGCGACCATTGGTACACACGTACCTGCGCATGTACCGCATTGTCACCAGTATTACTTAGCGTCAGTCCACTGGCATGTTCTTTGGCTTGTAAGCTTAGGGAAATAGGGGAGACCTGGAGGCCGCTCGCTGCAGCAAAGCTTGAAGATACAAATAGTCCAGCAATGAAAGTATATTTAGCAATACGGCTTAGCAATGAATTTGTCATAGATGTTAGTAAATTACAGATACATTAACGGTATCAGCATAGTCACCTACTGTAACGTCTGTAGAACCAGTAACAGTAGCATAGACAGGATGATTAATAACTTTAGTTACTCCTGTACCTGTGCCTCCAACACCATTACCAGTTGCACCAAGGGATCCCGTGTTACCCCAAGCAGTATAAGTTCCAGTTGTAGATGATAACTGATAATTTATAGTATCTGTAGGTGCTGAAGTACGTGTCATTATTCCTGTACCATCAGTTTTCTTACTTGAAGGGGTTAAATTAATAACATATGGCGCACCTTTTGAACATTTTACTGATAAAGCGGTGGCTGAAGTTTTGGATTGAAGAGAAGTTTGGGTTATAGCAGTACCAGCGGCTACTTCACCGAAATTAATATCTTGTGCGCCTGTGGCGGCATCTACAGTACAAGCCGAAACAATTTTTATTTTAACATCAAAGTTTCCAGTAGCCGTGCCAGCAGCGTTAGCGGAAACAGCAGTCAAACTAACAGCAGCAAGTAAAGTAGCGGTCAATAGTGATTTATTAAATTGCATGGTATACCTCTAAATGTTTAAATAGTTTTTGTTACTTAATAAACACATTGTCACATAGGGGTATTAGCGAATCCATTAAGAACAGATGAATGACGCTTTTAGTAGGATGAACGGTAAGTTATTAATTCTTCAATTATTTTGAAGGTATGTTTGAAATAAGGAGCGATTGCTCAATCTATGAATATAAGGCATGACAAATATAAGCAGTAAGCTTTATGTAGAAAACTTTAAGGAGGTATTTATAGAGGATGTTCAGGCAGATATGGATTAACTAAGATTGGCGGTGAAGGAGGGATTCGAACCCTCGATACGCTATGAACGTATACACACTTTCCAGGCGTGCGGTTTCAGCCACTCACCCACTTCACCGTTTTTTGCAAGACCAAGATTTTTGGCTGCCTAAGTATAGCGGATAGCATTTAAAATGTCACGGCCTGCGCCGCATCTTTCTTTATTGCTAACTGCCTGCTAGGATAGCGCATACGTAATAGTAGGCATAGATGGTTGAAAGTGGCATGATAAGTTTTTTTAAAGATAAAGCACGGGTTAAAAATAACATCATAATGGCAGTATTGATTTTCATAGTAGGGTTATCGTCTGCACAGGCTGATGACCTGAGTAAATGCAGCCAATCTTTTTATGGTGGCGTGTACCCTGAATTTACCAATCCTAAGCTCAGCAATAATATCCAAGCGCTATGTATGGACGGTTTTGCCGTTATGTACTCAGGCGTCTCACGCACCCCGCTGTGGTCAGCAGAATATCTTGACCGCAAGCGCTTGCAGCAAGCCAAAGAGATTGACCGTGAAGACAGCTTTCATGAAGAAAGCCGCCTGCCAAAATCTATGCGTGCCAAACTATCTGATTATTCAAGCTCTGGTTATGATCGTGGGCATTTAGCACCCAATGGCAATATGGCCAATCGCAGCCAGCAGTACGATAGTTTTAGCCTTGCCAACATTGCGCCGCAATCACCGCGTAATAATCGCTATATTTGGCGTAATATTGAGTCAGCCACACGCTATTTAACCCAGCAATACGGTGAGGTTTACACCATTACAGGGGTAGCGTTTACCAGTAAAAAAACCAAACAGCTGGCCGATCGGGTGCTGGTACCCAGCCATTTTTTTAAAGCGGTTTACATACCAGCAAGCAACCAAGCAGGCGTGTATTATGCGCCCAATGATGAATCAGAGCGTATAGAAGTGATTAGTCTTGATGAATTAACCCGCAAGATTGGTATCGATGTGTTACCGGTACTTGATGCCCAAACCAAAGCGCAAGCGTTTGATTTGCCTTTAAAGGCAGGTGACAGCTCCGATTTGCCCGAAACTTCCCCAGAAGAACCAGTTTGGATGCTATTTGTCCTAGCAATCATTGACTGGCTCATGGCACAATTGCAGGCATAAATGCAACTAAATCCACACAGCATTGAAAGATCGTGTAATGCCCTGTTAAGGTAAAGGAGGACTAAATGATTGATCCATTTGCAAATAATCACCAAAGTATGCAGATTGGAGATTTGGTAATCGAAAATCAAGAAGACAAAATTATTATTTATGGCGACATTAATCTGGTCTTTAATGATGTTGGATATGAGCAAGCACAACAGCTACACGAGCTCACAAGTAAAATTATGCTGGCATTTGAAAACCGCAGTCAGTATAGTAATACTGAGGATAAGTCAAAAGAAAAAGATGACCAATCAGATAAAATTATAGACAATCCGTTCCTGTAACTGTTTGATATGCTTTTGGTTTTAGAGAAATAATAAACTATAAAAAAATTACTAGGCAAATTCTAAAAATTGCTTATAATGAGTCAAGACATCGCTTATGTCGATCAGGTTTTTTATATAAGGCTGAGCATTAATTAAATACTAATGCAGGTTACTAACTGAAACTTAGGATAGAACCTCAAGCTTACAATAGAAGATTGTTGATAAAAGGATAAGCGTAGGACATCAGAAACATAACGTTTCTAGTAATCATTGAATGAAGGGAGTCAATTTATGAAATTATTCGCAAAAACCACTTTAGCAGTTGCTGGTATCAGTTTAGCAAGCATGGCATTCGCCGCTGACCCATTACACAACACTACTTGGCAGACTTTTGATGAAGGCCAGCCAAAAGGCGTGGTTAAAATCACTGAATCTAACGGCGTCCTAACTGGTAAGCTTATCAGTACGACTTCAGAAAAAGGTAAAAAGCATGTTGGCATGACGATCATCTCTGGTCTGAAAGCTGACGGTGGTGGTAAATACAGTGGCGGTACGATTACTGACCCTGAAAAGAATAAAGACTATCGCATGACTGCTAACCTAAGTGGCAGCACTTTAAAACTAAAAGGTTATATCGGTCCATTCTCACGTAGCCAAACGTGGAAAAAGAAATAAGCTGATATAATTCTGCTTTATTAAGCTTGGTTGTTAACGTAGATTAAGCTTTATAAAGAATAAGAAATAAAGAATAAGAAATAAAGAATCCCGCATGACCAAAAGGTTATGCGGGATTTTTAATGCTAGCGTTTTTATTAATAACGATTCTATTGGTGCGTGCTTTATCAATACGCTTTTATCAATCCTAATTTTATTAATGATGGTCTTATTGTGGATAAAATGAACCTCAATAAAACCATCGTACATAGTAATCTTACCTTATAAATTCTGGATAAGCTTCCATACCGCATTCGGCTATATCTGCTCCTTGGTATTCTTCTTCTTCAGAGATACGCAGACCAATCACCACTTTAATAACACTCCATACAATCAGGCTACTGATAAACACCCAAGTAAAGATGGTTGCAGCACCAACCATCTGCCCGATCAAAGTAGCAGCTGGATTTGTTAGAGGAACTAGTAGTATACCGAATAAGCCGGCCACGCCATGCACCGAAATAGCCCCTACTGGATCGTCAATCTTGATTTTATCTAATATTAAGATAGATAATACGACGATGACACCTGCCATTATCCCAAATAGCGTTGCCTGAAGCGCCGACGGTGTAGAGGGTTCTGCAGTGATAGCGACAAGACCTGCTAGTGCACCATTTAAGAGCATGGTCAAATCTGCCTTACCAAATATAATACGCGCGATGATAAGTGCGCCGATGGCACCACCTGCAGCAGCGGCATTGGTATTTAAAAACACCACCGCAACTGCATTGGCGCTAACGATATCGCTAAGCTTGAGTACGGAACCACCGTTAAACCCAAACCAGCCCATCCATAAGATAAGCGTACCAAGCGCGGCCAAGGGTAAGTTGGCCCCCGGAATAGCGCGTATCTCACCATTTGGACCGTATTTACCTTTACGCGCCCCTAAGAGCAAGACACCCGATAGCGCGGCAGCGGCTCCAGCCATATGGACAATACCTGAGCCAGCAAAATCTGAGAAGCCCAAGTCGCCCAAACTATATAAACCAAATACTTCTTTACCGCCCCAAGTCCAGCTGCCTTCTAATGGATAAATAAACCCAGTCATGACAACGGCAAACAGTAAAAAAGACCATAACTTCATGCGTTCAGCCACTGCACCTGAAACGATTGACATGCAGGTGGCGACGAAAACCACTTGAAAGAAAAAATCAGAGGCGGTCGAATATACCGCGTCGCCAGCAAAGCCATTTTCAGCTGAGGTCGCTAATGCATCTGCTACTAAGGTTTCAGTGCCTGCAATACCGCTCAAAAACAGAGTGCCATCGTACATAATGGCATAACCGCATATCATATACATGGTACACGCAGTTGCAAAGAGGGCGATATTTTTGGTAAGGATTTCGACGGTATTTTTTGAGCGTACCAGCCCTGCTTCTAACATGGTAAAGCCGGCGGCCATCCACATGACTAGCGCCCCACACATTAAAAAGTAAAACGTATCTAGCGCGTACTGGAGCTCAAAGATTTGATTTTGCATGTTAATTCCCCCTTGAATATATGCAAATATAGAAATCGAGATGACCTATAACTCAGTGTTTATAGGTGGTCTGGCGCTTAAGTATTAAATAGCATCAGGACCTGTCTCACCCGTACGAATACGAATGACTTGCTCAAGATTAGTCACAAATATCTTGCCGTCACCGATTTTGCCAGTACTTGCGATACGCGTAATGGCTTCGATAGCAGGTTCGACCATCTCATCCATCACTGCCACTTCGACTTTTACTTTAGGTAAAAAGTCCACCACGTACTCGGCGCCGCGATAGAGCTCGGTATGACCTTTTTGACGACCGAAACCTTTGACCTCGGTGACGGTGACACCTTTCACACCGATGTCAGAAAGCGCTTCACGCACATCATCGAGCTTAAACGGTTTTAAGATCGCAGTGATTAGCTTCATAAAAAAATCCTTATATGGGTGATGTCGCAGGTTAATAGAGGCAGTTTGCTGCCGCGTACTATTGTCATGCTTACGGACAGTGCTTCAAGAACTGTGCCAAATCTACTCAAGGGGGTAGGTAGGTTTGCACACAGGCGCTCAAAAACACTCATAAAAATGACAACGAATAGCGCTTATATCATAACGATAAATAGCACATTTATTGATACAAGTTAGGGAAATTAACCTTTAACGTTGAGTGAACGAACACTTTATTATAACCAACTTTTTAAGCACTTAGGTAGGCTATCACTTTATTTCATGTGATGATTTGCTAAAAGATGATGGCAGAGAAAAGGGCAGGTATAACAGGAGGAAGTCGTAGAGGTTTATGCGAAATGGAATATTAAAAGCGCGATAAATCACGCTTAACATTAAGCTTCTACAGTCAAATGAAGGAGGAGTGTTATGTTTGATTATGCCTTGGGGAAGAGTAAATACGGGGTTTTAGTGCTGCCAAGTAGTTTTTTGGTCTCGCTACCTTTTAGTAATTCAAGCAAACGCGGCTGCCCAAAAGCACCGGTCATCAGCATACCAATATCGTTTTTGCTTTGGTAGTAATTTAGGGCAGCAGTCACATCGCGGCAATCTAGCAAGGCTTTTTTACATTTGATGCCCGCTTGTTTGAGGCGCGCATACGCTTCACGTAACGCATCGCAGTTTTCTGGATTTTCTTTGGCAACCATGACAATGTGTATTGTCAAAGCACGAACGAGTGGTGTTTTGCAGAGCCAATTTAGCAGTTTATGCGAGGTTGGGCTATTATCAAAGGCAAACAATGCCGTGGTTGGGGGCAAAAATGGTGCATGAGTCACCAAAATGGGGCAGTGACTTAAGCGGATAAGCTGGCTTAAGGTTGATTTACAGGTGACATGATGACCGATGACAATCAATTGAGCCTTGTCATCGACGTAATCAATGCTATCGCTCAGACTTTCATGCCGATGCAAGGTATAGGTTTTAAACTTATGGGGTTGCTGCTCACAGTAAGTGGTCGCTTGGTGTAGTAGCAGCTTACCTTGGGCCTTTAGCTCGCTATTACTCGAGTGTTCTTTTGCCGTAAATTGATCGAGCAAGGCATTTTCATCATCAATATTTAGGCAGCCGGAATAATCGACGGCGGCTTTTTGTTGTAAACTTGGTACGGAATGGAGCAGACCAATAGGTGCTTGCAGACGAGCAGATGCCCACATACTGGCATCCAATACCGCTTGCACATGATTGGGACAATCCAAGCAAGCAATCACACTATCTGGCTTCAAATTACTCATAAAGGCACCACATATCTCAATAATAAAAACGCAGGCCCGCTGATTAAAGTCATTCCTTTAACCAGCGAGCCTGATTTTATATACCAATATAATTGCTGATGAATAAACTAAGCGCTTATCTCAGCTTGATAACACTAATGCAGTTTTACTTAATCTAAGAGCCCAATATCTCGGCGATCATGAATCGAAAAACGATCGATAAGGGTACGGCTGGCGCTGTTCAGTCCGACCACTTTGACGTCAATACCTTCGCGTTGCAAGCGCATGACCAGTTTGTCCAAAGTATCAACGGCGCTCACATCCCAAAAATGGGCTTGGCTGACGTCGATTTGTACGCTATCCAAAGCTTCTTTGGTATCAAAACTCTGCAAAAACTGCGTCGTTGAAGCAAAGAACACCTGTCCTTGTACATAATAATAGCGGGTATTGCTGCTATCATCATATTCGCTAAAAACAGTTAAAAATTGCCCGATTTTATTGGCAAATGCTAAGGCAGATAACAACACCCCAACGCCGACACCATACGCTAGGTTATGCGTAAAGACGGTGGTCAAAACTGTCGCCAGCATAACGATATTAAAGGACAGCGGATGGGTTTTAAATTCACGAATAGACTGCCAGTTAAAGGTACCGATAGAAACCATAATCATCACTGCTACCAGTGCGGCCATCGGTATCAGGCTGACCCAATCACTTAAGAATACCACCATGATAAGCAGCACCACGCCGGCGATGAGCGTTGATAAACGCGTACGACCGCCAGATTTGACGTTAATCATTGACTGTCCAATCATCGCGCAACCTGCCATACCACCAAAGAATCCTGACACCACGTTAGCAATACCTTGACCACGGCATTCTTTATTTTTATCACTTGGTGTGTCGGTCAATTCATCGACAATGGTCGCGGTCATCATCGATTCTAATAGGCCTACAATGGCAAGCGCGATGGAATAAGGGGCGATAATCAATAAGGTATTCAAATTGAGCGGAATATCAGGCAATAAAAATACTGGTAAAGAATCTGGTAAAGCGCCCATGCTACCGACGTTACGAATATCAAGATTCATATACATGGCGACCGCGGTCAAGCCAACGATACAAATCAGCGGTGACGGAATCACGCGACCGATTTTGGGAATCAGTGGAAACAAGTAGATAATCGCTAACCCAGCAGCGGTCATGATATAAACTGTCATACCGACGCGCTCAGTCATCGGGTTAAGCTCAGGCAACTGGGCGACAAATATCAAAATCGCCAGCGCATTGACAAAACCAATGACCACCGAGCGCGACACAAAGCGCATCAAGTTACCGAGCTTTAGAATGCCCATGATAATTTGGATACCGCCGCATAATAGAGTGGCGGCAAGCAAATATTGCAAACCGTGCTCGGCGACCAAGTCAACCATAACCAGTGCCATTGCACCGGTTGCCGCTGAAATCATACCCGGACGCCCACCGACAAAACTGATCACCACAGCGATACAAAACGATGCATACAAACCGACTTTTGGGTCGACACCAGCGATAATAGAAAAGGCAATCGCTTCTGGAATCAAGGCCAGTGCGACGACCAAACCTGACAACGTATCACCGCGGATATTAGAAAACCACTCTTCACGCAAACTGCCAAAAAAAGATGTCATAAGTAAACTGCATAGGGTTAGAGGCAAAAAAAACAATCATTTCTAACTCAGCAATAATGCTTAGCGATAAAATGATTGTATAGAGACCAACTATTTATTGACCTTTATAACGGTATCGCAAATGCCATCACCCATAATCACTATGATGACAGTCTTTAAAATGATGAATAAGTGTCCGCGATGGCCTATTGCGGTAGAAGAAGATAACAAATCTGTCAGACAAAACGCCATAATCTAGGGCAGTAATTGTCTGTCATACCATTATCAACAGACGAATCGTTGCTGAAGGAAGATGACAATATCCCGATACGTGTGACAACATGCTAAACTAAAATGCTAGATTGCATACTTGGTCAAAATAGCTATTTGCGATAGCAGTTACTATTAAGGCAGCTATTATAGCATTAGCGACTCAATATAAAAACAGGCGCATAATAACACAAAGCCTCAAAAAATCAGTACCGAAATCCGAGTAATGGCTTTATGATGCTGTTCATCTAAAACGTCTTATTCAGACTATATAGCACGTATTCATAGAGCTAAACTTATAGGCAAGTTTTTTATAAAAATTGCTTATAAAAGCTGTTTATTAAAGTCGAGTTGCTTGACACAATTTTGTTTGTCCAATAGATAGAAGGAATAGATATGACCGCCAGCACCGCAAAAGAAGCCTTACTTCATAAAGGCAGTGGTTTACAAGTCGTGGTCGGTTTGGGACAGTCAGGACTGTCGGTGGCGCATTATTTGACCGAGCAAGGCTACCAAGTCGCTGTGACTGATAATCAAGTGAGCCCGTCTTTAGCAGACCAGTTACCTGCTGCTGTTGAGATTCGTCAATTCGGGGCGATAGATGCGGAGTTATTGCAACAAGCGGCTCGAATTATCATCAGTCCAGGCATCTCATTGAAGACATCAGCAGTTGCCGCGGCTAAAGCGGCAAATATTCCAGTTGTCAGCGACATTCAGCTATTTTGTGAAGCATGCCGCGTACCTATTATTGCCATTACTGGCTCTAATGCTAAAAGCACCGTCACCACATTGGTTGGACAAATGGCAGCAGATGCAGGGGTGAATGTTGGCGTGGGCGGCAATATTGGCGTGCCAGCACTGACTTTACTGTCTAATAGCGAGATGGAGTTGGCCGTTATCGAGCTATCGAGTTTCCAATTAGAGACAGTGACCAATTTAGGCGCGCAAGTGGCAACGGTGCTAAATATGTCACCTGACCACTTAGACCGTCATGGCGATATGCTTGGTTATCATCAAGCCAAACATCGCATTTTTCAAGGTGCCAAATCAGTGGTTATCAACCGCGAAGATGCCTTGACGCGCCCGCTGGTGGCAGATAATTTGCCAAGATTGAGCACGGGTATTCATGCCCCTAATAAAGGTCAGTATGGGCTTATTACCGACTCAGAAGGGCAGACGTATCTTGCACGCGGGACAGAACGTTTGCTATCGGCGGATAAACTGCGCATCAAAGGTCGTCATAATTTGCTCAATGCGCAAGCGGCTTTGGCATTGGGTGAGCTTGCCGGTTTACCACTTGATAGTATGCTTAACACCTTGCAGGCATTTACAGGGCTTGAGCATCGCTGCGAATATGTCGCTACAGTCGATGGGATTGATTATTTTAATGATTCTAAAGGTACGAACATTGGCTCAACCATGGCCGCTGTCGAAGGTTTGGGGGCAGTATATGCACCTAAAGATGGCAAGCTATTATTAATCTTAGGTGGGCAGGGTAAAGGTCAGCAATTTGGTGAATTGACGCCATTTATCAATCAGTACGTCAGCCAAGTGCTGTTTATTGGCGAAGACAGCCAACAGATTGAGCAGCATCTACGCGCAGCAGGCATCCGTGATGATGATGTTTCATTACATCAATGCCAGACGTTAGAAGGCGCTTTTTCGATGATTAAGCAAGTCACAGAAAGCAGCCTATCGCAAGTACAAGCGGTGCTTTTATCGCCCGCTTGCGCTAGCTTCGACCAGTTTAGTGGTTTTGCTGCCCGTGGCGAGCATTTTAGCCAACTGGTTAAGCGATTAGACAAAGTTTCTTGACGCAGTGTTTCTTGACGCACTGTTTCACAAGGCAGTGTTTTTTAAATAATGCTTCACAAGATAGTGTGTCATCAGATAGTTGGTCGTGAGATAACTGGTTATAAAAGAGCTTGTCGCTAGATAGTATGACTATCAGCTTTTATACTGTTTCGTGTAGCGTGGTAAAAATGGCAGGCGTTTTTTGATAAATGATTGTTTTGCTTATAAATTGCTGCTACTGTCAAATATAAGCAGTGGGGCATACGACAAATCAAGTAACGGATAAAGTGAAGAACTAAGCAGCAACCCGAAATATGTTGCCATATCGGTCCTTAAAATTGACGTTATAAACCGCTAATAAGTCGTGGTTTGTTACCTGCTAGCGGTTTGCTATTATCTTGCTAGATAAAATCTATTTCATATTTTTTAAACGGTGGCGTTTTATAGACGCCGTGTTTTTCGTTTTCTAGTGTATATAAAATTATGGCGCTCTCTTCTCTTTTTCGTTCGACCCCTCAATCGCCACGAGCCACGGGCTCAGATGGCGTTCTGTCCATGCCATCAGCGCGCGCAACTTTATTATCGAGTGTCGGCTGTATGCTGGTGCTTAGCTTATTGATGGTGGCTTCCGCTTCTATTCCTTTTGCGCTTAGTCGCGGCATGAGCGAATTGCATTTCTTTTATAATCAGCTTTTGTATATGGCTATCGGTCTGTTTATCGCCGGTATATCTTACAAAGCAGTATCTCTAAAAAGACTTTATAGAACTGAAACCCAGTTTATGCTGTTAGCAATTACTGGGCTTTTGTTATTTGCTACTTTGTTTAGTACGCCTATTAACGGCTCGAAGCGTTGGCTAACGCTCGGTGGCTTTAACTTTCAGGTCGCAGAGCTTGCTAAATTGGTGATGATTATATTTGTCTCAGACTTTGTGGTACGGCGCTCATTTGAGGTGCGTAATGGCTGGGATGGCTTTTTACGCATTGCGATAGTAGTCGGGTTAATTACCGTTCTATTATTAGCACAGCCAGATTTCGGTTCGTTTGTGGTTATAATCGGCACTGTCTTTGCGATATTTTATATTGCCGGAGCGCCCTATAAGCAGTTTATTGCGCTCGGCGCCGTCGCCGTTGGCGGAGCCGTATTAATGGTGGCGACCGTCCAGTATCGACTTGTACGGGTGATGTCGTTTTTGGACCCTTTTGATGATGTGCAAGATACCGATTATCAGCTAGCACGCAGCTTAATTGCTTTTGGTCGTGGGCAGTTTACCGGTGTTGGTTATGGTGAAAGCGTACAGAAACTGTCGCATTTACCAGAGGCACATACGGATTTCCTATTAGCAATTACGGGTGAAGAGTTGGGCTTCGTTGGGGTCACGATGATCTTGATACTTGAGGCGCTCATTATCGGTAGTGCGATGCGCATCAGTTATAACGCGCTTAAACGTCGCCAGATGCGGATGAGTTATACCGCTTTCGGTATCGCGGTGGTATTTATTGCGCAGACGATTATTAATGCGGCGATGAATATGGGGGCGATTCCGACCAAAGGTTTGACCATGCCATTTTTTAGTTATGGCGGCTCATCGATGTTGATTAGCTTGGTAATGGTGGCGGTGCTACTAAAGATTTATAAAGAAAGCCCTGAGATTGAAAAGAGCCAGTGTCGTTATTACTAAGCCATTTAATGATTAGATTTTTTAAGTCATTCCAATTATTAACTATAAAAAAGCGTCGCTAGTAGCGGCGCTTTTTCCATTGATGGTTAGACCTGTTTTATTAGATGCTAGGCATATTTAAAGACTGCATGTTTTGTAGCGGTGAGTTATCCCATTGTGCTATCGCTTGTTTAAGCATATTTGTCGGGGTATCACTATCGACGACAGGCTGCTGCAATAGCTTTAAAGCATGCGCGATTAGCTTGCTTGGATTGCGGGTATCAATGGGCTGAGCAAGATTTTGTTTAGAGAGTTTTTGACCGTCAGGACTGCATATTAACGGCAAATGATACCAATGATCGATAGCCGGTAAGCGTGCGGCATGCATGATGCTGATTTGTGCGGTGGTCATGGGTAAAATATCTAAACCGCGCATAATATGTGTGACGCCTTGCAAGCCATCATCGAGACTGGCAGCCAAAATATAATTAATCATGCCATCTTGGCGACGCACCACCATATCTCCTAGGGTTTGCTGCGGATTATCCCATTGCACGCCTTGAATACCATCTTTAAAGCCCATGCGATAGTTTGGCAGCTGTATACGTAGCTTATTTTGCTCTTTATTAAAACCTGCATTTAGACAACAGCGCGGATAGCGTTGTCTGTTCAAAAGTTTTTGGTTAGCCTGCTGCGGGTCAGTACTTTCTCCTATTGCCTTTCGCTCCCAGTAACGCTCAAGACTTTTACGTGAGCATTGACAGCCATAAGTGAGCGGATACAGATTAGAAGATAAGTAGTCATTATAAATATCAATGCGCTCAGATTGGTAGATAACATCGCCATCCCAGTGCAGCCCAAGTACCTCTAAATCTATCAAAATCTGCTCAGTAAACTGTCCATCACAGCGTTCAGTATCAGTATCTTCGATACGCAATAGCCACTTACCACCAATGGATTTGATATGACAAAAGCTGGCGAGCGCCGTCGTTAATGAGCCAAGATGCAGCTCACCAGTGGGTGATGGGGCAAAACGGCCAATAGGTTGGGAAAGAGAAAGGTTCATAGGCGTATTTGCCATAGAAGTAGAAGATGTTTTCAAAATAGACACTTATCGAAAAGAGAAATAGATAGAATAAGGAAATTGATGAAAAAAAGATATTTAGCAAATATGCCTATTTTGTTGGTAACGTGTCAATAAGTAAGGGCTATTCGTTGAATAACAACGCTATAAAACGCAACGAGCGACCAATAAATGGTCGCTCGTTTTTATATTTCAATTATGAATGACTTTTAAACTTGCTGGATTTAAGCACCTTGGTTTTGACGCTCTTTAATCTCAGACAAAGTTTTGCAGTCAATGCACTGCGTTGCGGTTGGACGCGCTTCAAGGCGACGTAAACCAATCTCTACGCCACAAGTTTCACAAAATCCGTAATCATCGTTTTCAATTTCGGCGATAGATTTGTCGATTTTGCGAATCAGCTTACGTTCACGGTCACGCGTACGCAAGGTCAGGGCAAACTCTTCTTCTTGAGTGGCGCGATCATTAATATCTGGCATGGCGCTGGACTCATCTTGGATATAAGTCTTAGTACGATCCGCTTCGCCAATCAGTTGGTGCTTCCAATCTAATAACATGGCCTTAAAATGTGCCAATTGCTCATCAGACATATACTCTTCGTCTTTGGCAGGCTCATAAGGGGTGAACTTTACATCGCTCGGATTCGTGGTCAGGGTGCTCATATGGGTATCCTACTTTTTCAAATTAATTCAATAAAACGACATATCAAAAGACAAGACGTTATAAATTTATCAAACGCTATAAATTGTCCCTTTATAAAACGTTTTACCACTTAGTAACACAAGTAACACAGCTGATCTAATAATACGGTTATCTCAATAGGCCGCAAGCGACCTATCAATTATCAATGGTCAGGTATATGGTTATGAATTTCTTTATTTAAATACTTACTGTTAAATAAATAGACAAATCACTGACTGTGAAAACTTAGCTTGTGGTCAATTTAGCCATCCTAGCTATTATAATTTCGTCTAAATAAAACTTAGACCGTTCTAATTTATTCTTACATTGGCTAACAGTATAAGATACAGCCTCTGGCGATATTATTCTAGCCAAATTTTTGCCAATAAAACTGGTCGTCAAGTATCTAGTCTTTTAACCCAGCTTGCAACCTCTCCATTGTTGGCTAATTGCAACCAGCGATATCCAGGTAGGGCATTTTTATCATAAGCAAAATCGTCTACAAAAGGCTCGAACTGATAGCAGGTAGACGGCGTGCTATAAACGGTCACCCCTTGACGGTAACGGACTTGCTCTTGATGAGTATGGCCGCTAATAATCACTTTTAGGTGCTCAAATGCGGCCATTCGTTGCCAAAAGGTATTCGCATTTTCTACCATATGTTGATCAATCCACTCAGAATCAACCGGTATTAGATGATGGTGTAAGGCGATGAGCGCAGGCTTAGCGCAAGTCTGCAACTGTTGATATAGCCAATCAATGTCGGTTATCGTCAATTCTCCTTCTACTTTACCGGTAATAGAAGAGTCTAATAACAGTAGCTGCCAATGCTCGGTTTCAATGATATGTCGGCTCAGCAGGCGCTCATCCGCAGCTCTAGCAATCAGTTCACGCTGGAAAAATGGCAACTCGCTGTCATCTTCATCAGTGACATCATGATTGCCGGCGATACAGGCGAAAGGAATACCAGTTGCTTGCAGTACTGCAAAAATATGATCGTAAATCTCTGCTTGTACTTTATTTACTAAGTCGCCTGTGACAAGGATTAAATCACAGCGCCGATCTTCACTTAACGCTTGCTTGATAATCGCCTCAAAACTGAATTGGCAAACCGCTACTTCGCTACTGGTTTGGTCAGCCACCGCAGGCACGTGGGATGATAAATGCAAATCGGTAATTTGCAGAATATTTACCTGTCCGTCTGGCGTGCTGACTGCACTAGCAGGATAGCTAAGCATTGGATTCAGTCCCTTATGAAGTCAAAATAATTCGTGGTTATATATCAATAATTTATCAGTTATTTAAGCGTTGGTTTGATTATAAAAGTCGCTAACTATACTGTTGATAATATTAGAGAAAGTTTATAACATTATAACGAGTAAAGCTCTAGCAATATTGATGAAATAAAGTTCGATTAAGGCGAAGACAGTGGCTGTTTTACGAGGGTGATAATAATGGCTACGACTGCCATAAGCGCTGCCAGATATTTGGATGTTTAGTGGCGTGGGCACCAGAATTTTGCCATTAGGGATTTTGTGCCTGATTTTTTACTTATTAGCTTAGATATAATTAACGCCATAAAGAATAAAATAGCGAGTACTAAAACGATAGCAAGTCCAGTCTGAATATCAAACCAAATACTGCCCCAAACCCCAAGCGTGACGCCAAGCTGGGCGATTATCAAGGCGATAATGACCATTTGTTTTGGCGATGCAGACCATAAGCGCGCTGTCAGTGCGGGTAGTACCAATAAACCACTGATTAATAAGCTACCAACTGCCTGTAAGGCAATGGCACAAAACCCCGCCAATACGCCCATAAAAAACAGCCGTTGACGGGTGGGATTGATACCTTGAATCCGTGCTAAGGCCTCATGAGTAGCCAGTTTGATTTGTGCCGGCCATATATAAATAAGTAACCCTAAGCCCACCAAAACACTGGTTGCAATTAAGGGTAAATCTGCCCAATCAAGCTCGAGCAAATTGCCAAATAAAAAACCTAAGACATTGGCTTGCTGATCGGTCAGCTGGGTTAACGTCAATAAACCCAAGCACAATAGCGACACTGCAACCACGGCCAACACCGCATCGACGGGCAAACGCTCATCATCAATTAACACCAGTCCTAGCACTACCATTACACTGACAAGGGCAATGCCAATGCCCATGGGTAATTGCCACAATACTGCTAACGCCACCCCTAGTAAGGTACCATGCGCCAATGCATCGGCAAAAAATGCCATGCGCCGCCATAATACCAAGCAACCTAGCGGTGCAGAAAGTAAGGCTAAAATACTGCCAGCGATCCAAGCAGGGGCAATGATGGCTAACCAAGCGGTCATAATAGATATCCGTAACGTTTTTAGAAAAAATACAAGGCGATTTTTTGCTTGAAGAAGCTTGGTTGTTGATTATATCTCGATTGGGGCATGATGCTCGCAAGCGTGTGGCTGATGGACGTACGGCTGCTCGTAATGGTGTCCAAAGAGCTTTTGAAATTCCGAACTAATAGCAAGCTCGCTTGGTTGCCCCTCACAGCAAATATGCTTATTAAGACAAATGACCCGCCTGCTACCTTTCATGACCCAATGCAAATCATGCGAAACGACCAACATGGCGCAGCGTAAAAACTCCGGTAGCTCATCAATAAACTGATAGAGCCAAACCTCGGTATCAGGGTCAAGCCCTTGCATCGGCTCATCTAAAATCAATAAATTGGGCTTATCTAATAAAGCGCGCGCCAGTAATACCCGCTGGGTTTCACCACCTGATAAATGTAGCATTTGCCGCGATAGCAGATGGGTTAAGGACAATTTTTCAAATATAAATTGACGCTGCTCAGGCGTTAAGTGCTTTTTGTCTGCTTGAGCCAACAAATCACAAACACGTAACGGTAAAATGGGCGCTACCGCAAAGCGCTGTGGCACATAACCGAGCTGCAATTTTTGATGCGGCGTTATCTGTCCATTCGTTGCTTCTATTAAGCCCAAAATTAGCTTAACCAAAGTTGATTTACCTGCACCATTAGGACCGATAAGGCTGACTGTTTCATTAACAGCGATATCAATATTGATATGCGAGAGGATGCGTTGCTGCCCGATATGGTAGCTGATATCGCTTAAGCTCAGCAGTTTGGCGGCATTAGGCATCGTCTTATTACTTATATTAATAGCAGAAGAGGATTGGATCGGTGAAATCGCTAGGCTCATAGGGCAGTACTGATATATTAGTAGTAATTAAGAAATAACAGAATAATGGTTAAGCATAAGAGCGTAAACATAAAATATTGGAAAGCAACTATTTTACTGGCAGGCTTGGCAACGACCACTGAGCTCAATGACACTGCGTTCTACCACAAAACCGACGTCTTGTTGCGCAAAGCTCATCATTTCTTGTACCGGTAAACTGCTGCATTCTTGTACACGCTGGCACTGCGCACATATCAGAAATGCTGCCGTATGCTGGGCGCGCGGATGACAGCAGGGCACATAAGCATTGATAGAGGTTAGCTGATGAATCAAACCTTCACTCAATAGAAACTCCAAGCTGCGATAGACAGTCGGCGGTGCGACGTTTTTTGGCGTCTGACTAGTTGTTTGATTGCTCAATGCGACGTTTTCTACTTCAGGCTCATTAAGACGCATTTGCTGCAACTGCGTAATCAAATCATAAGCACCCACAGGCTTATTGGCTTGTAAAACCAGCTGATAAATTTGTTGTCGCAATGGCGTAAAGCGCGCACCGCTTGCACGGCATTGCTCTTTTGCCGCCATAAGGCGCTCATTCACATCGGACGGTGTAAAATCTTGCACATCATGTACATGAGCGCAAAGAGATGAATGATTAGACATGCAGCAAGCTCCTAAAGATAACTCAATACTAAAACAACCAGCACTTTTATATTTATCACCTTCATATATGTAAGGTACTTTTATCTAACTCACTTTTATATGAGGCATTTTGTGATGGTTTTTAATATTGTTATAGTATAACATACTATAACTAAGAAATAGATAAGTCGTTTTCACTTATTAATAGATATATCGTTTCCTAAACAGAAAAACGCTTATACGCACTATTGCCATTCATCATTGAATTTCGAAAGCAGCCATTATGATTTCATTCTCTAAAACTTTTATACATTCACCTCTGACCTTACAGCGATTATTCATAACTGGCGTGCTTATATTGGGCTCGTTAATGATGAGCGCGCAAGCGGCTACGGTCAGTGTGAGTAATTATCCACTGTTTTTATTGAGCCAAGCGGTGACAGAAGGCGCGCCTTCTGCCAAGCAATTATTACAGGCAGGGGAGGTAGGGCATCATGGTAGTATCAGCCCCGGCGATATTAAAGTGATTCAGGACAGTACGTTTGTGGTTTGGTTTGGTGAGCCACTAGAGAATAACTTAGCCGCTACGCTTAATAGCGCGCCCAATGCCATTGCTTTATTTAAGTTTGATGCGTTTAAACGTCATCCGCTACGTGATATCAAAGGTAAAGCCATTGCTGGCACGCTTGACCCGCATATTTGGCTCGATCCTGAAAATGCCAAAGCCATTACCCGTGTGCTTGCTGTTATTCACAGTCATGCCAATCCACAATATAAAAAACTCTATCATACCAATGCGCAAAAATTTGCCCAGCGCATGAATAGGGCAGTGGCGGCAGCCAATAAAAACCACGCTCAAAAACCTTTGCCGTACTGGGCGTACCACGACGCTTATCAGTATATGGAAGACAGCGCCAAGCTTCAGCTGATTGGCAGCTTAAGTACGGACCATCATTTGGCACCAAAAGCGAGTCAACTACGTTGGCTTAATGAGCAGCGCCCAGCCAAGCAGATGTGCTTGGTCAGTCCAAGTGAGCCTGCAAAAGGTTTATTGGCAAAATTACAACCCGTTAAAAGTACGGTGCAAGTGGAAGATATGAGCAACAGTAAAGACTTTGTCAGCGGTTGGCAGTCAATGGCACAGCAAATTCGCCAATGTATCGCATAAACTTTTCAACAAATAACTTGTAGCTATTTACATAATGAATTTTGAAAAAGCTGTTAAAAAAACGCTATTAAAGAAAGTATGCAGCGAAATTGCTTAAGGATTATCGGTAAATTGTTAGGTAAAACACGATTTTATGAAGTATTAGCAACACTTTATTCACTCTGTAGAAGAGTTTTCGCCGCAAAACAAGTAAATGCTTGATAAAAGGCATATTCTACTTGCTTAAAAGCGGCTAGCTCCTTATAATAAGGGCGTTTTATTTTGGTTAAAAGATAATGCCTATATGGTGACCCGCTCGCGGATAACAGTGTCGCAAGTATGCTACATTATCCCCACGTTATAGGGCTATAGGAATATCAATGACCAAGCCTGCCAAACGCACGCAGAAAGATAAAATTGGCATCTATCTTAAACGCCAAGCATGGATATTGTTTATCCTTATTATTATTGCTTGGGTCATAGATGTTATTTGGCTGCATAGTGAGCTTACTGTCGCAAAAAGTACCGCTATCGGTGCGCTACTAAGTTTTGCTACTCAAGCTGTATTTGCATTTTTTATCTTTTGGTATAGCGGATATCGCGCGCGCTTACATATTGTTAGCCAGCTTTATCGGGGTCAGATGGCCAAATGGCTATTGACTGTATTTGGTTTCGCACTAATTTTTATTACCGTACAACCCCTATCAGCGCCTGCGCTATTTATCGGTTTTATGGTAATGCAAATTAGTCATAGTTGGATGTTGTGGCATATACGCTAGTATTTATAGACGATTATCATTTTAATCATCAGCATTATAAATAACGTTAGTTTGTCATCCTGCGGTCCAGCTTCTCTACGATTATTGCTATAAATCATTGATACATCATAAAACGACTAAAAATCGTTTTTATAATAAAAACTATGAATACAGCGTTTATATCAGCGTAAAGCGTCAAATAATTGTGATTACTAACCCCTTATCTAAACAGAGTTATTAAATATAAACAGATTATCTATATAGTATTATAGACGCAAAGCTATGTAAGCTAACGTTAACAGCGTTTAACGTATTTATACACTAAATAAAAAAGTCATAATTGACTTTACACGAATACCACGCTGCATTAATATAGGCAGCTAAATATCTTGCTGACAAGCGCTGTATTAAGCGTTTATCGTGATAAAACGATATAAGCAAACACCTATATGATATTTTTGCGTACACATGCAAGGGCTATTACTGAATCATCATAAGCCCTTTTTTGATAGCTAAAATTTATCCCCGCTATCGTATTGAGTAGCATTGGTAACACATTTTGGTTATTCAGTTTGGTTAATGAGTAATAACAGCTTAATTAGATAGTTATGGGTTGGATGTTATTGGTTACATGAGCGTGTTAGCGTGATTCATTTGCCTGCTTTGTTACAAGGCAGATAGACATACTAAAACCTCATCAGATGACAACCATATTTTTGGTAGTTGATTAAATCGTTGATTAATAAGAAGCTGACATTATGGCAGGCGAGCAAACAACAACAGACTATATCTCTCACCACTTAACGAACTGGACGTACGGCTATCTGCCGGGCGAAGGTTGGAAAGTTGCCTATACTGCTGAAGAAGCTAGTGCAATGGGCTTTAAAGCAATCCACCTTGATTCTATGCTTTGGTCAATTGGTCTAGGCATTATTTTCTGCGCCATCTTTTGGATGGTCGCTAGAAAAGTCACTTCAGGCGTGCCGGGTAAACTCCAAGCCGCGGTTGAGATGATCGTTGAGTTCGTGGATAACAACGTTCGTGATTCGTATAGTGGTACCTCAAAGCTGATTGCGCCTTTGGCGTTGACTATCTTTGTTTGGATATTCTTAATGAACTTGATGGATTTACTACCCGTCGACTTTATCCCTATGCTTGCTGGCCAAATCGGCGCAATGATGGGACATGATCCACATCATGTGTTTTTTAAGATAGTTCCAACCACGGATCCTAATATCACGCTTGGCATGTCTTTTTCTGTCTTTATATTGATTCTGTTTTATAGTATCAAAGAAAAAGGTCTAGGCGGCTTTGTTGGCGAGCTGACACTGCATCCGTTTAGTGCCAAAAATCCTATCGTACAAATTATTTTAATACCCATCAACTTTATCTTAGAGTTTGTTACTTTGATAGCCAAGCCTATCTCTTTAGGTTTACGACTATTCGGTAACATGTATGCTGGTGAGTTGATTTTCATACTGATTGCCCTAATGCCGTTTTGGATTCAATGGGCTTTATCAGTACCGTGGGCTATTTTCCACATCTTAATTATTACACTTCAAGCGTTCGTATTTATGATGCTGACGATAGTTTATATGTCACTTGCATCATCAACTGAACATTAATTAGACATTCAATAGGTAAATGAGGATACATCCATGGATCCAGTATTAGGTGGTTACACAGTTATCGCAGTAGCACTACTTATCGGTTTAGGTGCACTAGGTACAGGTATTGGTTTTGCTATTCTAGGTGGTAAATTCCTAGAAGGTGTTGCACGTCAGCCAGAACTTGGTTCACAGTTGCAAACTCGTATGTTCATCGTAGCAGGTCTTCTTGATGCTATTCCGATGATCGGTGTTGGTATTGCTATGCTATTGTTGTTCGCTAACCCTCTAGCAGGTTAATCAGAAAGCTCAGTTGTAAATGTTTGGTAGTCAAAGTTTGTATGTTAACCATAGCCAAAGTTTGGCTATCAAATATGATCAATGAAACTGATTTTTCATTAACAAAGAGGTGATCACGTGAATATCAATTCTACCCTCATCGGTCAAGCCATTGCTTTTGCAATCTTTGTGATGTTCTGCATGAAATTCGTGTGGCCACCACTTATCGGCGCAATTAATGATCGTCAGCGTAAAATTGCTGAAGGCTTAAACGCTGCTGAAAAAGCAAAAGCAGATTTGGCCACCGCGGAGCAAGATGTACAGCAGGAGCTTAATCTGGCTAAGACCAAAGCTGCTGCTCTAATTGAGCAAGCGAACAAAAGCGCCAATCAACTTGTTGAAGATGCTAAAACGCAAGCCCAAGCGGAAGGCGAGCGCATTCGTCAACAAGCACAAGCGGCAATCGACCAAGAAATCAATCAAGCGCGTGAGTCATTACGTGCCCAAGTCGCCGAACTGGCTGTCCTTGGTGCTGAAAAGATTTTGCAAGACACAGTCGATGTGCAAAAACATGCCAGTATGTTAAATCAGCTGGCGGCGAAGCTGTAATTGTGAGGATAACATGGCTGACTTATCAACCTTAGCACGACCATACGCTAAAGCCGCGTTTGACTATGCCAATGAAAACGGGGTAGTAAATGACTGGGAAAACTTCCTGTTCATTGCCGCTACCGTTGTCAATGACAAGTCGTTCAGTACTTGGCTAGACAATCCAGCTGTTTCTGCTGAGCATAAGTCAGCTGCTTTGGTCGATCTTTATGATACACAAGTAGCTAGCGCGAATGATTCTGCTTTTAAGCAGTTATTAGGTGAGACCCAAGGGGCTCGTCAAGACAGCAACGCCAGCTATCCAAAAGTATCAGTAGCATTTAGTAACTTCGTTAAACAGTTATCAGAGCAAGAGCGTCTGGCGCTGCTTCCTGAAGTTTATGAGCATTATCGCCGTCATAAGGCAGTAAGCTTAAAGCAGCTTGACGCTTATGTGACCTCTGCTTATCCATTAACCGATGCCCAGCGTGATACGCTGCAAGCACGTCTTGCTGCTTCGCTCAATGCGAGCGTGGTGATTCATGAATCGGTGGATCCAAGTCTCTTGGCAGGCGTTACGATCAAAGTCGGTGACAAAGTCATTGATGATTCGATGCGCGGCAAGTTACAACAGTTAAAAACACAGCTAACGGCCTAATGCCAATCGTCAACGCAGTTTATCAAGCTTGCGTGATATAAGAGCATTTACGTCAGTGGCGGGTTATCATAAATTAAAGGAAACAAGGCAATGCAACAATTGAATCCAGCGGAAATCAGTAACCTGATTAAGCAGCGCATTCAAGACCTTGATGCGGGTGCAACTGCAAAGAATGAAGGCACGATTGTCAAAGTATCTGACGGTATCGTGCAGATTCATGGTCTTGAAGATGCCATGTACGGCGAAATGATTGAGTTTGAAGGTGAAGTCTACGGAATGGCGCTTAACTTAGAGCGTGATTCGGTTGGCGCAGTAGTACTGGGTGACTTCCTAAAACTACAAGAAGGTCAAAAAGCCTATTGTACTGGTCGTATCCTTGAAGTTCCGGTAGGTCCTGAGTTGCTAGGTCGCGTTGTTGATGCTTTAGGTAACCCTATTGATGGCAAAGGTCCTATCAATGCAAAAATGACTGACAAAGTCGAGAAAATCGCCCCAGGCGTTATTGATCGTCAGTCAGTTGATCAGCCAGTCATGACTGGTTATAAATCTGTTGATACCATGATTCCAATCGGTCGTGGTCAGCGTGAACTTATCATTGGTGACCGTCAGACGGGTAAAACCGCGATGGCTATCGATGCGATCATTGCCCAGAAAGCTTCTGGTATTAAGTGTGTTTACGTGGCTATCGGTCAGAAACGTTCTACCATCGCCAACGTGGTACGTAAGCTTGAGCAAACTGGTGCATTAGAATATACGACGGTAGTCGTAGCTTCAGCGTCAGAGCCAGCAGCACTACAGTATATCGCACCGTACTCAGGTTGTACGATGGGCGAATACTTCCGTGACCGCGGCGAAGATGCGCTGATTGTTTTTGATGATTTATCAAAACAAGCGGTTGCTTATCGTCAGATTTCACTATTGCTACGCCGTCCGCCAGGTCGTGAAGCGTATCCTGGTGACGTATTCTATTTACACTCACGTTTACTTGAGCGTGCCTCACGTGTAAACGCGGCGTATGTAGAAAAATTCACCAATGGTGAAGTGGTTGGTAAAACCGGTTCTTTAACCGCGCTACCGATCATTGAAACCCAAGCCGGTGACGTATCTGCATTCGTACCAACCAACGTGATTTCAATTACTGATGGTCAGATCTTCTTAGAATCAAGCCTATTTAACTCAGGTATCCGTCCAGCAGTCAACGCTGGTATTTCGGTATCGCGTGTTGGTGGTGCTGCTCAGACTAAGATCATTAAGAAACTGTCTGGCGGTATTCGTACCGCTCTAGCTCAGTATCGTGAACTTGCTGCATTTGCTCAGTTTGCATCAGACCTTGATGACGCTACCCGCGAACAGCTTGACCATGGTGAGCGTGTGACTGAACTGATGAAACAGAAACAGTATCAGCCAATGTCTATCTCTGAGCAAGCCGCAGTTATTTATGCGTCAAACGAAGGCTTCTTAGCAGACGTTCAAGTTGAAAAAATCGGTTCTTTTGAAGAAGCTTACTTACGCTATATGCATGATGAGCAAGCTGACTTAATGAAAGAGATTGATGACACTGCGAATTATAACGATGATATCGCAGGTCGTTTAAAGTCATCTTTAGAGACTTTTAAACAAAATCACAGTTATTAATTTAACGGGTTAAGCCAGTTTTGTTGTGGCTTTAGTGTTAGAGCTCATGAAGTGGCGCGTTGTCTGATAAGCTTTTTATTAAGACAGTAGCGCCACTTTAGTCACAACTCATGGTCTATGGTTGCGTCATGTCACAAGATATTAAAATATTTAAACAATGATAGATCGTTAATAAGAACACCGTTTTATATTAAAATATTGTTGCATGTGCCAATGCTTTTTTAACCCTCTTATATTGGAATCATTATGGCAAACTTAAAAGAAATACGTGCCAAAGTCACCAGTATTCAAAGCACCCAGAAAATTACTCGCGCTATGCAAATGGTAGCGGCTAGTAAAATGCGCCGTGCCCAAGAGCGCATGGAAGTGGGTCGCCCGTATGCTGATAGTATGCGCCGGGTTATTTCGCATTTGGTGCATGCCTCATCCGATTATAAACATCCGTATATGGTAAGCCGTCCAGTCAATAGAGTTGGCTATATCGTCATCACATCTGACCGCGGTCTAGCGGGTGGTTTAAATATTAATTTATTTAAAGCATTAACAAAGAATATCCAGCAATACCAAGACCAGTCTGTACAAGCTGAATTTGCCGTGATTGGTTCTAAAGGTGTCAGTTTCTTTAAAAACTTTGGTGGCAAGGTCACTGCAGCGGTTACTGATTATGGTGATAAACCTACTTTTGAGCAGATAAACTCACCGGTTCAAGCGATGCTTGATGATTATACGAACGGTAAAATAGACCGCATTTATGTGGTTTATAATAAGTTCGTCAATGCAATGACGCAACAGCCAACGGTCAATCAGTTGGTACCTTTACCAGAGAGTGCGTTTGGTGAAGAAGAAAGCGGCATTCAAACAGAACTGAGCTGGGATTATATCTACGAGCCTGATATCAAAACATTGATTGATGAGTTGCTAGGGCGTTATATTGAGTCTATCGTCTATCAAGCGGTAATGGAAAACATTGCCTCTGAGCAGTCCTCACGTATGGTTGCGATGAAAGCGGCGACAGATAATGCTGGCGACCTAATTAACGATTTACAGTTGGTTTATAACAAGCTGCGTCAAGCGGCGATTACACGAGAAATCTCGGAAATCGTTGGCGGTGCTGCTGCTGTTTCATAATTGAAACCCTTTATAAAACCCACTATATACAGAATTTCCAGGAGAACGCAATGAGTAGCGGTCGTATTGTACAGATTATTGGCGCGGTTCTTGACGTTGAGTTTAACCGTAACGAAGTACCTAAGATTTTTGATGCTTTGCTAGTTGATGGCACCGAAACTACTTTAGAAGTACAGCAACAGCTGGGTGATGGCATCGTACGTACGATTGCTATGGGTTCTACTGAAGGACTCAAGCGTAACCTACCGGTTACTAATACTGGTGGCCCAATTTCTGTGCCAGTCGGTATCGGTACGCTAGGTCGTATCATGGATGTTCTTGGTCGCCCTATCGATGAAGAAGGTCCAGTAGAAGCCTCTGAGCGCTGGTCAATCCACCGCGAAGCGCCAAGCTATGCAGAACAATCAAACAGTACTGAACTTTTAGAGACTGGTATTAAAGTAATCGATTTACTTTGCCCGTTTGCTAAAGGTGGTAAAGTTGGTCTGTTTGGTGGTGCTGGTGTTGGTAAAACCGTTAACATGATGGAATTGATCAACAACATCGCGCTTAAGCACGAAGGTCTATCCGTATTTGCTGGTGTTGGTGAGCGTACGCGTGAAGGAAATGACTTCTATCACGAAATGCAAGAAGCTGGCGTTGTAAACACTGAAGACTTTAGCAAATCTAAAGTTGCGATGGTATATGGTCAGATGAATGAGCCACCGGGTAACCGTTTACGTGTTGCACTGTCTGGTTTGACCATGGCTGAGTACTTCCGTGATACTAAAGATCCTGCTACTGGCAAAGGTCGTGACGTATTGCTATTTGTTGATAACATCTACCGTTATACACTAGCCGGTACTGAAGTATCAGCACTACTAGGTCGTATGCCATCAGCGGTTGGTTATCAGCCAACACTAGCTGAAGAGATGGGTATGCTGCAAGAGCGTATTACCTCTACGCAATCAGGCTCTATTACTTCGGTACAAGCGGTATATGTCCCTGCGGATGACTTGACGGATCCATCACCTGCTACTACTTTTGCTCACTTGGATGCGACAGTCGTACTAAGCCGTGATATCGCGTCACAAGGTATTTATCCTGCGGTTGATCCACTAGATTCTACCTCACGTCAGTTAGATCCATTGGTTATCGGTGAAGAGCATTACAACGTTGCTCGTGGTGTTCAGGAAGTTCTACAGCGCTATAAAGAGCTAAAAGACATCATCGCGATTTTGGGTATGGATGAGTTATCAGAAGAAGATAAACTGGTTGTTTATCGTGCACGTAAGATTCAGCGTTTCTTATCACAGCCATTCCACGTTGCTGAAGTCTTCACTGGAGCACCTGGTAAATATGTACCACTACGCGATACTATTGCTAGCTTTAAAGCAATCATCGCTGGTGAATATGACAGCTTACCAGAGCAAGCATTCTACATGGCTGGTGGCATTGACGAAGTAGTAGCTAAAGCTGAAAAAATGAAGTCTTCTGCAGCGTAAGTTGTATCCGTATTAACTAACGAGTAGGTATAATATAAATCTTATATCTACTCCTAAGTAATGCATCGCAGTTTTGATCGCGCTTTGATAGTAAGGAATTAAGTATGGCAACATTACAATGTCGCGTCGTAAGTGCTCGTGAAGAGTTGTATTCAGGCGAAATTAGCATGTTAATAGCTAGTGGTACCGAAGGCGAGATTGGTATATTGCCAGGTCACACTCCGCTTATTACTTTGCTAAAGCCTGGCGCAATGCGCGTACAAACTCCTAACGGTGAAGAAGAAGTGATTTATGTTTCAGGTGGCGTGTTAGAAGTACAACCTAAAATGGTTACCGTACTTGCTGACACTGCTATGCGTGCACACAACCTTGACGAAAGTAAAATCGTTGAAGCACGTAAAAAGGCTGAGCAGATGCTGGTCAACCAATCTGATACCGTACAAACCAATGCTGCCTTGGCATCATTGGCGGAATCAGTCGCCCAGCTCCAGACTATCCGTAAGTACAAAAACCGTGCTTAGTATTATGCTTTGTAGCAAAGGTTAACGTCTTTCTTTAATTCTTGCGCCAATAATAAAAAAAACAGTCCATCATGGGCTGTTTTTTTATGCCTGTTCTTCCAATATCTAATTGTTTAATACCTGCTTTTTTAATAGCTAGCATTTTAGCTATTAACGTTTTATTTTTCTTAAAAACTAAACATTAGCTATCTGAAAAGCTATTAGGTCATTAGGCATTTATCCATAACTAAACTAATTTTTATTAAATGCTAGAAAAGTCACTAGCGACAACCGTGATATATGGTTATATTAGGGATTAGAAAGTAAATTTTTAGTGGTTAAACTCAATCAGGTTTTCTTGTATTTTTACTTTGCTGATTTTTGACGTCATGGTTAAGCTACAATAGAACCACTATTATTATATAAAATTTATCTTATGCCCTTTTATGATGATAAAGGGTATAATTTTTGGACGCAAACTAACGTTTTAATGGAGGTAGTTTATAGGTTTTGTTACCAACTATAAGCTATAGTATAGGAAGCTGTGTGTTTAATAGTATACTGTGCTACCAAGTTTGTAACAGCTATACAAACATCGATTGCATTAGCTTACGGATCGATTAAGTTACGGTGCTATTAATTTACCGCTCTTACTTTTACTGTTTTTAAATTAGATGTATTAGAGGATATAACAATGACAACGAATGACGAAGACAACACCCCCCGAATCTTGATTGTTGAGGATGACGAGCGCCTAGCTATGTTGACCCAAGATTACTTGGTTAAGAATGGTCTAGAGGTAGCTATTGAAACGGATGGTAATCGTGCCATTCGCCGTATTGTCAGCGAACAACCAGATTTGGTCGTACTTGATGTCATGCTTCCTGGTAGTGATGGGCTGACGGTTTGCCGTGAAGTTCGTCCACATTTCCATAACCCGATTTTGATGTTGACTGCGCGCACAGAAGATATGGATCAAGTATTGGGTCTTGAAATGGGCGCTGATGATTATGTTGCCAAACCTGCGCAGCCACGCGTATTGCTCGCGCGTATTCGTGCGTTATTACGTCGCTCAGAAAACGCGCCATCTGAAGACGTGCCACAGCGTTTAGAATTCGGTGAGTTGGTTATCGATAACGGTGGGCGTTCAGTCAACCTTGGCGATGAGCTGGTTGATTTTACCAGTGCGGAATATGATTTGTTATGGTTACTAGCTTCTAACGCTGGTCGTATCTTGTCACGTGAAGATATCTTTGAGCGTCTACGCGGTATCGAATATGATGGTCAAGATCGCTCGATTGACGTACGTATCTCACGTATTCGTCCAAAAATCGGTGATGATCCAGAGAACCCTAAACGTATCAAAACGGTCCGTAGTAAAGGTTATTTGTTCGTTAAAGAAGGCAATTAATATTTCGTAGTAGATGTAAATATTTAGTCTGCATAAGTTTCTTATAAAAAACCAGCTGAATGCTGGTTTTTTATGGTTTAAATTTTAATTTTTGAACTTAAATGCTGCGTTATGTGGTTTAATTGAGCGATAATTATCGTTGTAAATTAAATGAGTCTCATATAAATAGTGCAGCAAATATTTAGCATTCATTAATATTTTTTCTTTATTAGGTTGGTCACGGCACGTATGTCATTAGTTTCTTCTCTTAAACACAGTATCTTTGTTCGTATTTATGCCGGACTCTTAATCGTCTGTTTGTGCGTGGCATTATTTGCCCAGTTATTGATGGATACCATTAATAAAGAACGCGTCCAGTCTTACCGTGAAAATATGGCAACGGGTGCATTTCATATCGTCAGTGAAGGCATTGCTCACCAAGAGAGTGAATCGCAGCGTGAGTATTGGTTGTCTGACGCTAGTAGTTTGTTTGGTGCAGAATTCAGCATTGTACCGATTGATAAAATAGATTTTAATGCCAGTGAGCTGCGTCGTTTTGAGAAAGGTAATACCGTCGTTCGCTATATTGACCAACCGGTTTATGCCGATGTCTATTATGGCTTACCAGACAATCAAAATATTTTAACAGCGCGTATCACCCAAGTGACTGAGCAGCAAGTACGGGCGATAGCTGTATTTTTACTCGATGATTTATCTTATCATGCAACCTTATCCGATAAACGTTCGCGTTTGGCGCAGTTAGAAGAGAAATTTGCTTTTCCTTTAGAGTTTAGAGCAGTCAATACGCTCAATTTAGATCCTGATCAGATGGCACGTTTGCGCCGCGATGAGGTGGTCATCTTATTACAAGATACCAATACCAGTAAGAGCAACTCGTCGATTACGGTCGTTGTGCCCTCTGAAATCAATGATATGGCGATTTTAATTGGTCCGGTACCGCTGTTTAATTGGTTCCCGCTGAATTTGATTATTAGTATGATTTTGATCAGTATGTTCTTAATCAGCTTGGGTGTTTATGCGCTTATTTTCCCGCTCGAACGCAAATTGCAACTGATTCAAGTGGGTGTTAACGAGGTTAGTAAAGGCAATCTTGATATTAACGTACAGGTTATCGGGCAAGATGAAATTGCGCGTTTATCCGCGACCTTCAATGCGATGACGGCGCATATTAAGCGATTAATAGAATCGCAACGCGAGCTGACGCGGGCGGTATCGCATGAGCTGCGTACACCGGTGGCGCGTATTCGTTTTGCGGTCGACATGCTGGCCGATACTGATGATGAAGACTCACGCTTTATGCAGCGCGATTATATTGATGAAGATATCGAAGCGCTGAATGGTTTGATTGATGAGATGTTAACTTACGCCAAGCTAGAAGAGGGCTCGCCAAAGCTAGATTTGGAGCCAGTAAATCTGCGTGAATTGCTTGAGCAAATCGAGCGTGAGACCAATGCTTTAGGCAAACCTATCAAGATAGTGACCAACTTGCCCAACGCTAAAGTAACAGCGGTTGCCGATAGACGTTATCTGCATCGGGTGATTCAGAATTTAGCCGGTAATGCCTTACGCTATGCTGAGAGTACCATTATCATTAGTGCTGGGATCAGAAAGGGCAATGCCTTTGTCAGTGTTGAAGATGACGGTCATGGTATACCTGAAGCCGATCGTGAAAAAGTCTTTATTCCATTTTCACGCTTAGACGATAGTCGCACCCGAGCATCAGGTGGCTATGGTTTAGGCTTGTCTATTGTGTCGCGTATTGCCTTTTGGTTTAATGGTAATATGAAAGTGGATGAGAGCCGTGAGCTTGGTGGTGCAAGATTTGTCATGACTTGGCCAATTAAACCTTTGACCCAAGTCCTTGCCGCCGATGAGATTACCCAAGAGAAAAGCGCCCGCGATTTTGATGCTTAATCTTTTTTTATGATGATAGTTAAATGAGTATTGATGGTTTGTTGAATTTATTGAAATCAGCTTAATAATAGAGGATAGCAAAGGATGCCGTATTTATTTGGTGGTTTGGTAGTATTGAACGCAGCAGCGCTCGGTTATTATTTATTTTTACAACAGCCGACCAGCACAGAGACGCTAAAGGCCGCGCAGGATGAAATAACTCAACCTTTAGCCTTTACCAATAGTGCTGAGTATATTCCGCCTGTCATTGGTACTAGAAAGTAGGTTTTTTTAAGCTTTATAAGTGCTAATTGCTAATTGTCCGAATCTGGTCTTGTCTGCTATTCGTTATTATTTACGGATTATTAATACTATCAGCAGCGATAGATGAGTTATCGCTGTCGATATCCAATGACGGCTCACCTGCAACTTTAGAGATGAGTGGGATACGGACACAAACTTGTAGTCCGCCATCTGGATGATTAATCGCTTCAACTGTTCCATGATGCAAGCGCGCGATACGGTCGACAATCGCCAGACCTAAACCACTACCTTGCGTGGTACGGGCTGATTCACCACGTTCAAACGGTTGCATAACACGCTCTAACTGGTCTTCTGCGACCCCATCACCACAGTCACGCACACATATCACTAATTGCTCTTTTGCTTCTTTATTGACCTCGTTTTCAGTCACCACATCGCTGTCTTCTACTACTGTTTTTTCTATAAAGGTTGGTACGACGGTCGCTGATAAATAAATCGGTGCTTTGCCATAACGCTTGGCATTATTAACCAAATTGATAACCAAACGCTTAATAGACATCGGCCTGATAGGAACCATTTTTTGACATTCGGACTGGTAGATAAATTCCAGCGGCGCAAATTGCACCATGATCTCATTAAAGATGGTATCTAAATTGGTCAGGCGTACTGGCTCATCGGAGCCGTCTTTCATAAATGAGATAAACTGCTCTAAAATGGCATCCATATCTTCGATATCATAAATCAAACCTTCACGAAAAAAATCATCAGGTAGCATCTCAGCGGTCAAACGCATACGGGTTAACGGCGTACGTAAATCGTGTGAAATACCCGCTAGCATAATTGTCCGCTCTTTTTGTGCTTGATTGAGGGTGGTAAATAAGCGGTTAAAGGCCATATTAACTTGGCGTATTTCAGTCGGCCCGTTATGGGTGGGTAGGGTAGTGGCATTACCCAAACGGATATAGTTGGTCGCCGCCCGCTGCAAATACCTCAAAGGACGATTTAATTGCCGCGCCAATAAAATAATGGTTAGCAAGGTCAAAATAGGCAAACCTACTAAAAATAACCATAATAGCGCTGGGCTATACTGCGAGTAGTACACCACCGGTTCGCGAACCCAAAAGCTGGTATCACGGCTGTCTTGCACCCACAGCTGAGGGGTCGGTTTAAACTTAAAATAAACCTCAACCGGACGACCCAACTGCGCGCCAATTTCACGTTGCAATACATCAGTGAACACGCCAACAAAGGCTTTATCTTCTATGGTCGGGAAATCGCTGGGATTATTGACCACCACCACATGTGAATGCTGATAAATCCATTGCCGCACAGCAGGGTCATGTTTCCAGTCTTGATTGACGCTGTGCATCAAACGTAATTCGCTGGTCAGATAGCGCGCATGATTTTTAAGCTCGGGTAAATACAGACTACGCCAAAAAAACAAAATCGATACCCCGACACTGATAATGACAATAAACGCCACCATTAAAGTGGTCAGCCAAGTATTGGAGTAAGAGCGTGCAAGCCGACCTTTGCGCCGAGGTTGCGATTTTGGTGTAATCATAGCAGTCCAAAAGGTTGAGCAAAATATTTATAAGATAAGTTTTTAAGAATCACCTATAAACATAGCGTTTTTTATTGAGTTTGACATATAAAAAGTATAACGTTATTCAGTATGACAAGCCTACGGTTTAAAGCCTTATAAAGCAGCTTTTTTGGCTGTGCGGTTCAATAATAGGGTTTGGTCTTAGCGTTTGCTTGTAGGATAGCATAATCAAATAATGTGGTTGTTGGCTTTATCGATAGAATTGGTAGCCGATTTAATAGGGTCAAGCCTAATAAATTGACCACGAATTATGAATTATGTTTTACATGCCTTGCTATTTAAGCTATTGTTAATAAATAATTAAATAAGCACAGTTTATGTTTTCAATAAAACAAGACTGTGATATAATTATGCCCTTTTTGGTATACCTGCGAAAGAGAGAATTCACATGGTTGTTATTCGTTTAGCACGGGGCGGTGCCAAGAAACGCCCATTTTATCAAGTAGTTGTTGCTGATCAACGCCGCGCGCGTGACGGTCGCTACATTGAAAACATCGGCTTTTTTAACCCACTCGCTAAAGAGTCTGAAGAAGCAGTACGCCTAAATATGGAAGCGTACAATGCGTGGATCGCTAAAGGTGCACAACCTTCAGATCGCGTTGCTTCATTAGCAAAAGCTTATAACAAGTCTGTAGCTCAAACTGAAGCAACTGCTTAAGTTTCAGCTACTAAGTACTGATAGCGTGATGTTCACGTTTATTGGTCGGCTTTAGAAAACATAGCGTAACTGGTCTGACCAGGGTGCGCCATTAACTGTTTATTACTTTTGATTGCGTTTATCGCTTTTGATTGAACTGTATTCAGCGCCGCGTTTTTAATCATTGCTGTTTTAGTCATTGTTAGGTTAGCCGTTATGTCATCTGTTCCAAACGCTAGTGCACTTATGAAAATCGGTCAGCTAAAGAAGCCTTATGGCATTAAAGGCTGGCTGTGGGTATTTAGTGATACGGATGATCGTACGGCAATATTTGACATGCAGCCTTGGTGGATGAAAACTGCTACTGGCATGAAGCCTTTGACCGTAAAGGCTTGGCGTGAGCAAGGGACAGGTATTGTCGCTCAATTTGAGCAAATTCCTGACCGTAACCTTGCTGAGACCATGAATGGGGTAACCCTTTGGGTCGAACAAAACGTTTTGCCAGAAACAGCGGAAGACGAATATTATTGGTCGGATTTGGTCAGCTTGCGCGTGATGAACGAGCAAGGTGAGTATTTAGGCACTATCACTGAAATGTTTGAAACCGGTGCCCATGACATCATGCGTGTAACGGCAAATTCAGACAGTTTGGATAAAGAAGAGCGCCTGATACCTTGGCATAAGCAGACAGTGATTGCAGTCAATATGGCTGAGAAAACCGTGCTTGTGGCATGGCCAAGTGATTATTAATAAGCGATTATTAATCAGTAATGGTTAATAATTAATTATTAAGACAAGTTTTGGTGAGATAAGCTTCGGCTTTATCGTTAAAGGTTGTTGATAGTCACACCGATTTATTTAGCCACTGTTATCCATTGTGCAAGTAGACATCCGATGTATTTTGCCGTGATTAGTATTTTTCCTGAAATGTTTGCCACGATTCGTGAGTTTGGAATCACGGGACGGGCAGTCACTCAGGAACAAGTCACGATTGAATGCATCAATCCGCGTGATTATACCACTGATAATTATCGCCGTATTGATGAGCGCCCGTATGGTGGTGGTCCTGGCATGGTGATGATGGCTGAGCCATTATCCCAAGCGATTGAGGATGCGCGCCTACGAGCCAGTCAGCACGGTTGCCGTGTCGATAGTGCGCATTGTCCGGTGATATATATGTCACCACAAGGCAAGACGCTCAGTGAAAGTAGTGTGGTCAGCATGACTGAGTATGACGGCATGATTTTATTATGTGGTCGTTACGAAGGTATTGATGAGCGCTTACTGTCGCAGTATGTCGATATGGAGATATCGCTCGGTGATTATGTCTTAACGGGTGGTGAGCTACCAGCCATGGTTCTGATGGATAGTGTGATACGTCGTCTGCCTGATATTATGGGCGATGACAAGTCAGCTGAGCAAGACTCATTTGTCGATGGCTTGCTTGATTGTCCACATTATACTAAGCCGCATGAGTTTGCGGGTATGGCGGTTCCTGAAGTATTACTTTCAGGTCATCATGCCAATATCGCTAAGTGGCGCTTTAGCCAACAAGTCGAACGTACGCAAACGCGGCGTCCAGACTTATGGCAAGCGTTTACGCCAACGGTAGAGCAAGCAAAGTGGCTCAAAGCATTGGCTAAAGCAGATAAAAAGCAGCGTTAATAGCGGTTGAAAAAATAAACAGTTAAGAAATAAAATTTTGAGCAGTAATAAAACGAGTCATAGCATAATGGCCGTTTGTCATAACCCATTTACGTTGTAGTTATTATTAATCAAAGATATTAATAATAGCTATGATTAATTATTACAAACAGGTGATATGCGTCAAGCCTCTATTATCTAATGTGAGGAGATAACTCTCATGAGCAACAAGCATCCATTGGTTCAGGTCATCGAAAATGCTCAATTGATTGAGCGCCCAAGCTTTGCACCCGGCGATACCGTTGTGGTTCAAGTAAAAGTACGTGAAGGTGAGCGTGAGCGTTTACAGGCTTTTGAAGGCGTTGTAATTGCTAAGCGTAACCGCGGTTTAAACTCAGCGTTTACCGTACGTAAAATCTCAAGCGGTGTTGGCGTTGAGCGTGCATTCCAATTGCATTCACCAATCATCGATAGCATCGAAGTGAAACGCCGTGGCGCTGTTCGCCGTGCGAAACTATACTACTTACGTGAGCGCTCTGGTAAATCAGCACGTATCCGCGAGAAGCTTGCTCCGCGTGCACCTAAAGTTGTTAAGCCAAAAGCTGACGCTTAAATTATATCCAGTATCTGCTTTTAAGCATTGTGCTTAAAATTACTTTATTGCGGAGCCGTCTATTATGCGATTCGGCAATAAAGAGTAAGCAGATACAAGCCCTTATTCATAGGTTTATCATATAAATAAGCGGGTAGTACCAAAAAAGACAAAACCCCAATCTGTGCGACTGCCAGATTGGGGTTTTTGTATGTGGGGCTTTATTTTAGTTAAACGCTTTAAGCTTAACGTTAGCTTTCTAAATTGTCTATACGGTTGATTTGGTCTTTAGATTTACTGTATTTACGCAGGCGAATGTAAATAGTCTTGGTCACGGTAGCGATGATTTTTTGTTGCTCATCGACGATATCAACCATATATTCACGAAATACGGGTTCGCCGTCTTTCGCTAAATCCTGAATGGTTTTGATTTCATCACTAGGGATTTTCATGCGCGCGGTGACTTTGCTGTTGCCCGGTGCCACAAACTCAATGTGTGAGCTTTTATCCCAAACCACATAGCTGCTACCCAATTGGTGCATGAGCATGAGCATATAAAACGGATCAACCATCGAATATAGACTGCCACCAAACTGAGTACCGACGATATTCTTATTTAAGCTGTTTAGCCCCATGCTGACGACGCACAAGCCTTGATCGAGATTGATATGCTCAATCTTGATACCGGCACCGATGTAGGGCGCATAAGTATTAATACGCATTTTAAGCAAATAAGGGGTAAGTAATGGCATGATGTTCTTTTTGGCATTACGCCTTAGTGTTTCAAGTTTTTTTGGCAGTAAACTCATTGATGTTTCCTATTGATTTTTCGGTTTTGCTCATCTTATCGTATGGATTATTTTTATCGTATAACGTGTTTTTATTGTATTAAGTTGAATATGACAGCAAGCATGGTTGTTTGTAAGGTATGACTATCAAGCAATAAGTCATAAAAAGACATTTATCATAGTGAAAAACACCTAAGCCCACCAGCTTTAAAGCGTAACGATAGCGCTATTAGTATCATAACGCTTATCTCTTAAGGGTATTCATTACTATTTTCTAACTATCGACCACCGAGTCATAAAAAATACTTTTCATAACGATACGGATAGTATCTTTTAATTGTTAAAGCCTCGCATTATCCCTACTGATACCTTACAATAGCGGCATTTTGTTTTGAGTGACTTTATTTACACTGTATTATTTTACGCCATATTAGGGTAAATAAAACTGCTCAAATCTCAGTCGACATAAGGAAATGTGATGAGTGGTACACAGCTTCCCGCCTCAGGGTCCAACCCGCAGCAATCAATCCCTTCTGATAAAGATTTGCAAGGCAGCTATGTAGATTTACATAAGCCCAATTCTAGTTTTAAAAATCGTAACGCCTATCTCAATCATGAACTACAAATCATGCAGCCGAAACGCTGGCGTCCAAACTTGCCGTTCCGTGATTATCGTTTTGAGTATGAAGATACGATTCCAGCGATGGCGGCGACCATTGGTAAAGTGGTGATGGTAGGTGCTATTGCGGCAACCTTTGCCGGCCCGCTTGGTTTAGGTGATGCCTTTGTCCTAGAAAACGTCCGCTATGAGCTGCTAATCGTTTCCTTTTTTATTATTTTATTCTCGGGTTTTCTACTGCCAACTGCTAACCTTGCCGGTACGCACGGTCCACTGATTCCGCTCATTCCTATCGTCGTTGCCGCTGGCGGTCACCCGATGGCTTTTGGTTTGCTAATCGGTGCTTTTGGCTTGTTACTTGCCATCAGTAAAGGCGGCAGTCTGCTGGCAAACTTGACCAGTAAAGGTGTGTGCGGTGGTTTACTGCTGTATTTAGGCTTTATCGGCACCACCTCCCAAGTTAAAAACCTATTTACGTGGGCTGAAGGCATTGGCATGTCGCATATTGCTTTTGTGGTGATTCTACTGACGATTATCTTATATGCGGTCTTAGAGAATTACCAAAAGCGTTGGCTGGCTGTGCCACTGAGCTGTCTGTTAGGCGGCGGGGTTGCCTTTGCGATGGGCGCGCCATTTGCCTTTAAAACAGCACCCGGTCTACCGCATATGAACCCGATGTATTGGTGGGGTGAAAATACGGGTTGGATGTTAGGCTTGCCAACGATTGAGAGCTTTATTGTAGTGCTGCCATTTGCGGTATTGGCCGTTGCTATGTGGTCACCAGACTTTTTAGGTCATCAGGTCTTTCAAAAAATTAGCTATCCGAAACGTACTGAGCGCGTGCTGATGGATATCGATGATACCATGACCAGTGCATCTATTCGTCAGGTGGCAGGCTCTTTATTGGGCGGCGCGAACTTTGCATCGTCATGGGGCACGTATATTGTACCGGCAGCGATTGCCAAACGTCCTATTCCAGCCGGTGCAATTTTAACGGCTCTGTTCTGTATTATTGCAGGCGTTTGGGGTTATCCCATGGATTTAGCCATTTGGGAACCAGTCATGTGCGTGGCGCTGATCGTTGGTGTGTTTATACCGCTGCTTGAAGCAGGGATGGAGATGACACGCGAAGGTAAAACCACCCAGTCTGCGGCCATTGTCGTTTTTGCCTCAGCCTTGGTCAATCCAGCCTTTGGTTGGTCGATTACCCTAGTACTAGACAACTTAGGTTTAATTGGCTCAAAAGAGCGCAGTGCCAATCTGACCAAAATGAGCCGCTGGATTATTCCTGTGGTCACTTTTGTGATATTAACAGGAGTTATGGCAATCGTTGGTATGTTGCCGGGTATTCCAGCGTTATTGCCAAATTTCCGCCACTAGATTTTTAAAGTTTGCTATAAAAGCCAGCCTCGATGCTGGCTTTTTTATGGTTGTTGCTAAGCTCACTATTGGCTTGCAAAATACTGGTTGTTGCCCCATAAATGATGATATTACTCACATTTTTAATGTGTGCTAATTTTAAAGCCCTAATTTAAGAGTCAGAAATTCTATGGTCAATGTCTCCGCATCGAGTCCCGTCGACGATAAAAAAGCCCGCCTTAAGCACTTAATCCAGCGCCTGCCGAATCTACCAGGGGTCTATAAAATGCTGGGTAAAAATGGCGATATTCTGTATGTTGGTAAAGCCAAGTCGCTAAAGAGCCGCGTCAACAGTTACTTTGCTAAGACCATTGACCATCCAAAGACGCGGGCACTGGTGGCGCGGATTCATAATATCGAAACCATTATTACCCGTAGTGAGACCGAAGCGCTGCTGCTTGAGCAAAATCTGATTAAAGAATATCGCCCGCCTTATAACGTGCTATTGCGCGATGATAAATCTTATCTTTATGTGTTTATTTCAGCAGATAAGCCGTATCCGCGTCTGGCTTATGGACGCGGTAAGGGCAACCATCAAAAAGGTCGCTTTTTTGGTCCTTTCCCATCGGCTCATGCGGCAAAAGAAACATTAGTCTTAATGCAAAAAATGTTTCAGATGCGTCAATGTACCAATACCTTTTTTAAGCAACGTAAGCGCCCTTGTCTTGAGTATCAAATTAAGCGTTGCCGTGCGCCCTGTGTCGGTTTTGTGTCGCCAGAAGAGTATAGCGAAGATGTCAATAATACTATTCGCTTCCTCAAAGGCGATTCTAGCGATATTCATAGTACGCTGATTGAAAAAATGGAAGCTTCTGCTGAGGAACTAGATTTTGAAAAAGCGGTCTTCTATCGTGATCAGCTCTCCATGCTGCGCGAAGTGCAAGCGAAGCAAGCCGTTTATACCGTGCAAGGCGAGGCCGACGTGATTGCGATTGCCAGTCAAGCAGGCATGACCTGTGTTAACGTGTTGACCGTCCGTGGCGGGCGCGTGCTCGGTGGTAAGAACTATTTTCCTGATGTCGATAGCAGTGAACCACTCGCTGACAATCTATCGGCATTTATTACTTCCTTCTATTTTCAGGTAACGGATGACTTGCCAGCAGAGATTATCTTAAGCGATGAGTTACCTGATCAGGTCGCGGTTAGTGAAGCACTGGCAACGCATTTTGGCAGCAAAGTTGTCATTAAAACCAGCGTCCGTGAGCACCGCGCTGAATGGTTAGACTTGGCAAAACTCAATACCAATAATGCCTTAAAAACCAAGCTTGGTGATTATCTAGAATTACATGCGCGCTTTGGAGCACTCAAAGACGTCTTAGCGGACGTTACTGATCGAACCATTGATCGTATCGAGTGTTTTGATATCTCGCATACCATGGGCGAGGCCACCATTGGTAGCTGCGTGGTCTTTGACCAAGGTGGTTCGCGCCGCCGTGATTATCGCCAATATGCGATTCATGATATTGTCGGTGGCGATGATTACGCAGCAATGAGGCAAGTGCTGAAACGGCGTTATCAGAAGCAGCCATTGCCTGATTTATTGCTGATTGATGGTGGAAAAGGTCAGCTTGGCATCGCTAAAGAAGTGCTGACCGAGTTAGGTATTCTTGGCGACACTCTGCTGATTAGCGTGGCAAAAGGTGAAGGGCGTAAGGCGGGGCTTGAGGTATTGCATTTCCTTGACCATGAGCCGCTTGATTTGCCTATGGATAGTAAGGCGTTACATTTATTGATGCATATTCGCGATGAAGCGCATCGTTTTGCCATTACTGCGCACCGTAAAAAACGTGATAAGCGCCGTTCATCGTCAGTACTAGAAGTTATACCGGGGCTTGGTGAAAAGCGTCGCCGCGATTTGCTCAATCACTTTGGCGGTATGCAGCAATTACTTGGGGCGTCACAGCAAGAGCTGGCTGGAGTACAAGGTATAGGTCCAATTTTGGCTAAGACGGTTTATAAGGTATTGCATGAATAAGTGGATTTTCATAAAAAAATGACAACAGCCTAAGACTGTTGTCATTATAAACTTAAACAGTTAAGATTTTTGAATCGTTAAAAATCAAAACTTAACTGTTGGTTTGGGTAGCTGCGACAGTGCTCGCAAACGCGCTCCCAACGATTAAAGCGATAGCGCCAATACCAACGAACATGCACAGCTTTAGGATAACGACAATATACTTTTGTCATTTATTTCTCCATATTTGTTATGAAAATTTCACAACTATGGAGACATAGACACTTATTAGCATTTACTATAAAATGTATAAACCCTCGACAGGTAAAAAATGCTATTAGTAAGCTAACATTGGAGTCTTAGCTCCACAGTTGTCTTGTCTAAAAGTTTTTTAAGCCCAGCAATTAATTTTGCTGGGCTTTTTTAATTGTACATAAGCGGTTTCTCCTTTTAAGTAGTAAGTTATAAGAATTGAATGAGACTAGGCTTTTCTTCTATAAGTCACAAACTTAAAATCTAAGCCACTTTTTTCATCATGTATCTGCTCAGATTCCTCTGCGACTGCAAACTCGTTTGGCAGCTCCGGATAAAAGGCATCGCCATCCATAATGTCAGTATCGACATGCGTCAGCTCGACACGGTCGGTATACATCATCGCTTCTTTAAAAACACGCTCGCCGCCGATGACCCAAATAGTATCAAGGTGCGCACCATGAGCCAAACTTGCCGCTTGGGTCAGCGCATCGTCTAAATTGTGCATCACATAAGCTTTTTCGCTACCGACTAAGCCTTTTTGTTCAGCATAATCTAGTTGGGTGGTGATAATAAAGCTGATACGTTTTGGCAGTGGTCGGCTGCCCATTGACTCAAAAGTCTTACGACCCATGATGACGATACCTTGTATCGCGCTCTCATTTTGCTTAGTTGTCATGCTTTTAAAATGCTGCAAGTCTGCTGAGATATGCCACGGTAGCTCATTCTCTTTGCCGATACAGCGATTGCTACTGATAGCCGCGATTTGGGCAACTTCGGTATTGGCATAACTCATAACATATCCTTTTTATTGTCTTTTAATATTAAAGCGATAAAAAATTAGACTGCAACCTTGGCTTTAATAGCAGGGTGCGATTCATAACCATCGACGCTGATATCATCATAGTTAAAAGCAAAAATATCGGTCACATTAGGATTCAGGGTCAAGGTTGGCAAGGTATAAATCTCGCGTGTCAGCTGTAATTCAACTTGCTCACGATGGTTTTGGTAAATATGACAATCGCCGCCCGTCCAAACAAATTCACCAACCTCTAATCCACAAACTTGCGCCACCATATGGGTAAGTAAGGCGTAGCTAGCGATATTAAATGGCACACCTATGAAATTTACAACCCCTAATTTCTGCATAATATGTTTAATTACGTAACTTATAACGTTATATTATGACTGTGCATTTTTATTATTGCACAATACGAAAACTTCGCCCGAGCCGTTATACTTAGTAATAATACTAAAGTCACTCAGTCTACGTAGAAGAGTACTTTTGATTCTTATTATACCTTATTTTAAAATAGCTCTGCTAACTGATAACACGTTCTAGTTTATGTCAATTGAAATAACACCCATGAAAGACCTTCAGTCTAAAACTGCCAGTTGAGCTAAAGGATCATTATTTAATGAATTAGTAAGCAGAATTTGAATTGATATACGATTAAAAAATTATGTAACCAAAATTTGCAAACTAATGACGTAATGATGAGTTTACTAAAATGTTGTTAGTTGATGAAATAGCGTTTTGCCTTCAGACCTGTTAACCGCTACAATCTGACACCATGCCGCCATCTCCTTGATCACTTATAAAGACCAAACTGCCTTATGAATAAACAACAACTAGCTAACAAAATCTGGCAATCCGCCAATCAAATGCGCTCTAAGATCGAAGCGAATGAATATAAAGACTATATTATCGGGTTTATGTTCTACAAATTTTTATCAGATAAAGAATTGCAATTTTTAAAAGCTAATGATTTTACTGATGAGAATATTAGCAGCTTGACGGAAGAAGACGTTGAAGCTGTCGAGTTTATTAAAGAAAACCTTGGCTACTTTATTCCTTATACGCATCTGTTTTCGACCTGGATAAGTAAAAGTAGTGATTTTGAGATTGCTAACATACGTGATGCACTAAACTCATTTTCACGGCACATAGAGAACAAGAAGGTGTTTGAAGGTATCTTTTCAACCTTACAAACTGGCTTAAGCAATCTTGGTAAAGATGCGGCATCTCAGACCAAAGCGGCCAGTAGTTTGATTCATTTGATTAAAAGTATTCCTATGGATGGTAAGCAAGATTATGATGTTCTTGGCTTCATCTATGAGTATCTTTTGGGTATGTTTGCAGCCAATGCAGGTAAAAAAGCTGGTGAGTTTTACACCCCACACGAGGTGTCATTGTTGATGTCTGAGATTATTGCAGACCATCTAAAAGATCGAGACAATATTGCTATCTATGACCCAACCAGTGGTTCAGGTTCGCTACTTATTAATATCGGTCAATCTATTGCCAGACATATTGATAGTAAAAACAACGTCAAATACTACGCCCAAGAACTCAAACAAAATACCTATAACTTGACTCGTATGAACTTAATCATGCGCGGGGTTTTGCCTTCTAATATCTTTACTCGTAATGCGGATACGTTAGAGGATGATTGGCCATACTTTGATGAAGCTGACCCAGTCAATAGCTATAACATCTTGCACGTAGATGCTGTGGTATCTAATCCTCCTTATTCACAAGAATGGGACTCTGCCAACAAAGAGTCTGATCCGCGCTATGCTCGTTTTGGCCTTGCACCAAAAACTAAGGCAGACTATGCCTTTTTACTTCACGACCTATATCATCTCAAACCAGACGGTATCATGGCGATTGTGCTGCCTCACGGCGTATTATTTCGTGGCGGTGAAGAAGAAAAAATTCGCACAAATCTTATCGACTATAATCATATCGATACCATTATTGGGCTGCCTGCTAATATCTTCTTTGGCACAGGTATTCCTACGGTTATCATCATTCTCAAACAAAAACGCGTCAACACAGATGTGCTAATCATAGATGCTTCAAAAGATTTTATAAAAGTTGGCAAAGACAACCAACTACAAGCATCGCATATCAAAAAAATCACGGATGCGGTTATTGACCGTCAAGATATTGACAAATACGCCCGTGTGGTCAGCCAACAAGATATACGTGATCAAGGCTACAATCTAAACATTCCACGATATGTAGACTCTGCTGAAGCAGCTACTGCTTGGGATATTTATGCCACTATGTTTGGCGGTATCCCGAGAAATGAGATTGATGCGCTTGATCGTTACTGGACAGCGTTCCCAAGTCTCAAAGGCAGCTTGTTTAATCAGGAAGAAGATAAGCCTTATTACGAGCTTGCGACAACCGATATTGAGCCACATATCTACCAGAACCATGACGTAAAAGCATTTTTTGAGCGTTACCGCAGTGGTTTTGCCGATTTTGCTGACTACCTGGATCAACAGCTGATTACTAACTTGGATAACCTGAAAATATCAAGGCAAGAAGATGTATTAGCAAATGACATTTTTACTCGTCTGCAAGATTTTTTATTAATTAATAAATACATCGCTTATCAAGCACTCGATGATCAGTGGCAACTCATAACAGTAGATTTAGAAATTATCAAAACAGAAAGTTTTGCTGCCACCACTGTTGTTAATCCCAATATGGTACTTAAAAAGGTAAACGGCAAAGACGAAGAGGTTCAAGAAGGTTGGGCCGGTCACATCCTGCCTTTTTACTTGGTACAGCAGCATCTATTAGCAGACAGACTGCAAAGCCTACAGGATAAAGAGCATCAGCTAACTGCTGTCATTGGCGAATTAGAAAGCTTGATTGATGAGCTAAATGAAGAAGAAAAAGAGAAATTACTAAACGATAGCAACACCAGCTTTGCCTCTAGTGAAATCAACAAGGCACTGAAAGCTGCTTATAAAGATATCGAAACTCCTGAAATCTTAGGCTTAAACCGATATCTTGTATTCCTAGACCGTAAACCTAAAAAACCTGAAAAACTTGATTTTATTGCTCAAGAATCAGCGGTCAACTGGGATGCCATAGAGGCAAATAAAGATGGTACTTATGGCAAATCTGCTATCAATAGCTATCTAAAAACTTTACAAGCGATGCATCAATTTGCAGCTGACAGTGAAGAAGCAAGGCTCGTGCAGGCAGATGGGCTATTAACACAAGAAAAGACGCTAAAGATTGAAATTAGAGACGATAGCGAAGCCTTACATCAACTCACTAAGCTCGTTATCGAATGGCTGGATGATGACACGGTTAATGAGCTACTTCACCTTAAATGGGTACAGCCGTTAGTACAGGTCATGGCGCAGTTGGCTGATGACGTCATTAGTGACCTTACAGGACAAGTAAGGGCGCTAGCGGACAAGTATGCAGACACTTATACCGCAACGACGAATGAGCTTACAGCATCAGAATGCCAGCTTGCCGATATGATAGATGACTTAGTTGCTGATGAGTTCGATAGTGCAGGACTGCAAGCGCTACAGGCCATTTTAAAAAGCTAGCTATGTTAAATGCTGATATCAAATAAACATGTATAGAAAAGCTGATTTTTTATGCGTATACGCATAACATGTATAAAAAAGCTGAAATATTATACATATCCCAAGAGGTGTCCATGGACGAGTATCAGATTATCCCTTTACCGCTCCCTGATATGGAGGCGCTAGAAACCAGAGCCGTCCTAAAAAAACTGTCTTCAGCCAATCGCTATTTAGCTGAACTCAAAGGTGTGGTCTCATCCATCCCTAATGAAGCGATCTTGATCAATACCTTGGCTCTACAAGAAGCGAAGCACAGCTCTGAGATAGAGAATATTGTCACTACCAATGATGAGCTGTTTAAAGCTGAGCTTGATATCGTCAACCAAAGTCTTGCAACCAAAGAGGTACAGAACTATACGCAAGCGCTAAAATCAAGTTTCGACACAGTACGAAAAAGTGGCATTATTCGTTTAAGTGATATTTTGGCCATTCAAGAAGAGTTAGAGAAAAACGTCGCAGGCTTTCGTAAGCTGCCAGGTACTACTCTCAAAAACAGCCAAGGCGACATAGTCTATACGCCGCCCCAACACGGCGACGATATCAAAGTATTGATGGATAATCTCGCCACCTTCATAAATGATGATGCGATCTGCGATCTGGACCCACTGGTAAAAATGGCGGTCATTCATCATCAGTTTGAGAGTATCCATCCGTTCTATGATGGTAATGGACGTACAGGACGGATTTTAAATATTCTCTATCTAGTGGCGCAAGGCTTACTAGATTTGCCTGTTTTATACCTTAGCCACTACCTGATTCGCCATAAGGCTGATTACTATCACTATCTACAGCACGTTCGAGATACTGGTGACTGGGAAGGCTGGCTGTTATTTATGCTTGATAGTGTAGAAGAAACGTCTAAATCCACTATCACGTTAATTAAAGACATCAAGGCATTGATACAAACGTACAAGCTTAAAATACGCGATGAAAAACCCAAAATCTATCGCCAAGAGCTGCTAAACAACCTATTTAATCATCCCTATACCAAGATAGAGTTTGTGATGGATGACTTAGACGTGTCGCGCATCACCGCTACTAAATATTTAGACGAGCTGACCGATATTGGACTACTACAAAAAGAGAAAATCGGACGTAGCTCCTACTATATCAACATCTCACTACTGCAACTTTTAATAAATAGAGCGTAATATGAATGTAAATAACAACATGCCAAACATACGTTTTAATGGGTTTAGTGGAGATTGGGTTGAGAAAAAATTAGGAGATATCGCTAATTTTTCGAAAGGAAGTGGCTATTCAAAATCAGATTTGAGATCAAGTGGCCACCCTATTATTTTATACGGTCGTCTGTACACCAAGTATCAAACTGTCATAGATAAAGTAGATACGTTCGTTAATGAAAATAAAAACTCTATCAAATCTCAAGGTAATGAAATTATTGTACCTGCGTCGGGAGAAACAGCAGAAGATATTGCTCGTGCCTCTGCGGTAAAACAAAAAGGGATTATATTAGGCGGTGATTTGAATATAGTGGGGTTAAGTGATGCTTATAGCTCAACATTTACGGCACTTAAAATTTCAAATGGACAAAGTAAGTCAGAATTATCTAAAAAGGCTCAAGGTAAATCAGTCGTTCATATCAGAAACTCAGACTTAAAATCATTATTATTAAGTTTCCCAAACCTTGAAGAGCAAACCACCATCGGTAACTTCTTTCAGCATATCGACGAAACTATTGCATTATCTAGAAGTAAGTATAAAAAAACCAAAACCCTTAAAAAATCCTTCCTCAACAAAATGTTCCCTCAAGCAGGAAAAAGCCAGCCTGAGATCCGTTTACAAGGATTTAGTGGAAATTGGGTTGAGAAGAGGTTAGAGGAGGTTGTAGAGATAGTTGGCGGCGGCACACCTGACACGACTAACTCAGATTTTTGGGGTGGCGAAATCGATTGGTATTCACCGACGGAAATAGGTAAGAAAGTATATGCTGACAACAGTGTCAAAACCATTACAGAGTTAGGTCTACAGAAAAGCTCAGCACAGATTTTACCAGCTCATAAAACTATTTTATTTACATCTAGAGCAGGTATTGGTGATATGGCGATACTAAGAAATGATGCAGCTACCAATCAAGGCTTTCAGTCTTTCATAGCAAAAGACATAGACGTCTATTTTCTTTACTCTATGGGTCATCTACTTAAAGAGTATGCACTGGAAAAAGCTTCTGGCTCCACCTTTTTAGAAATTTCGAAAAAACAGCTTAGTGTAATAGAAATCCTGATACCTTCTAATATTGAGGAACAAACCGCCATTGGCAACTTCTTCAAACAATTAGATGACACCTTGGCCTTACAAGCCAAGCAGCTCAAAGCCCTCGAAAATCTTAAAAAAGCCCTATTGGCAAAGATGTTTGTATAACTATGTTCCTAATCCACATTTAACGTAAAGTAATCTAACGCCATAAGGCAAGCCCATGACTTTTAAATCAGAAGATGAGTTTGAAAACGCCCTTATCAAAATTCTTATTCAAAAGGGATGGGAAAAGACGGTTATCAACCGTCCGACAGAGCAGGATTTAATAGACAACTGGGCCAATATTTTATTTCAGAACAATCGCAATCCGGACCGACTTAACAACATTCCATTGACTGATAGCGAGATGCAGCAGCTCATCGAGCAGATCAATACCTTAAAGACGCCGCTCCAGCTAAACGGTTTTATCAATGGTAACAGTGTCGCCATTACCCGTGATAACCCAGATGACACCTTGCACTACGGCAAAGAAATCAGTCTTAGTATTTATAACCGTCATGAAATCGCCGCCGGTCAAAGCCGTTATCAAATCGTAAAGCAGCCGCTATTTCCTACCAAATCACCTATTCTAAAAAATCGCCGTGGCGATCTGATGCTACTCATCAACGGTATGCCTGTATTTCATCTTGAGCTTAAAAAAAGCGGTATCGCCGTCAGTCAAGCATGGATTCAAATCGAAAAATATGCCGAAGCCGGTATCTTTAGCGGACTCTTTGCCCTAGTGCAGATATTCGTCGCGATGACACCGGATGAAACGGTTTATTTTGCCAATCCAGATGGTAATTTTAAACCTGAGTATTATTTTCAGTGGGCCAACGTCTATAACGAGCCATACACCAGTTACAAAGACATCGCCGCTTCATTACTGTCGATTCCTATGGCTCATCAGCTTATTGGCTTTTATACCGTGGCAGATAATGCCGATGGGGTGCTAAAGGTCATGCGCAGCTATCAGTATTATGCCGCTAACGCCATATCAGACAAGGTATCTACGACGCAGTGGCAAAGTAAAAACAGCCAGTTAGGCGGCTACGTTTGGCATACTACAGGCTCTGGTAAAACCATGACTAGCTTTAAGTCAGCACAACTGATTGCCAGCTCAAAAGACGCTGATAAAGTGGTGTTTTTGATGGATAGAATTGAGCTAGGTACGCAGTCACTTGATGCTTATAAGAGCTTTGCTGAAGAAAGCCAAAGTGTACAAGCTACTGAAGATACTAATGCGCTAATAAGCAAGCTTAAGAGTGATGATCCTGCTGACGTCTTGATTGTCACTTCTATTCAAAAGATGAGCAACATTAAGGCCGATAATAATGCGATGAACGCGCATGACTTGACCGTTATGCAAGATAAGCGCTTGGTATTTATCGTTGATGAGGCTCACCGCTCTACCTTTGGTGAGATGCTGCAAACCATTAAGCAGACTTTTCCTAACGCTATGCTATTTGGTTTTACAGGTACGCCAATACACGATGAAAATCAGCGTAAGATGAGTACCACCGCGACTATCTTTGGTAATGAATTACATCGTTATAGCATTGCTGATGGCATTCGTGACCGTAATGTCTTAGGCTTTGATTTGTACCGTGTGGCAACTTTTAAAGATAAAGAGGTTCGCCAGGTCGTTGCCCTCCATCAAGCAAAAGCGGATAGCGAATCTGACGCTTTAGCGGATGACGTTAAGCAGAAAAAGTATTATAAATTTATGAACGACGTGCCTATGGCGGGTGATACCTCTGCTGACGGTACATATAATAAAGGTATTGAGGACTATTTGCCGAAAGTGCAGTATCTAACGCCAGAACACCAAGAACAAGTGGTAGCTGATATCTTAGATAATTATCCAACCTTGAGCCGTGGTAATAAATTTCATGCGCTATTCGCTACCAGCAGTATTACTGAGGCCATTACCTACTATAGGCTACTTAAACAAAAAATAGCCGAGGGTAATCTGGATTTAAAAATAAGTGCTTTATTCGATCCTAACGAAGGCAATGAAACCACCTCAATTTTTAAAGAGCAGGGCCTAGCTGAAATCATAGAGGACTATAACGCTCAGTTTGAGCAAAAATTTACAATCTCTAGTCATAGCAAATTTAAAAAAGACATTGCTAATCGTTTATCCCACAAAGTTGAATATAAGCTCATTGAGCGTACCCCAGCGGATCAACTGAACATCCTTATTGTGGTTGAGCAGCTGCTAACAGGATTTGACTCTAAGTGGGTAAACACCTTATATCTAGATAAGCTCATCCGCTATGAAAGTATCATTCAAGCGTTCTCTCGTACCAATCGATTATTTGGCCCTGATAAACCCTTCGGTACGATACGTTATTACCGTAAGCCACATAGTATGGAGCGTAATATTGCGGCAGCTATCAAGCTGTACTCTGGTGATAAGCCTCTTGGGCTCTTTGTAGATAAGCTTGAGAAAAATCTAAATGAGATGAATAGAGTATTTGCAGAGACAGTAGAAGTATTTGCCATTGCTAGTGTACAAAACTTTGAAGCGCTACCCACTGAGGAGGCGAGTCAAGCTAAGTTTGCCAAGCTGTTTAAGCTACTTAATGACTACCTAGAAGCTGCAGAAATACAGGGCTTTGTGTGGGATCAACAAACTTATGAATTTGACGATAGTAGTGTCAGCTTAGATTTTGATGAACAGACTTACTTGGTGCTTGCGATGCGCTATAAAGAGCTGTTTTCAGGCGGAGGATCAGGTGGTGATGGTGACGTTCCATTTGATATTTCAGGCTACTTAACGGAAATTAATACCGACAGAATTGATACCGACTATCTAAATGCTCGTTTTGATAAATACCTTGAACTGATTGACTTAGAAGGTGCTGAACAGGCCCTAAATGAGCTGCATCAGGCCTTTCCATCGCTTAGTCAAGCAGAGCAAAAGCATGCCAATATATTTTTAAATGATGTACAGCGCGGCAAAGTTAAAGTCGATGCCAACACCACTTTTAAAGACTATATCACTAAGTATCAAGCTCAAGCTGAGAGTGATGAAATACACCAGCTCTCAGATGATTTAGGACTTAATGAGGCAAAATTGCGTGAGCTTATGAGTAGACAGGTTACGGAAGCCACAATCAATGAATTTGGTCTTTATGACGAACTAAAAGAGACCGTCAATAAGACCAAAGCAAAAGCACACTTTGAATCTATCGAAAACGCGACTATACCTGCGTTTAAAGTGAACATAAGAGTTGATAGCTTGCTTAGGACTTTCATTTTGAATGGCTGAAAGTTATATGTTCTTTCATTATGCGTGTCAATTAATATTAAATATCTATTCTCGTATGAGACATGACCTAAGTAGCTTTACGCCTTTTTTAGTATAGGCCGGTTCACAGTTCAAAAAGCGTCCCATTAGAGATTATCTTGAATATTAAAGCCCAACTAACGATATAGAACATAGCTTTTGTTATAGACAAGTAAGTGTAATTGCAAATTTAGATTAAGCCCCCATATTACTTCTTTGATTTGAGGGATAAATTATGTATTACAATTGGAATAGTGGTAGAGCTGAAGACCATATTGACCAGCTTTGTAAAGAAGTTGAGAACGTTGAAATTGTGACTTATAAAAGATCATTAGATCTAGGGAAAATACCTGTAAATAAAGCTTATGAGATGGACGCTGTTCACCTATATGTTGATATATTAAATCTTAATAAAATATTAGCAGATACTGAAGGTAGTGAAACAGAAAGCTCTCATAAAAAAGCTTTAAGGTTTTTTGACTCACATTTCCGTGCGATTAGGTTCATATTAGAAAAAACTGATGCTATTTTTGTAGACTTCCATAATCAACGTTTGCATGCCGTTATTCCTAGACCTTATGGAGATAACAAAGATGAAAAAAAACGCTTAGATAGGTGCGTTGCCATAAGTGAATTAATTATTAGAGTAGTTGAAGAACAAAGAAGTTTTAACGGTGATGATGCTATTCCAGCAGCAAAAATCAGAATCGGTATAGATACAGGGGTTGCTCTTGCAGTAAATAATGGTCGGAGAAGCGAGAGAGAGCCATTGTTTTTAGGTAATCCGGCAAATCATGCAGCAAAACATGTATATGGAAAGACTAAAGGCATCTATCTGACGAGCAATTCTAGAAATATTTTAGAACTAGTAACTGTAGAAGATACTAAAAACACAAGCCTAACTACTGACGAAATTAACTCATCAGTCAAGAGAGCTAAAATTGAAAAAGATGTTACATCAGATCAAGTTATTGAAGAATTGCGCCACAACAATAAGCTCTTGAAAGACTTTAGCTTCAGTCGTACTGAACCTCCTTTAAAAGGTTTAGATTTATCTTCATTGTATTACAAGTCTGCAAAGCGACAGGAAATACTGTCCATATATGCTGATATTGATGGTTTTACAGACTATGTAAGCGGAAATTTAGGCTCGGTGGAAGGAAAAGAAAATATTATCAGATGTTTACATGTGCTTAGATCTGAGCTAGATGATTGTTTATATAAAGATTTTAGTGGTCGACGAGTTAGATTCATTGGTGATTGTATGCACGGATTAATCTGTGAAGGCTCTAAAAGTCATACTGATTATGAAAAAACAGCCATTGTGGGTACTGAAGCTGTAAGTGGTTTACGAAGCAGTTTTAACTTGAGCTTAAATAAGCTTCAAGAGAATTTTGGAATTGATGCGGATAGCTTAGGGTTAGCAATTGGCTATGAACTTGGGGTTACATCGCTTACAAGAGTAGGGAAAATAGGTTCATCAACTCGCTGTTCTTTAGGTCTTTCTACAATTGCATCAGAAAAAGAGCAAATGCTATGTAATGAGATGACCGAAACAAGGATTGGGGTTGACGCATACAAAAATTTGACTTTGGAGTATCAGAATCTATTTACCAATAGATCATCTGCAGATTTAACCTTTGAGCAAATTGAAAGTCTAGACCATCAAGCCTCGATGAAAAATGAACCAGAAAACCTATATGAATCTAACAAAAATGCCGCTACTCAATCTAGATTAAAAGCTCATGCTATTGTTAAATGAACTTAAACTATATTTAGAAGAGATCAAAATCCCTTTTAATATTATGAATCTTAAGAGTATATTTTTTGACTTAAAAATATACGGCGCTAATGGAAAACCAGAGATTTTTTCCCTAGAGGTTATAGAGGATAAAAACATAATAAAAGTCAGGGAGGCTCGAAACGAGCTACCTGACTTCTGCCCTAACAGACACATAAATAGAGGTGGTTTTTTTTGTTTAGGACTCTTAGATAATACAACTAAGAATACTCCAGAAATGTGGCTTAACCTTGTGAAGGAATTTCTAAAAGCTCAAGTTTTTGTAAGTAAATACAGGTGTTGGTCAAAAAAATATGGTGAATGGTCTCATGCGGATGCAGCTTACTATCAAGGGCGTGTTGAATTTAATTTAGAAAAGCTAAGCAAATATGGTATTTCTCTTGCAGTTGAAAAAATAGAAATTGTAGTAAAAGAAAATAAAGCGCTTCCTAGCAATGTTTATTACCATTTGTTCTATGATAAAAAGCTATTACTTTTAGCTTTCCGTGGTAGTCAAAATAGTAATGAATTAACTTATGTATATAGTAGCTATGGTAAGAGTTTACATAGATATGTAGAAGGGAATAAGGTTCAATGTGCAAAGATGGTTTTTTATATAGCAATTGACGAATATAATAGAGTAACAGCCGAAGATAATTTTTGGAAAGACGTTAAAAACGCTAAGCTAACATGTTGCAATACAATGGATAAGTGTGAAATTAGATGAGCAACTTTAGCGAAGATGAAAATATTGAAAAGAATAAGTGGTTGCTAGAAAGACAGCTTGCTTGGATTAGTAATGGTGACCTAAAAATAGGTGCTATAGTAACTCTTAATCTAGCAATGTTAGCTAGTCTAAGCAGTTATTTTAAGAATAAAGATCCAGCTCTATTTCTTGATATCTTATATTTTATTACGGTATTAGCTATTATTATTAGCGTCTATTTTTGTAAGGCTGGTTTCAAACCAAAATTTGAACCTCCTAATTTATCGAATATTTTTTTTGGTACTATTATTCAAAATGATCTCACTACGTTCAATCAAAATATAGATAATATATCAAAGCAAGATTTCTCAAAAGATCTATCAACTCAAGCTTATAGAAATGCTCAAATAGCTAATATAAAGTATAGTTATTTACATAAAGCTACTTTAGCTTTTTTCATAGCAAGTATTTTTTGGATTTTAACTCTTGGCACTACTACTTTTATAAGTAAATATACTGTGACAGCCAAAGATCCAATAACAGAAATCGTAAAATAATTATAATTGAGGTAATGAATATGTCTTTAATGTCTAGATTTGAGCAGAGCGAAAAAACCTTGCAAACAGAGCTACTAAAGCAAAAATTTATTCTGAATAATATTGAAATAGCTAAAAAAGTGATAGAAAATGGAAGCTTAGTAAGCTTCAAAACTGGGGAAGTTATCATTGAGCAGGGTAGTTATGATCAAGATATCTACTTTCTGCTAGCTGGTGAGGTTGAAATAATTATTAATGGTAAAAAACTACCTTATACAAGATCGCCAGGAATTAGTCTTGGTGAGATGTCAGCTATAAGTCCAACTAAACCTAGATCAGCGACACTGATCGCAAAGTGCGATATTGTCACATTTAAAATTACTGCTGATTTTTTTGATGATTTATTACAAGAGTATTCTGAGATAAGCCATCTTATAGCTGTTGATTTATCTGAAAGATTAGAAGAAAGGAATCAGCTTATCGATCCTAGTAATCAAAAATCTAAGCTTTTTATTATAAGCACGGTGGAATCGTTAGGAATTGCACAACAAATAAAACATGCTCTCGATTACGATGATATAGAAGTGACTATTTGGAATGAAAGTGGCGTGTTTAACGCTGGATCCTATACTATAGAGTCTCTAGAAAAAGCTGTAAAAGAATCAGATTTTGGTTTAGCCATTATGCAAGGCGACGATATTATTAATACAAGAGGGATTGAACATTCAGTACCTAGAGATAATGTTGTTTTTGAATTAGGATTATTTATGGGTCATTTAACGAGAAGTAGAACCCTATTAGCTTTGCCACGCGGAACGGAAATTAAAGTTGCAAGCGATTTAAATGGATTAACTCCGTTAGAGTATAAATTCAACTGTAATGGTGAAGCTGAGATTGGAAACTTAGTATTTACCTTAAGAAAGCATATAGAAAGTTTTGGACCTAGGGTTACGGTGAACTCTAATTAGTTTAAATTAAAATAAAGCGTACCTATAGGAAACCAATCAGGTGCTTTCACTGGTTCGGTTCCCTAGTGAGGACTTGAATATTCGGTTGTACGCTATTGTTATCATCACTCCTAGTTATTTATAGTAGCTCCGTGTACACAGTAGTGTCCTTTTTAACATGAAATGGCGGTATATCCATTTCATGTTAAGTCACTGTAGACCATTAAGTATAAGACGGCCTTTAAACCACCAGGCTCCTGATCAACGTTCGATGACTTAAATTAATCTGTATACCATTGTCGTTCGCCTACTTAGCACTAGCACCGATGACTTTATGACTTGAGCCAGCGTGCCATTTGTCTTATTGGGTTTGTGTTAAGCACGGCAAATTGTACGTGTTCTAGCGAAAATCAAAAAACTCATAATGAATATTTTTGGCAGGAATACCATTTTCTTTCATTAACTCTTGTACTTTTCCTAAAAGCCCTTTTGGACCGCAAAAACTAATCTGAATCTGCTTTGGATTAACTTCACTGGCGACTTGCCGAATGGTTTCAGCCATGGCATTACTGCCACTTGGGTTGGCTACGAAATCTACTCCAGACTGTTCTGTCATCTCCTGCATACGCTCAACACTTGGAAAAACACGCGCAGGATCGAAGCAATATATCAGAGTGGCACGTTCAAAATGACCGATAGTTTTATCCTCTTGCCAAGAAATAAAGGGAGAGATTCCTACTCCGGCACCAATCCAGATTTCACGCTCTGCATTTGATATACGTTTAAAATTACCATGAGGCGCATAAATATCAGCCAACATACCCACTTTGGCTTGTTCATTTAGCTTTTTTGTATAATCACCCAATGCTCGAATCACAAAATGGATGTGTCCAGTATCAGAAGGTGCGTTAGCTATGGTAAAAGGATGCGGCTCGTGCAAACCTGGTTCTTTAAGAGAGATAAAGGCAAATTGACCAGCCTTAAATTGAAACCCTTTACGGACTGGCTCAAACTCCAAGTGTACCGCCGCTTTGCCCTGGGATATAGCGACTAACTTATACTCTCCGGCTTTGGCAATGAATGGGTACAATATCATCTTGTACAATGCTGCAATCACGCCTACAGAACAAAGTAGTGCTAACCAAATACCTGCTGGGCTAGTCAGTGTGATGGGAGACTCAAAGCTCAGCCAATGTAGTATAACGATTAGAAAAAGTGGACCTGAGAACTTATGCAACCAACGCCAGTTGCCATAGGGGATTTTCCGATTCAGTGCCAGTAGTATAATCAGACCTAGCGCGACAAGGCTAAGTTGACGCACCATCCGCGTCCAATATTTGGATAATTCTAAAATTGGTGCAAGCTCCCAAGAGTCTAGCTTGGCTTTGAATAAAAAATGATAGACAGCGAAGACAAGTGCCCATATAGCAATCCACTTATGCGCTTCATAAACTCTGTCCAGACCGCCAAAGATCCGTTCAACACCGTGCCAACGGCTAGCGAGTATGCATGAGCTTGCCATGCAGGCTAAAGCCGATGCACCCATAATCAAGCTGACTGTTGCTGACGTTATCCACGTTTCAGAGGGAATTTGCATGAGTACAGTGATTGATGTGATCAGTACGATACTACTGATTACTTGCCATGACTTTACAGCCATAAGAATCTCCCTAAAAATTATTTTATTCACGTTAAGAAGGCTTGATTTACTAAGTATACATTTATTGAAAAAGCATGGCTGATTATACAGCCTGATTCTTAAATAATTCTTAAGTGGTGTCTATGGCACGACGTAGGCTACCGGTTCGCTGCACAATGATTTACCTGTTTTAACGTCCTAAGCTCACCTTAAGATTTGTTTGTTGTAATAGCGATAAGGCAGATGATGTGATATCTCGTCTGCTTACGATATCTTGCTGATTTTCAGTGTTTAGCAGCGGGTGTTGTCAATAAACAAACAAATGATTAAGGAGTGACAACCATGAGCCAAAAAGACATCATTAATTGGGACGACTCTTCTGCACATGTACCGAACATGCCTAAAGCGAGGCAAGTAAAAGTTTGGGACCTATTAGTAAGAGTGACTCATTGGACAGTCGCAGCTGGTATTATTGCTAATCTGTTTTTTACCGAAGATGGTGGTGAGTGGCATGAGTATGTCGGCTATACCGTTTTGGGACTGGTGGTCATACGTTTACTTTGGGGTCTGGTTGGCACGCGCTATGCACGCTTTACTGGCTTTTTCCCCACACCAAAACGACTCAAACGGCATGTATCAGATTTAAGCGTTCGACGCGTTGATGAGCAGAATCTTGGTCATAACCCCTTGGCCGCACTGATGATGTTATCGTTATGGGCTGTGACTATAGGGTTAGGACTAACCGGTTATCTGATGGAAGCAGGGCTGTTTGGTGATAAAGAGGTGCTTGAAGAGATTCATGAGTTATTAGCAAACAGCTTATATCTACTGGTTCCTCTACATATCATCGCAGCGATTGCCATGAGTTACTGGCAACGCCAAAACCTCATTAAATCAATGATAACGGGCAAAAAAACGGTGACAGACAAGCCGACTACTATGAAATAAGTCAAGCGATGGAGCACTTATGGCACGCATATTATTGATAGAAGACGACAGCACCATCGCTGATGGAATTGTCCTTGGCTTAAAAAGTCATGGCATGATGGTGGATTGGTTTGGTGATGCCAAGCAAGGTGAGATGGCGCTGCAAGATGGCATGTTTGATGCGGTACTGCTGGATTTGACCTTGCCAAAAGGTGATGGCATGACCGTCCTAAAAAACTGGCGGGAAAAACACATAGATACGCCAGTATTGATTATCACCGCTCGCGATGCGATTGCCAATCGTGTGGCAGGACTCAATGCCGGCGCTGATGATTATTTGGTGAAGCCATTTGCATTAGATGAGGTGATTGCCCGTCTACAAGCATTGATGAGACGCAGCCAAGGTCGGTGTCAACCTGAAGTCTGTTATGGCGAAGTGGCCTATCAGCCTCAGAATCAGCAAGTCTCTTATCAAGGCAAAATGGTAGAATTAACCATCAAAGAAGTGGCAATCTTAGAGCAAATGCTGACCCACCCTAAGCAAATCCACAGCCGCGCAAGCTTAGAAGACAAGCTATATGGGTGGCAACAAGATATCGAAAGCAATGCCATTGAAGTACACATTCATCATTTACGTAAAAAACTGGGCAATGATTTTATCTTGACCAAACGCGGTATTGGCTACTATCTCAATCCAGTCCATAACCACCATTAACCACCGTTAGGCATTCAACGGTCTGTTTTTGGTGCCTCCACTTTGTCTGCTACTTGGTGAGCCTATGAAAAGTATTCAGCAACGGCTATTAACATCGCTACTGATTGGTTTACCTTTGCTGTGGGTGCTTACCTCAAGCTTTATTGCGTGGAAGCTTTGGCACGAAATCAATGAGATGAATGACACCCAAATCACTCAAGTTGCCCGTTATTTAATAGGGGTCGCCCCCAAAGAAGAGGACGATAAAGACCATCATAGGCAAAGGGATGATAACAAAAAGCACACGCCCAAAATCTATGCGTTAAAAAGTAAGCAGCTATCAGGTGATCTTGGTGAGGCTGAGGATGACTATATGGGCTTTGCCATTTGGGATAAAAAAGGCCGTCTATTAATGGCTGATGAAAATGGTCAATCATTTGCTTTTTTGCCAGACCAGCATGGGTTTTTAGAAGAGCATGATTCTGCCTATCAGCGCCTCAACCCTTTTAGTAAGCGCTGGCGTTTATTTTACGTCCATGATGATCATGACTATGAAGGTCGGGTCATTGCCGTCGGACAGAACCTCAAATCTCGCCGAGAGATGATTACTGATGCCATGTCCGTGCAAGTGCTGCCGATGTTGATTGGGCTATTTGCATTTATGGGTTTGGTGGTGTGGCTGATCCGGCGGGGGTTTATGCCGTTAACTCAGATTAGTAGTGCGCTTGAACAGCGTCAACCGCAAGATGATAGCCCCATCACAGCGGACGTGCCCAAAGAGATCCAACCGTTAGTGAGCGCCTTAAATGTCTTGTTTGTAAAAGTCGCGGATACCCTAGCACGTGAGCAGCGCTTTACCGCCGATGCCTCACATGAGCTTAGAAGCCCGCTTGCGGCGTTAAAGCTACAAGCTGATTTGTTACAGCAGCAGATATTGCAGTTATCTGGCGTAGAAGACGATAATCAGCTGTTCTATCATGCCCAAAACATTAGCAATGGCATTGAGCGGGCCACTCATTTGGTCGATCAACTGCTGATTTTAGCCAAAATAGAACCGCAACAACAATTACCTCCTGAGCAATTAGAAAGTCCGGATTGGTTGATGCTAACGGATATTGTACTCAGTGATGTCAATCGGCTGGCTCGTGAAAAGCACATGCAATTAAAACGCACTGTGAACTGTGACAATCCTGCTGATATTCTACCCATCCTTATCAATCCAATTTTATTCAAACTGCTCATCCGTAACCTGTTGGACAATGCCATTCGCTATTGTCCCGAGGGCGCTTTGATTGAACTTCAGCTCGACACCAATGCTATTAGAGTGGTCGATAATGGCAGTGGCGTCGAGCCAGAACAACTGACGCGCTTAAGCGAGCGCTTTTATCGCCCAGCAGGTCAAAGCCAATTAGGTAGCGGTCTTGGGCTATCCATTGCCAATCGAATAGCAGAGCTGCACGGTCTGACGTTAGAGTTTGCTAACCGCTCTCAACCAGAAACTGGCTTTATCGTCACGATAAGACATAAAAAAGCGATATCAAGCATCTGATAAAACGATAAAAATTAATCGGCGTGGGCTTAAGGTTGAGTTAATATTTACCCCGTATGCTAGTTGTATTCCCTAATAATATAGACGGAGTACAATCTTATGAGCCTACCTCTATTAAAACCCTTATTATTGACTGTTGGTGCAACCTCATTAGTGTTTTTTGGTGGCGTTATCGCCTTATCTGTCCAGTCGCCCAGCGCTGATGACGCACTATCAGCTGCGAATGCCATGAGTCAAAATACTGACATTACCTCTATATCCTCGAGACCATCCCAGATTCTGTGTAACTGACGTTTAGATTAAATACTTACACAAAATTTAGGAAGGTCTCTGAAAATTAACCACCTGACACAACTCGTCACCTACTAACAGATCTTGGCGGTCATAAAAGTTGCCCCAACGCTTATAATTATTATCCGTTCTCGACTCAGGGTTATAAGTAATGGCGATGTAGGTTTGAATTTTATTAGTGTCCTAAATTAGTTGACCACCACCAGATTCTTATCAAAGACTTCATCATCTATTATTCGCCAAACGGCAACTTGCTGATGGTCTTTGGTGGTGACTAGATTTAAAGTTTGTTCAATCATTGCTTGAGGTCTCATATCCTTATGATGTTTATTTGCTTCAAACCCAGTTACTTTACACTTAGCGGTTTAATTAAGCTACTTACTTGAGCTACTTACTTGAGCTATTTGCTTCAGTTATTAGGCTTGGCTACTTACTCAACTTCAATATTCTAAAGGCGCCCTGAATAACTAAAGCAAATACGATGCTACCAATAATCAAATCAGGCGTACTAGAGTGTAACCAATTAACCAAAATCCCTGCAACAATTACCCCTAAATTGATAATCACATCGTTTGAAGTGAAAATCATACTGGCTTGCATATGGGCTTCTTCTTTGCTTTTCGATTTTTGTAGTAAATAGAGGCAAATCGAGTTTGCAATTAGCGCAAGAATCGATATGACTATCATGGTAGAAAAGTCAGGTAACTGCTCATTGCCAAAGAAACGTCTTAGTACTTCTAAAAAACCAAGAATCGCTAGCGTAATTTGAAAATATCCGGCAATTCTAGCAATCCGTTTTTTCTTAATGACCGTTCCACCGACCGCAAATAAGCTAATTCCGTACACGAAGCTATCTGCTAACATATCTAAGCTGTCGGCGACCAACCCCATCGAACGAGAAATCAGTCCCGTGCTCATTTCAATAATAAAGAAAGCAAAGTTAATGACCAGCACTATCCATAGTAGCTTTCTTTGCTCAGCATCTTTTTTGTGACTAGAATCAGCATCAATTTTAAAATTATTGTTGGGATCAGAGGGGTCAATGGTTTCGGTCGAGAGTAGGGTGTCTCCTAATTTTAGGTCATGAATAGCAGTCTCTATCCCTTCTATATTGTCATGATGAAACACAGTTAATTGACGGTTAGGAATGTCGAACTCAAGATGTTCAATATTCGAGTGGCCCTCTAATTTCATTCGGATTAGGTTTTCCTCCGAAGGGCAGTCCATCTTCGATATTTTAAAAGTTGTTTTATTCATAGCTACATTTATATCCGGGTGGTGGTTCAAAAAGTAGGCTGAAAAAAAACAGGCTGAGAAATTGATAAATAGTGAAATGCAAATGACACTATACATCAAATGCCCAGCCTGTCTAAGTGACAATATAAAGAAAAATGGTTTCAAAAGCTATGCCTCTGCCTTACTAATAACAACCTAAGATCGAGGATTTACAGTTGGAGCCTACAGGCGTAAAAAGTTAAAAATACTAAATGACGCAGGAACGCATGCTGTTCTTAAAGTGTCTATTGCTCCTCTGAATTTTATTGAGTATACGTAGATGCATGTTTTGCTAATTTACATAATGTACAAGCATTGCGAGCACTACATTTTAATTTGATAAAGTCGCTTTTTTCTACAGCATAAGAATAATATTTACAATTGAAACAGAGACTTGCGGGGATAATTCTAGTTGTACAGAGTTTGGAAAAGTCCTCAGTCGGTAGGAATATGATCACAGCTTGGTAGGAATTTTACCGCGGCTATATTCTGTCCAATGACCTATAAAATCTTGTGAGCTCTCCATGCGTATCCGATATTTAAGTACCGTTTGTACGCTATCACACTAAATGACGCAGGAACGCATGTTGTTCTTAAAGTGTCTATTGCTCCTCTGAATTTTATTGAGTATACCTATGGCGAATCAATCAGGTGCCTTCACTGGTTCGGTCCCCTAGTGAGGACTTGAATATTAAGCTATCCTCTATGTCCTATTCTCAATTGAGTTTTTATGTCTAATATACTAAGTAATGAACCTATAATACAATACGAACCACAGAGCCTACGTCCAATAGTAGCTACTATTGGAGTACTTTTTAAAGATGGAAAGGTGCTTTTAGTACGCCGTGCTAACCCACCCGATGCAGGTCGATGGGGTTTTCCCGGTGGTAAAATTGAACGTGGGGAAACTGTTAAAGATGCTGCCGTTCGTGAACTTTATGAAGAGACAAGCATTGTATCAAAAGCCTTTAAGACATTTAACGCTGTAGACGCGTTTGACTTTGATAGTAGTGGTAAGCTTCGTCACCATTTTGTTCTTGTAGCCGTACTTTGTATTTGGGTTTCTGGTGATCCTCTAGCAGGTGATGACGCCCTAGAAGCTAGATTTTTCGATATTGAAGATTTGATCAATGCAGATTTAGCCCTTAGCTTAGATGTTAAAGAAATAGCATTACAAGCAGCTGAGTTACTCTAAAAAGTAAGAAAGTTAGCTGACGCTCAACTTTATAATCGCCAGTATAGTCATCTTAGGGGCGGTACTGGTATTTATCTTAAATAAAAAAACAGTGTAAACAAAAAACCAAATATCACTCAATCATTTAGGCTATAAGGATGTAGCAAATCACGAAAAAGACAGAAATAATTACCTTGGTAAACTCTAACCACAACACGAAATTACATTTGAGCATGTATCATATTGCTCAGTATAACAACTCACATTCACTTACCAAATTGAGGAATATCGTTTATGAAAAAATTACTTGCTGTTGCTCCTTTTACCGTTTTGTTAGCCGCTTGTGCAACCAACGCTCCGACCACCGCCGCCCCAACCACTGCTGCCAAACCAGTCGTTCAGTCATTTACCTGTGAAGACAACGGCATGATTACTGCCGCCTATGCAGCGGAGGGTCAAGCGGCCAACCTAAACATCACCTTGCCAAAAGTAGGTCTACAAGACGCAAAAATCACGCTAGAGCAAGCAGTATCAGGCTCTGGCGTACGTTATGTAAACAATGTAAACCCAAAGACCACCTATGACTGGCATACCAAAGCAGACTTTGGCATTATGACCATCACCTCAGATAATGGTCAACAGTATCAAGTAAACTGCCAACTATAGTTATTGACTATAAATAATGTATTGACACCCCACTCTCAACTTGAAATAAGCAACTCAAACTGAAGAGGCGGGTTACCAAGTTTTTTGTTGAGTACAAAGCATA
>NZ_JBXWIV010000018.1:0-54808 GCF_058197955.1 Janibacter sp. CoH_79_TC_3
TGCTTTGTTTATACCAACTTAGTTTACTCTTTCTCATAGTGCTATCCTAAATAATTTTACTTATCTAGGACAGCCCCTTAATTTATTTCCTAATTCTACATAGGAATTAAGCTTGACTAAAATTTTTTAGTTATAATATGCTTTCAAATTATTCAAGTTAATTTAGAGTAGTTAAAGCTAAATTACTCTATATAAATCAGCACACTCAATAAATATCCAAGATACTTCAGCACACCTGATGAAGCATAATAATTCTCAGATATAGCCATATTCTTATCTGATCGTTTGATTTTTTTCTGTACTACCCTGAGCTCATAGCCATGAAAATTTTGACGACTTCCAGTACGTATCTGACTATCTAGCTTCAAACATCGTTTTAGTTGAGTTACTTCGTTTTCACTTGAAGCTCTAATTTGCCAGTGTGGTGCATTAATAAGTTTACATCCTATCTCTAAGAACTGCTCTAACATTTTTTTCTGACTAGATTTAATCCCAAAATGGATAGATGATGTTTTTATATTCTGTTTCGCTGCAAATATTTCAACAAACATTTTTAGTTGATCGGGTTCATGAATAGACATCTGGTATGCCTTTTCTAAAGCTCTAACTAATAACTCTTGATTCTTACTACCATTCGGTGAGCTTAATAACAGTTTCTCATCGCTAGTAAAAACCTGACTTGCATTGTCATATAACTGTCTAGCTTCGACTATATTAATGCCATGTCTTATAGCAACCTCAGGTAGTAATATATCCCGCTTTTCTAAGTTAAGTCTCTGTAGCTCTTCTAAATAGGCAATCACATCAGAATACTTTTGATGAATGAAAATAGATTGTGATGCTAATCTATCAGATTCTATGATTGGCGAATTTGTAGAAACATTAAGACTATCAACAAATAGAGGGTTCTTACTAGTTACTAAGCTTTTAACTAGATACGATCTTAGCAGACCAAGTCTCACCTTTTTAGACTTTGCATCGTAAGCGTCTCTGTTTTGTCTATGTATAGTCTGATACTTTAAACCTGTAATTTGCTGAAAAACTGTATAAGGAAGTTGTAACTTAGCATCAGCTAACTGTATTCCTGTCTGCAGGTGGGCAGTATGAATGTAGTGCTCAAACGTCGTATCAGGTGTCAAATGCCCTGCAAAACTTGCCAGCCCAAACCATGTTCCTTGTGCTTTATGATAGCCAAGGATACCCTCAATAATAGTCTCGCGCTGCTTAGCATCATAATCTGTCATTATTGATGCTAATGAAGACTTACCTAGCACTAAAGCCAGTTGGCTTATGGCTGTATGTCTAAAGCTATGAAAAGTAAAGTCATGCTCTCCAAGCAATCTATCCCAAATTAACTTCATCATATTACTAAAGAACGTACTCGGTAATGGCTGTTTACCTGAACCTTGTGAGAACAAGTACTTCCGTTTCAATCGTTTTTGATGCTTAAAAAGCTCGATAAACAAATCCATCTCATCTTTTTTTAGAAGGCAGTTAATAGGTATTACACGACTTGCACTGCTACTTTTAAGCCTACGATAACGATTTGGTCTTATCCAAATCTTAGGCTCATTAATCTCTTGGTTATAATTATCAGTATAAATATCTACAATATCTGAAACTTTAATACCAATGAGCTCTTTTATCCGTAGCCCTGTTCTATAGGCAAGACTCAGAACCACTAAACAAATTATTTTCTGCTCAAGCTGTAACTTTGATTCGTCAATGTATACTTTCATAGCACGATAAATGCGAGGAGAGATGATATTAGCTTTGACGACTTGCCTATTATGATGCCACGAAAAATATACATAGGGTGCATCATGACACTCACGCTGGTAATCATGAAAAGCTCTCAAACGACCATACGTAAACCCTTGACCATCTTTAAGCTTATTCATGTACGAACGATCATTACTACCTATTAGCTTGTCATCGAAATTAGAGTCTTTATTTATGACTGATTTTTTTCGACCATCACTAGTTTTGCTCTGAATAATTTGCTCATAAATAATCTCAAAATCTTCGCCGTCCCATTTATCTATATTCTCACCGATTGTCAGCATCAACCAATCACGGCCTATACAGCCCACATACTTGCTTATGCTCTCTTGGTTTATACTTTTATCATCTAATAACTGACGTACCCATCCTAGTATGCGCTGTGCGTTTGGTTGAGGAAATTCATTCTGTAACTGCTCCATACCATCTATGGCATTTACTCTAGTATTTTTGAGTTCTTCCTGAATTGCTCTAATTAGATTTTTACTAAACGCAGGATAACTTATACTTTCTCTATTTGCATTTATAGGCTTAGAATAATCAAGTTCAAAGAACTCATCCCATTGAAGTTGTTTAACATTAGAGTTAATTTTTTCTCTGTTGTAATTAAGCAGCTTATTCTTAGGTAGGCCTGTAGTTTTAATCCTACCTTGTCTAATTGTAGCTAATGCATTGTCGATATTAGTGCCTTCTAATTGCCTCCAATGATAGTTGGCGTATTTGATCAGGTGTGAGAGGTATGGCTTTGTTTTATCTTTATTTTTCAGTGTGAGCCTTTTACTAATATCATTAATTAATGTATCAAACGATTTAGTAAGTCCCTTTTTAACAATTTCATCTTTTAGTGCGTATAAAAAGCATAGCGTCATGTCATCTGGAACATACTCAACATAGCGTTTTAATTCGCTGTCAGGAGTATCACTTGAATTTCTACTAGATGACTCCCAACACCCGTAACTATTATCGTTAATAACTAATATAATAATCGGTACACTCTCAACACCTACCGTATTACCTTCACTAGGTAAATCTATTCTATAGACTACGCGTTCGGTCAAAAGCCATTCGTAAAATGCTTTTAATACTTCAATATCATTAAGGCCACCGTAGACAATGCTACAAAATATCGCTGATTCGACCAAATCATTGGTAGTGAACCTTATCTTTCTTTGCCATATTTCTATAATTTCTCGGCTGGCTTGACTAACTTTTGACCCCTGTACGAACCAATCATAACCAATGCTCAAGCTGTCTCTTTCTGCTAAGACAGGAACAACTGGCTCATCAAGATAAACTTTATGATTTTTATTATATATACGAATAACTTCTAAGAATCCTTGACGTGCTAGCTGAAAACTAAGAGGGGTGTCGAAGTTGATTTCTAAAATGGTATTTATATCTTGGTAATAATCAAACAAATCTGTATCTTTATAGAGCGGATTCGAGTTCATATAAGACTCAACAAGGCTTATAGCTTTGTTCTTAATGCCTTCGTGAGCGCTATTACGATTCTCGGCTCTTAACTTATGTGCAACTAGATCAGCCATATACTGTTACCTCAACTTGTTTCAGATTGAGTTCACAAGCAATTTCATCCAAACAGCCACTTATCCCCTTCAGCTCATTAATTGATAGTGAGGACATTGGATGCATCGCCTCCTGATCAGGATGTTCATGACCGTAAAGAGCGCATATCAAGTGCTCTGGCGCTCTATCTACTAGCATTGATCGCAGCTGATGTCTTAACCAATTATCTTGATGACTAAAAAAGCTCTTTAACTGGTAGCGAACCCTACTAGGTGTAATGCCTGAAAACTCCTTAGGGTTTTTACTAAAGGTTTGAATAAGAGGCTGGCGAGAGTTTAAAATTTCATCTATGGGAAACTGCTCAGAGGGATATATAACGTTATGCAGTGAAGCAAATTCTTTTATATATTCAATATAATTTTGTATCGCTATAATCAAAAATTTGCTTAAAGGTATGAGTCTTCCCTGCTCTTGTCCTTGACGCTCTTCTTTATCAGAAACCCAAAATAACCCTGCTATAAAATCAAACTGGTTTAACATACCTGGCGCATGTACAACAGGTCTTATACCTGTCTGAATCATGATAATATGCCATAACCAAATACCATAGGCATTAAACTGCTCTATATAACGATCCTTTCGAATACTTAAGTTTCGCTCAAGGCGTCCATTAAAACTATCGGCTCCATTCGCTAGTTCTGAAAAGAACTTTTGACATGTCAGCTTATTTAAAGTCATCTCACTACCGATGTAACTCTGGTGCTCTATATTTTCTGATTTAGGTTTGTAGTCTTGACGAAGCTGTGAGCGGATATAAAAATGGCAATGTTTGCTCATTAACAAAATAGCACTTCTATATGTATTCTCAATACTATTAGCATCAATGCTTGTGTAGTAAAGAGGCGAGCTATGTTTAACGTCAACACCAGTGATTAAATCAGCGTGCAATGGCTCATTTAATTCATTTTTTATGATGAGATATAGAGCTGAATTTATGTGTTGATAACTGAGTGCAGGCAGGTCTAATTGTTCTTGTAGGTCTTTTAGTATTTCAGATATATCTGTATTTTCGATATTGACTGTGTTTTCTATAATGGAATATAACTGAGTAGGTAAAAGAAGTATAAATCCGTTATCAACGCTCTTACGATGTTGTAATAGATGGCTTCTACGATTCATAGTGACATTTATTATAATACTCAAAGCGTAGTATCTCCCACCTACCCCTTTCATATTACTTAGCCATGTTCGCTGGCTTTTCTCTCTACCAAGTTCATTAATGACTTCTTGAACCTTACGTCCACTAAGCAATGACATTAAGATAACTACATAGCCAAAACGACTATCATCATCCGTAACCATTGAAAGTTGCCAGACTCTATCAAACAATATTTGAATACTCAGTAAACTTAGCTGCCGCAAACTTGTTGGAAAGCCAAATTGATTGCGCCTAGTGTGACGAAAGTTATTTTTAAGTTTCCATTGCTGTAGCTCAGCAGACTTAGCAGTATACTTAGAGGGTTTAAAGTCATTATCTAAAAGCTTCTCTGGGTCATCATCAGCTAAATTTTCATTGGAAGACACATTATCGTTTTGGTGACTTATCCCAAATATAGTGGCTCTAAGTGGTTCATCATCACTATCAAGAAAAACCTTGTTTAAACCAACACTATTATTGTCAGTATCATCAGACTTGGAGTAAGTCTTGCTAATAAACGTCTTATCTTTCGCCACAACTTCATAAGCGAGTCTAATGCGACCAATCTTTCCTGCTAACTTTTTATTGACAACCTTACTTGAGGCTTCTGACTGCTTAGTTAAAACCTCATACTGGCGAATAGCATGTAGTACACTTTCTAATGAACTCTGCTGGGCATGTATACCAATAAGCTCCTTTACTATTTCAGATTGTGGATTGTTCGCATTTAACCCCATTCTGACTCTAACACCTAACTGACTCACCTTAGCAAGATGACCATCTCCACGCATTGTGATTCTTACAATGATCTGTAGATATATGCTCATAAACTGCCAGGCAATGCTTTTTCTATCTACCTCACCATACTTCTGATAAAAAAGTATCAGCATATAAGAGACAGCCCATTCTTCAATTTTCTGCTCTTTAATAATTCTAGTTGCTATGTCAGAGCATTCACCTTCTGTAAAATTAACCTCAAATACATCTATAGCGAAGTTTATATTCAAAGCAAAATTTGGTCTAAAGCCCAAAACGTAAATAATCAAATCTTGTATTCTTACAACATCAGGAGACCCTTCAGGTACTAGCTTATCAAGAACTATATCCAACTCATTCTTATTTAAATTCATCATAATTAGTTCACCAGCCAATCCATGTTTTTTGGAATACCTATCACATTGTTCTGAATAGCTTTTCTACATTGTTGATACTCAAAGTTTGCCTTTTTAATACCGGCAAATTTACAATACGACTCAACGGATAAAATATCTATGCGCATCAATTTACAAATAACTGAGCTGGGCGCTTTCTGCTTAAGCGCCTTAAATAAGTCAGGGTGATTAATATTTTTTAGGTTGACGAGTTGCACTACCTCAGCCCATGCCAGCATTTGAATATCTTTAATACTTTCTGGTGTAACAAGACATGGATAACTGTCCACGTCTCTTACTCTTAATAAGTCATTAACTCTCTCAAAATCATTAATGAAATAATATGTATCACTACTGTTTTTGATCACCCTAATAGGTGGACAATAAAACTTATCTAGATGGCTAACACTCATAGAAGATGAGCTAAGCCTAAGTTTTTGCCAAACTATTAAAGCTTGCTCAGCTTGCGGATGTACAAGCAATTTGTCTCTATTCAAATTAATGAGCTTTTGATTCGGTTTTAAGTTTGTAGTTCCCATTGTTGACTTCATTCCATAAGTTTGATTTATTATTCCTGTCTGTTCAGCCATAAATTTTGAGTGCTTGTTGATAAAGTAATATATTCCTCACCATTTTCAGAATTAATCGTAAATAGGTTAAAACGAATTTTCATAACACTAGCTTGAAGCAAAATCAGCGAAACGACTGTATTCTCCCTCAAACTTAACTTTGATAGTACCAATCGAGCCGTTACGCTGTTTGCCAATAATCAACTCAGCAATGCCTTTTTGAACTGATCCTTCGTTATAAACCTCGTCACGATAGATAAAGATTATATGATCAGCATCTTGCTCAATAGAGCCTGAATCCCGTAAGTCGCTCATAATCGGACGTTTGTCAGTTCGGTTCTCTAAACTACGATTAAGCTGCGATAGCGCAAGCATTGGACAATCAAATTCTTTAGCGAATCCTTTTAAAGCTGATGATATATCTCTAATCTGCCCTTCTCGATTGTCTTTTAGATTAGTGGCCTGGATTAACTGAATGTAATCTACTATGATTGCCGATATTCTGCCGTGTTTTTGGCGTATTCTGTTTAATGTGGCTCGCATCTGTCCTGTAGTGATGCCACTACGGTCATCAAAAATCATCGGCAACGCCTCGATACGCTTTTTGTTACTCATGATACTTTCCCAATCTTGTGCATCTAGATTTTGTCCACTAAACACTTTGCTCATATGTATGTTAGCCATACTGCTTACTAAACGCTTAACAATACTAGCTTTTGGCATCTCAAGGCTAAAGAATACAACGACACCGTCTTCATTTTGAGAAATGTTTATAGCGATGTTCTGCCCTAAAGTGGTTTTACCCATTGAGGGACGAGCTGCAATAACAACCATCTCACCATTCATAATCATTGTTTTATTATCGAGCTCGACTAACCCTGTCTTAATGTTTGGTGCAACGCCTGCAGTGGCATCGTGCTTTAAATCCTCTAAAAATTTTTCTATGAGTTGGTCAATGCTTGAGTAACCCTCACTGACTATTCCCTGCATTACTGCATTAACATCTTCAGCCGTTAAGCTCCAAGAATCGATAGGCGCTAAATCAAAATTAGAAATTCTAAGTTTTGCTCTTTCATAACATTCACTGATTTTTCTACGTTGCGATAAATCAATTAAGCGTTCTATGTAGCTTTCAATATTAAAAATCGATGGTGCAATTGTTTGCAGCTCATTCGATATATATTCGATAATAGCCTTATCTCTCTTATCGGCTAATAATTTATCGATAATCATTACTCTGTCGTATGGCTGCCCAGATGTAGCTAGTGACTCGATAGACTCATATATTAGTCGATGCGCACCTGCATAAAAGTCATCAGCTTTTACTTTTCCTACAACCTTGTCGTAGGCATTATCTGTTGAGATAAGCGTAGAAATTACAGATTGCTCAAGACCTGTGTTATATAAATGATTCATTATTTCCTCTCAATTTTTGTTTCAGCGGCAGCAATCATGGCAGCTATACTTTTAGGGTCATGCTGTTTTTTGGCTGTTGAGATTGTTTCAACAGGTATATGACTAGGGTGTAATGGAGTATGCTCATCAAGGTTGGTTTTAAATTTGTTGATTCGCTTTTTATCCATTTTCTGAAATAGGTTGACTAGCTTAGCAATGCGTACCGACTCACTAAGATTTTTTTCAAACCAGTATGAATGAAAACCATAAAGTTCTAATCTTAATTCTTGCGCATTGATGAATCCAGATAGGGGTAATACACCTGCCGCCTGTAAATGCGTTTTGTATATTTCATATTGACTATCAAAATCATCGAAAGAGGCGACAACGCTTTCTTCTGTATTTTCTTTATTAGTCTCTTCTTTATTCTCTTTAACATCACGACAGTCTGTCGCTATGATAGATGGTGCCAAGTTGACGTTATCCGCATCGTCAATCTGTCGAGATCCATCATGACAATCTGTCGTATTGGATTTAGACAATTTGTCGTTATGCTTATTTTCGGTACTTTCAAGCGGTTTTTTACCTAAGTCTGCACTAATCCTATTTAATTCTTCATAATTAATCGTATAAAAATTAACTCGGTTTTGTTTGTTGTCCGCTAGTTTTTCTACTAATAGTAAACCCATGTCAGTTAAATTTTTAAATATACGCTCAATTGTTCTTTTACTCCAAAACTTAAAATCTTGCTCACGCCATCGTTCAAACGTTTTGTAAATCCACATTTTCCCATCATATTTTGTCTTAGCGTGAGCAAGCCAGTAATGTACTTGTTGCAAAACAATCGCTTCATTAAGCCCTATCTTATTGGCAAGTGAGGGCAATACTTGTAATGGCGGTTCGTTTATCAGTAGATTACTCATATTTCCACCTAGCCTGATCTAATGATTTTAACTATAAGCTATTGAAAGTTATCGGATATTTTCTAAAACACTCCATTTTCAACCTCTTAAACTTATATTTTTATAAATCGATTGCATATCTAATAACTGCTTGTAGATGATTGTTCACAGTTATCAAGATACTCATCTAGATGTCTTTTACGATATAGAACATGTCTGCCCGCTTTACTATATGTAATAGCTTGGGATTGGTGACAGCGCATATGCTGCAATGTGTGCAATGATTTGCCAATATAAGCGGCGGCGAATTCAGGTGGAAAAGGAGTTTCTGGGGCCGCTTCAATAACTTTTTGTTTTAAAATCTCTTTTTCATCATCTGTATATTCTGACCAAGTTTTTTTGCGATACATAACTTCTTTCCTTGTCGATATAGATTATTACTTCTAAATACTAGTAAGTATAGTTTACTCTCGAAACTACCAAAATCAATCGAAACCTAAATTATTATTGTTAAGTAATGTAACTTTCATGTATAGCAGGGTACAAGTAGCTATGGCATAAGAAATCACTATTTTATGCTATTTCTTTTAAAAGTTTCTCGTGATAAAATAAATACAAGAAACTTTTTATGAGTTAAGGGGAAATTTGTGAGTGAAGATCTAAAACAGATGGCTAATAGAATTAAAGAGTGCATGAAGGCGAAAGGACTTAAACAAGTAGATATTGTTAAAACTACGGGGGTTTCTAAAGGAAGCATATCAAAATGGTTAGCTGGTAAAGCCAAACCAAGTGGCGAATATTTACTCCGCCTTTCACAGGTTCTAGGTGAATCAGAATATTGGTTATTGAATGGTGAATATCCTTATAGTTCTTATGAAGATATTGAGGACGCTATGGACTATATGAACGCTTACGAAGAAAGTATGAGGGATCATTACATTACAGAGCTCGGTTTAGAACCTAGACTTCCGTATAGTATTAGATTTTTAAAAGAAGAGTTTGAGAATAAGATTTTTAGTGAGCATGAAGAGTTTGAAAAACGATACGAGCCTTCTGCTGAACAAGAGCGTCAAATCGAAGAGTATGAAGAGTGGCTAGAATGGGAGGAAAGAGCGGATGATTTTATTGAAAATAGGTCGACCTTAGAACAGATAAAGAAATATCCCAATTTAAGTGTTTTTATAGAAAATTTTAAACATGTAGAACAACCATTAAGGTCGCAATCTGAAATTGCTGAACGGACGAACAGTGACTTAAGTAAGACCCTATTCTATAATCAAGAAGACCATAGCATGCAGCCGATAATCACTATTGGTGCACAGTGCTCAGTAGATTTAACTAAACGCACTATAAAAAACGGCAAGTTTTACTTGATAAGAACGGATAGCTTTTACGGGGTAAGAGCACTATTTAGTCAGTCTGATGGTGGCCTGCTACTACAATGTAAGAACAAGGAATATCCAGATGAGAAAATTTCTAAATCCAAAACAGACAGCTTAGAGGTTCTCGGTTATGTTTATGCTTGGACTAATATGGATCCTTGGTAAAGAAATGTCTTAACGTGACCTTAAAGCTACTTATGAAGAGTACTAATACCAAACCCAACAATTAAAGTTGCGCCCAAGCACGAGCAGTTAACGACCGAATTCTTTGTGGCTGTTTAAGTAAATTATTCCAAGCCAAGCAAGTGGCATCGACAATAGCCTCATAACTGTCATAACAACGATTAGATAGCTCATTTTGCTTAAGGTACTGCCATACTCTCTCAGAGGGATTGAGCTCAGGTGAATAAGGCGGTAGTTTAAGCATAGTGACATTAGCCTGATTCAAGCTTGGTTGATGCCATAATGCGCCGTCCATCACCACCACCGCATGACGTCCTTTTGGTACGGCTTTACTAATCTCTTGCATATGCAATAACATAGTATGTTTATTCACTGAAGGCAGTACTAAGCCGACCGCCTTCTTTGTCGCTGGACAAAAGGCACCAAACAGATAAGCGGAATGAAACTGTTGCTGTTTGATCAGTCGAGGTCGCCCACCGCGGTAATGCCAAACTCTGGTCAATGAGCCTTGTTGTCCTATTCGAGTTTCATCTTGAAACCAGATGTCCACTTGATCTAAGCTCACATCAGTAGGCAGTGACGCCTTAACCTGTGCTATAAAGTTTTTTTAAAAGCGTCTTGAGCTTGTGGGTCGGCTTTTGGATGCTGACTACGAGCACTTATCCAACTCATACCAATACGCTTGAGTAGCTCGTAGATACCGTTAACGGTGTAGTGAGCGTTGTAGTGTTCTTTAGCCAATTGCTGAACGTCTTTGCCTGTTAGACGACCGCCTGCTCGCTTGGCTTGTTCAGAGACTATCATGGCTTTAAAAGCGGCTGTGTCTGCTTCTGCAAGCTTGCTGTGACGGCCTCGACGATGACGATCGTAGAGACTTTCAAGTCCTCGTTCATGATATCGCTTCAATGTACGTCTGGCAGTTTCAGGATGTATGCAGAGGTCTTTGGCAATATCTTTAGTGGCTTTGCCCATACTGTATTGGTATAAGATGAGCAGGCGTAGTCGGGCTCTGGGATTGCGCTCAGTCTTTGAGTGTTTGCCAAAGTCATGGTCTTCTAGGTTATGTATTGGTATGGTCATCAGTAGACTATACTATATATTTTGGGTTTGGTATAAATATTAAAAAAAGGTCATCTGCACCTTTAGGAAGCATAAGCAAATAATAAGCTCGACTATCCAAACGCGCTAAATCAATAGTTTAATGACAATCGCTCGAATCTGAAGAGGATCAGTGATATTAAATGCATTTGGACTACTAAGGACTGCTTGTATCTAATGTATAATAAAGAGTTATGTACTAGAGAGCTTATTGGCTAAGCAATAAATAAATGTACGCAGCTGATTCGATATGCTGCGCATTCAATGTAATAATTAGGGATAAACGGTTGGGTCAAAGTTTAATTATTACAATCTATACGCGAATAGCAAGATCTTTGCCCTCATCGCCGTACTCTAACAAGCAAACACTGATGTCGGGGTTTTCTGTCAGCCGGCTAGCGAGCACACAACCTGCAGAACCGCCACCAACGATGACGTAATCAAATTTTGCGTCAAATTCCATTTTTATATTCCTTATAGCTTCCATGCCAATCAAACTGGAGAGCTAGCTTTCCAGTATATAGGTCATTGATTAGTATAGACCTAACAGAATACTGACGCTAGGCATTCATTCAATCTTCAATGGCGCATATTTCAGAGCGCACAATAAAGCGTTTGCCTTCAGGTATTTCCAGTGAAAAACTCGCACCACGACCATCGACTACATCGATAGTTAAATCAGTATGTTGCCAGAGTTTATACTGGGCTTTACCCATATAAAATGGACAACCAGCAAGCTCACCGACGAGTACGTCTTGACCACCAACTTTGAACTCACCCAGCGGATAACACATCGGTGAGCTGCCATCGCAGCAGCCGCCAGATTGATGGAACATCAGGTCACCGTGTTTGGACTTTAATAGCTCAATTAACGCAACGCAGGCTTCTGTCGCTTCAAGTTTCATAACGTGCTCCTTATTTTTATATTTTACCCAAACTAATCGGTAAAATATAAAAGGTCGTATCATCTTCACTCACATCATTCATAGCATGTGGCTGAAAACGATACGACCTAGCTAGCGTTAGTGATTAAGTGATGTTTTGTGACTAAACGTACCAATCACTGAGACAGTTGCAATGTCTACATAGCGTAGTCAATCACGATACGTCCCTCAATCTTGCCATCACGCATACGATCAAGAATATCATTGATATTCTCAAGCGGCTCAGCGGCAACGGTCGCTTTTACTTTACCTTCCGCTGCCATATCTAGCGACTCTTGTAGGTCTAGACGTGTACCAACGATTGAGCCACGAATGGTAATACCATTTAGTACCGTATCAAAGATAGAAACAGGGAAGTCGCCTGTTGGTAGACCATTACAGACCAAAGTACCACCGCGGCGCAGCATGGTCAGCGCTTGATCAAAGGCCTTAGAGGAGACGGCTGTCACTAGCACACCATGAGCACCGCCGATCTCTTCTTGCAGATACTCACCAGGATCGGTGTTTTTGGCATTGACGGTGACTTTTGCCCCCAGTTTTTTGGCAAAATCGAGCTTTTCATCGTCAATATCGACGGCAGCAACGTTCAGTCCCATGGCAATGGCGTACTGTACCGCCATGTGACCAAGTCCACCGATACCTGAAATGACGACCCAATCACCTGGTTTGGTGTCTGTCATTTTCAGACCTTTATATACCGTCACACCCGCACATAGAACTGGTGCAATCTCAACAGAGTCAACGCTCTCAGGAATAATGCCAACATAGTCAGCATCTGCCAATACGTATTCTGCAAAGCTACCATTCACTGAATAACCAGAGTTCTCTTGACTTAGGCACAGGGTTTCCCAGCCACCTAGACAGTGCGTACAGTGACCACAGGCAGAGTAGAGCCAAGGCACACCGACACGGTCGCCTTCTTTAACATGCTTAACACCTTCACCCACAGCAGTGATCAGGCCGACACCTTCATGACCAGGGATAAACGGGGGGCTTGGTTTGACTGGCCAATCGCCTTCGACAGCGTGCAGGTCGGTATGACAGACACCTGATGCCTGCATTTTTACTACAATTTGACCAGGACCTGGGGTAGGGATATCAACTTCTTCAATCTGCAGAGGTTGGTTGAACTCATGCAGAACCGCAGCTTTCATTTTATTAGCCATGTTACTTTCTCCTTATTACTAGCAGTCACTAATGCTCGACTTAGTCTTTTAAACTGCCAATTATTTTACATGTAGATGCTTAGTAAGCATCGAGTTTGCACCTTACGCTTCCTTGTAAGGTGCTTTAGCAAATAGTGTTTAAAAGAACCCCATCGCTTTTGGACTATACGATACCAGCATGTTTTTGGTTTGCTGATAATGATCAAGCATCATTAGATGGTTTTCGCGGCCGATACCCGATTGCTTGTAGCCACCAAATGCAGAATGCGAAGGATAGATGTGGTAGCAGTTGGTCCACACGCGACCTGCTTGGATGCCACGTCCGAAGCGATAGGCTTTGTGTACACTGCGTGTCCAGACTCCAGCACCAAGACCATATAAGGTATCATTGGCAATGCTCATGGCCTCTTCGTCGTCTTTAAATTTCGTGACGGCAAGTACTGGTCCAAAGATTTCCTCTTGGAACACGCGCATATCATTGGTGCCTTCAAAGATGGTCGGTTTCACATAATAACCGTCGCCAAGCTCGCCATCGTGTTTGGCTTGCTCGCCGCCAACCAAGACTTTCGCGCCTTCTTTTTTACCGATATCCAGATAAGATAAGATTTTTTCTAACTGGTCTGAGCTGGCTTGTGCACCAATCATGGTGTCAGTGTCTAATGGATTGCCCATTTTGATGGCTTCAACACGCTCGACACAGCGTTTGATAAATTCATCATAAATACTCTCATGTACCAGCGCACGCGACGGACAGGTACAAACCTCACCTTGGTTTAAGGCAAACATGACCAAACCTTCAACGGCTTTATCCAAGAAATTATCGTCTTCATCCATGATATCGGCAAAGAAAATGTTTGGACTTTTACCACCAAGCTCTAGGGTAACTGGAATGATGTTTTCACTGGCGTACTGCATGATTAGGCGACCAGTAGTCGTCTCACCAGTAAAGGCAACTTTATTGATACGTGGATTGGAGGCAAGCGGCTTACCAGCTTCAACTCCGAAACCGTTGACCACGTTGAGGACACCTTTTGGTAAGATATCAGCAATCCCGATCGTCTCTAGCATAAATAGGATAGAGGCAGGCGTTTGCTCTGCAGGCTTGAGTACTATACAGTTACCAGCAGCAAGCGCAGGGGCTAGCTTCCATACTGCCATGAGGATCGGAAAGTTCCATGGGATAATTTGGCCGACGACACCAAGTGGCTCATGGAAGTGATAAGCAACCGTGTCATCATCAATTTGACTGAGGCCGCCTTCTTGTGCACGAATGGCACTGGCAAAATAGCGAAAGTGATCGACAGCTAATGGAATGTCTGCTGCTAGGGTTTCACGTACAGGCTTGCCGTTTTCATACGTTTCGGCAATGGCGATGGCTTCTAAATTGGCTTCCATCTTATCTGCAATTTTGAGCAGTAGATTGGCACGTTCAGCGACACTGGTTTTGCCCCAAGCGTCTTTGGCAGCATGAGCAGCGTCTAAGGCTTTTTCAATATCCGCTTCTTTTGAACGGGCGACTTGGCAGATGACTTTACCGTCAATGGGGCTGGTGTTGTCAAAGTATTCTCCATCGGCTGGTGCGACCCACTCACCATTGATAAAGTTGTCATATTTTTCGCGGAATTGGACGGGGCTGTTTTCTGTATTGGGATAGGCGTGTAGCATTAACGACTCCTTGTTGTATTAATTTATAAAGCAAATAAACGTTCAAGCCTTTGATATATGATCTTTTGAGGTCATATCTATAAAGTCACTTGCACGGTTTTGCTGGATCTTCCTGATCAAGTTGACAGTCTATCCTACTGAACTTTTATACATAAAGATACCCCATTCTCAACTTATTTTTCTAAGGTATTGGTTTACTTAGTTTTTAAAATTACAGTTAAAACAATTAGGATTTTAAATTCTATAAAAATCAAAAACCTACGATAAGTTGAGATTGGCGTAATCTATATAATTTAATATTTTGTACAATCTGCTGATAACTTTTTTGGTACTCTTAACTGAATCGAAGTCCGTTACATAAATGCGTTTCATCATATTAAAATTAACGACGAGATCTAAAACTAGTTAAACAAACCAATTTTTAAAAGTAATTTTGATACTTATTTGATACTTGAAAAATATTGTTACATCTTTTTAGTTATAGCTAAATATAGTTAACTTAACCCTAAGTCATTGTTTATAAATATATTTTATCTCTACTCATTGCTTATTATCGTTAAGTATATCTAGTTATTTGAGATAGCCAAAGGATTCAAAATCCGTTGCCTTTAAAAGCGTGTCGGTTCAAGTCCGACCACCGGTACCATATACGAAACCCTCGCAATCTATCAATTGTTAGGGTTTTTTATTGCTTGCTGTTTAAAAATATTCTTTTTATCAAAAAAACGACCACGCTAATTAGCTTAGCGTAGTCGTTTTTAACAATGGACAGTATATTCAATTCTACTCGGCTTCATCCAATAGCTTGTTAACCGCATCTGCCATGGCGTCATCTATGATGCTGTCTTCTATATAGTCCACTAGCTCATGAATAGTATTCAGATCCATGTCCCGAATACCCAAGCTTGCCAGCTTCTCATTAATAGATGCCAAGCTCTCAGTATCTTCAGGATTATCTAATAACTGCTCATCAAAACTGTCACTGACAAACCAGTACATTTTTTCTAACACGCTCTCTCTTTTAGTCAAGGTAGAATAATTATCGCCATGAATAAATAAATTAAAATGATAAGGCATTTCTATCTCATTAATAAAAAAAGTACGCTTACATTCTAGGGTATAGGCTTGTACTTGTTTCTCTTGAGTGTCTTCTTCATCACTTTCCTTTTCTGCAATATCTTCTTTTACCAAGCCTTCTAATATCTGATAACGCCCGACTTTGACTTTGTGATTATAAATAATGCAAGAGTCAGCAATAGCATCGAAAATCACAGCACTGATATCTAAGGTATGGTCGTCGATATCATAAAAAGCTTTTAAAAAAGGTAAGAACTCTGTAAGTTTGTCTTCTGGCACTTCGGTCAGAAACTGCTGCTCGTAAATCGTAATCATGTCTTCAGGCGAATAGGTATTAGCAGTATTGGTCTCATTTCTGCCCGTAGGTCGCAAGGGTATGAGATTATATGGATTATTATTAGTCATGCAGGACTGCCTTTTTATTTAAGTAAAGTGTATGAAATTTCTGCTATTAAAAAACGCTAGTAGCATCTAAAACCACGCTTTCTATACGTCTTTTGTGGGCGGAAATCTATGTTATCTATTATCTCTTATTCAGCTACTTTTAGATATATCGTTTACTGGTTCAAATTAACCAAAAAAACCACCCTAATCAGCTTAGAGTGGTTTTTGGTTCAACTAATAGTATCTGAGTTTATTTTAAAATAGTCTCTTGTTAATTAGCCATTTGTACTTTATGTTGCTTACGAATGCTGGACCCATCTTTGCAACTGATAGTGATACCTGTGAATCCAAATAGTATCGTGAGCAATAGCGATAAATAACAGAAGAAGGCATAAGGCAAATAATCAAGTACGGGAACGCCTAATGCTTGGCTGATAAACACACCGCACACGCTCCAAGGTACTAATGGATTGATAACCGTGCCCGCATCTTCAATAGTACGCGATAGGTTTTTAGGGTGTAAATTTAAACGCTCGAACGTCGGGCGAAACGCAGTTCCTGATAATAAAATACTCAAATACTGCTCACCGATCAGCACGTTAATGCTTAGAGCCGCCATCGCCGCGGCAAAGATAGCACGACCTGAGCTTGTCAGCATATGTCTAATACCCAACAATAACGCTGGCAAGATGCCCAAGGCACGTAATAAACCGCCCAAACTTAACGCCAATATCACAATAGTCTGCGTAAAGAACATACTTTGCATACCACCACGTGAAATCATACCTGCCACTTCGCCTAGCTCTAAGTTTTCGGCAGGCGTATAACCAGCAAATAGATAGCCGCCTAGCTGACCAATACTTGGGCTACTGTGCAGATAAGTAATCACTAAAGCGGTCGCAATCGTACAAATGATGGTATAGATGGCGTTGACTCGGCATAACGCTAACACCACTAGCACGACAAACGGCAGCACGGCATAACCATGCACTAAGCCACTATCGACCAATTGCGATTGCAATAAGGTCACTTGACCCAAATCGCCGGTACCCGTCTGCCCAGAGAAATACCAAAATAGCCCCGCTGTAATGAGCCACGCTGGTACCGTGGTATACATCATATTGCGAATATGCTCGAATAAATCGATACCGACGACAGAAGAAGCAAGCGTACAAGTATCTGACAAAGGCGACATTTTATCGGCAAAAAAGGCGCCCGAAACCACCGCGCCAGCAGCAATGGCGACGTTGGCATCAAAGGCATTGCTCATACCAATAAAGGCCACACCTAGCGTCGCGGCTGTGGTCAAACTACTGCCTAAAGCCACACCAATAATAGAAGTCAGAACAAAAGCAGAAATATAATAATACTGCGGCGAGATAAGATCGAAACCATAATACATAATGGTAGGAATAGCGCCTGACATCATCAGCGCTGCGACCAGCAAACCAATAAAAAATAATAAATAAATAGCACCGATACCACTGACAACGCCCGATGACATCTGCTCTTGCATCTTCTCAAAGCTTAGACCTTTATACATACCAAGGCCTAATAAAACAACGATAGCAAGCATCAATGACAGATGCGGAACCCAGCCAAAGCCGATCATGGTCACACCCATAATCGCGATGACAACGCTAGCAATGATAAAAGCTACCTTAGGAGATAGCTCGGTAAGTACTTGTGGAGGCATAACACATCCTTATGGTGCCATCATATATATTCTGGCGTTAGGGTTGGTTTTGGGTAGGACAAGTTTAATGAGTTGCAATGCTTATTGCCACCCTCATCACTTACCCGTTAGGGTATCGGTCTTGGCTGCCATGACAAAATCATTGCGATGCAGACCTTTAATGCTATGTGACCACCAAGTGACGGTCACCTTGCCCCACTCTACCAAAATACCCGGATGATGCCCTTCTGCTTCAGCGATGTCTGCAAGCTCGTTGGCAAATGCCATTGCTGTAACGAAATTCTTGAATTTATATTGACGCTGTAATTGCTTGATGCCGTCGACTTCGATGAGCGACCAATCAGGGATTTGTTGTAATAGCTCGCGTGCCTCTGTGTCATCGACGGTTGGAGCGCCGATACGGCAGGCTTCACAGCTGGCTTGTGATAATGTCGTCATTATAATGTCCTTTTAAGTTAACTATTATTTTTTTAATACCGTTACGTCCGTGTTAATGCTGTTTTTTGCAGCATGATTTTTTACCACATCGTTCATTCAACAATGCAGGTTTTTTATTCATTAAGAGTTTTTTGGCGCATAAGTCGGTTCAAACAATCCTAGTGACATCGCTTGTTTGACCATGCGCATGATGTCGCTATCGACGATATCGAACAGCGTATCCAAATCATCAATGACATAATAAATCGGCTGAATATGATCAATGCGATAAGGCGTACGTAACACGTCAAGCAAATCAAATGGACGGTGTTCTGGCTGATTTTGGGGTTGCTGCTGATGCTTAGATTGGTGTAATTTCTCGCTACCACTAAGCGCATAAACCGTTTCAGAAGGCGAGCTTAAAATACCGCCGCCATAGATTCGGCGATTTTCAGGACGACTACCAACCAAACCAAACTCGATGGTAAACCAATAAAGCCGTGCTAAAAACCATCTTTCCTCTTTACTGGCATTCAAGCCCAGCTTGCCATACGTCTCATTAAAAGCCGCAAAGGCAGGATGGGTCAGTAGCGGACAATGGCCAACGATTTCATGAAAGATATCAGGCTCTTCTATATAGTCCATGTCTTCAAAGCGACGAATAAAAGTCGCCACAGGAAAGGATTTATTTGCTAAGAGTTTGAAAAACTTACCAAAGCTGATAAGCGCAGGAACGGCAGCGGTTTGCCAGCCGGTAGTGGCTTGCAGGATTTCGTCAATGTCATGTAGCTGCGGGATATGCGTCAATGGCAGGTTTAGCTTTTCTAAGCCTTCTAGATAAGCTGAGCAGGCACGGTTGGGTATTTGCGTGGCTTGACGTTCAAGCAGCGCCTGCCACATAGCATTTTCATCAGCACTATAATGAATATGACCCTGACTGTCTGGCTGATGCGAGACATAAAGGTGCTTTTTAGCAGGTGAATCGGTATAGCTAGAACCATTAGCGCCGAGAGCTTTAGAAGTAACACTCTTGGCACTAAGAGCTTGATGGATAGAATTGTTAGCTTGTAGGCGTTCCATGCCTGTGTTCCTTTTATTAGCGTTAGCACATTTACTTTTCGTCAGTAAACCCTAAATCTAGGTGTTTTGGACTTACCCTCTTAAGCCATACTTTGCTTATTAAGGACAAGACAAATTCCTTTTGCCCTGCCCATTTATCGTACTTATAAACTATGAATCAAAAACTATGGCGTTTCAGTCTCTGGCTGACCAACCTTACCGCGACGAACTTGATCACGCTCGATAGATTCAAACAGCGCTTTAAAGTTACCTTCACCAAAACCATCCTCGTAATCACCTTTACGTTGGATAAACTCAAAGAAAACTGGACTACCCAGAATAGTTTCAGAGAAAATCTGTAGCAATAAACGTGGTTTGCCGCCTTCAGTCGTACCATCTAACAAGATGCCGCGCATCTGTAGCTCAGAAATATTCTCGCCATGGTTTGGTAAACGCTCGCTTAGCATGTCATAGTAAGCCGCATTTGGTGCAGTCATTAATGGAATACCGGCAGCTTTTAGCTTATCGATACTGGCGAATAAATCATCACTGGCTAAGGCAATATGCTGGATACCTTCACCATTAAAGTGCATCAAATATTCTTCGATTTGTCCGCCGCCTTGCTTGGACTCTTCATTTAACGGGATACGGATTTTACCATCAGGAGCGGTCATCGCTTTACTGGTCAGTCCGGTATACTCGCCTTTGATATCGAAATAACGGATTTCGCGGAAGTTAAAGATACGCTCATAAAAGTTTGCCCAATAAGCCATGCGACCACGGTAAACGTTATGGGTTAAATGATCGATGACCTTAAAGCCATAGCCGATAGGGTTTCTGTCTACATCGGCAAAAAATTCAAAGTCGACGTCATAGATAGATTCGCCATCTTGATAGCGGTCAATTAAGTAGATAAGAGAACCACCGATACCTTTGATAGCAGGCAGTCTTAATTCCATCACCCCTGTTGGTACATCTACTGGCTGCGCACCTTTTTCAATCGCCAGCTCATAGGCTTTTTTGGAATCCTTGACACGAAAACCCATGCTGCAAGCACCAGCGCCATGCTCTTCAACGAAGTAACTGGCTTGGCTTTTTGGCTCACGGTTGATGATAAGGTTGATATCACCTTGACGGTATAAAGCCACGTCTTTTGAGCGGTGATTGGCCACATGGGTAAAACCCAGCTGCTCAAATAATTCTGCGACGGCTTGTGGTTGAGGTGAGGCGAACTCGACAAAATCAAACCCTTGCAATCCCATTGGGTTTTCAAATAAATCTGCCTTTAACTCTGACATTGTCATCATCCTTAATTTCAATTGGTGGTATAAATCGCTAAAAATTAGCAAAAAATAAGTTTCATCAAGTATTCCTATTGACGAGTGAGTTATATTAGATTAGCTTGATTTATAAGACTAATCGTTTTTTTTGATTTATTTATCAGGTTTACTTATGAATATCAGTATTCGCCAATTGACCGCTTTCGTCAGCGTCGCCGACAATGGCAGTTTTACCCGTGCCAGTGAGCAGATGCATTTAACCCAATCTGCCGTCAGTGGTTTGATTAAAGAGCTCGAATCTAGCCTCGGTATCGTGTTGTTTGACCGAACCACACGCCAGCTGTCTTTATCCGTCGTCGGGCATCATTTACTGCCACAAGCGCGGCGTATCTTAAATGAGATGCAGCTATTTGAAAATGAGGCTAGTAGCTTGACAAGTTTAGCGCAAGGTCAAGTCAGGCTTGCCGTCTCGCAGTTTGCCGCATCTTCCATGCCAGCGGTCATTGCCCAATTTGCTAAAGTCTATCCCGATATCAGCGTATCTTTGCTTGATTGTTCGGCAGAAAATGTCTTAGAGCACATTCAAAACATCGAGGTAGATTTAGGCGTCGGAACTGAGCGTGGTTTTATGGAGTCTGAGGATGACATCAGCGCTGATTTGTTATATCAGCTACCGTTTTGTGTGGTGATTCCTGATAGCCACGCACTGGCGCAACAATCAGAAGTTGTCTGGCAAGACTTGGTAGACATTCCACTTATTACCTTACAAGGTCCCTTTATTGAGCAAGTAACTGCCGAGCTTGATGAGAATATCGCCAACCACATCCAGCAAGCGCGCTATAAAGTCAACTTTATGTCCACCGCCCTTGAGATGACCCGCCAAGGTTTTGGTATTACCTTGTGCTTGCCTTATATGCCAGAGGTGATAGATTGGGTCAGCGCCAACGGCTTGCAAATGCGCCCATTGGCACAACCAGTCAAAATGCGCCGTTTTTTTATTTACCAACGCTCCTCACGAGGATTATCGCCGGCCAGTATTGCCTTTAAGAAATTTTTGCAGGCTTACTTCGCCAGTCATTTTGATGATTTGCAAAGTGTTTAAGTGTATTCAAGACTCCTTTAACCAAATCATTACTTAAGTTTAGCAAAGACCAAAATTCAGCAAAAAACTTGCCAATAAACAAAAAAATGCGTTAATTAATCAGTATCACTGAATCTAACGTTGAGTTAATCGCCAAACTGGTTTATGCTTTTTAACGCCTTAACTCATCTCCCTTGTAAGGAAAAAAAATGTTTGAACGTATCGATTATTATGCCGGTGACCCGATCTTAGGATTGATGGACAAATTTGCCGCCGACACCAACCCAGATAAAGTCAATTTAGGCGTGGGCGTTTATTATGATGAGGATGGCAAATTGCCAGTCCTTGAGTGTGTCAAAACGGCTGAAGAGCGTATCGCCGACCCAATCTCTCCTCGTCCTTACTTACCAATGGCCGGTTTACCAGGACACCGTAAAGGCTGTCAGGAATTGCTGTTTGGTAAAGACGCTCAAATCTTACAAGACGGTTTGGTGGCAACCATCGCCACTATCGGTGGTTCTGGTGCCTTAAAAGTGGGCGCAGAATTTATCCATGAATGGTTCCCGCAGTCTAAGTGCTATGTCAGCGACCCAACGTGGGGCAACCACATTGCCATCTTTGAGGGCTCGGACGTCGAAGTTGGTAAATATCCGTACTACGACAAAGCCAGCAGTAGCATCAAATTTGATGAGATGATTGCTTTTTTTGAAACCTTGAACAAAAACGATGTAGTCTTACTGCACCCTTGTTGCCATAACCCAACCGGTATGGATTTAACCCGTGAGCAGTGGGATACCGTGCTAAATGTCATTCAAGCGCGTGAGCTGATTCCATTTATGGACATCGCTTATCAAGGCTTTGGCGAAGATATGGACGGCGACGCTTACGCTATCCGTAAAGCGGTCGAAATGGGTCTACCAGTATTTGTCAGTAACTCATTCTCTAAAAACTTATCGCTATATGGCGAGCGTGTCGGCGGCCTATCAGTCGTTTGCCCAACAGTAGACGAAACTGAGCGCGTCTTTGGTCAGCTGAACTCTACGGTACGTCGTATCTACTCAAGCCCACCATCACACGGTGGTCGCGTGGTCGATATCGTTATGAACGACGAAGCACTACATGAGCAGTGGGTTAGCGAAGTATATGCGATGCGTGACCGTATCAAGTCTATGCGCTCAAAGCTCAAATCGGTATTGGAAGAAAAAATTCCTGGTCGCAACTTTAATTACTTAACTGAGCAAAACGGCATGTTTAGCTTCACGGGTCTAACGCCTGAACAAGTCGAGCAACTACAAAGCAAGTTTGGCATCTACATGGTATCGAACTCACGTATGTGTGTTGCCGGCCTAAACAGCAGTAATATCGATTATGTTGCTAATGCGATGGCCGACGTCTTAAAAGATTAATTATCTGACGCGATTAAATAAAAAACTAATTAAGAAAAAGGCTGAGTTATTTCTCAGCCTTTTTTTATGCCTTAAATTCATGTTGTCTAATATTGAAAACAGCCGTAATAGATACGCTATCTCTAGTAAGAGAGGACAGTATAAGATTCAGCCTTATAAAAAATACTGCACAAAAAAACCTTGCAATCTATTTGGCTATAAATTACATTATACGTAAGTAGTTAATTATAACGTAATTCAATACATACTTTAGCAAGGAGCTCCCTATGTCAACGATTGACAAAAACCTCACTTCATTTATCGATATCGCCGCTGATTCTGACTTCTCTATCCATAACCTGCCTTATGGCATCTTTAGCGATACTGTCGATGGCAAACGCCGCGCTGGTGTTGCTATTGGTGAGCAAGTATTAGACTTATCGGTACTTGAAGCTGAAAGGCTATTGAGTTTGGAGGGCGGCCCGTATTTTGATCAACCAACGTTAAATGCCTTTATTGATTCTGGTCGAGATAACTGGACCAAAGCACGTAAAACTATTCAAACGCTACTCTCTAGCGACTGCGATACTTTACGTGATAACGAAGACTTGCAGAAAAAAGCCCTATTTAAGCAAGCAGATATCACCATGCATCTACCTGTTCAAGTACCTGGCTTTACCGACTTTTACTCTTCTAAAGAGCATGCGACCAACGTCGGCACCATGTTCCGTGACCCAAATAACGCCTTACTCCCTAATTGGACTGAAATGCCAGTCGGCTATAACGGACGCGCCAGTACCGTTATCGTTAGTGGCACTGATGTGATACGCCCATCTGGTCAGCTGAAACCCAATGCTGATGAACGCCCTATTTTCTCCCCTTGTAAGCGTTTGGATTTTGAGCTTGAAACCGCGTTTGTCGTTGGTAAAGGCAATAATATTGGTCAACCGATTGCAGTCAATGAAGCCGCGGATCATATCTTTGGCATGGTATTACTCAACGATTGGTCAGCCCGCGATATTCAAAAATGGGAATACGTACCTTTAGGTCCATTTAATGCTAAAACGTTTGCCTCTGAAGTATCGCCTTGGATTGTGACCATGGATGCCTTAGCACCCTTTAAAACCTCATGCCCAACGCAAGAGCCAAAACCACTGGCTTACTTAAATGAAAAAGCCTCTGATAGCAGCTTTGATATTACTCTATCGGTTGAGTTATTGCCTGAAAATGCTGACGTAGCAACGGTGGTTTGTGAGACCAACTTTAAATATATGTATTGGTCAATGGCGCAGCAGCTAACTCACCATACCATCACGGGTTGTAAAGTAGAAGTCGGCGATATGATGGGCTCAGGTACGATTTCAGGACCGACGCCAGACTCTTATGGCTCGATGTTAGAGATTGCGTGGAATGCGACCAAGCCCGTCACCCTTAAAGGCGGCGAGACGCGCAGTTTTATCGAAGATGGCGATACCGTGATTATGAAAGGCTATAGTGAAAAAGACGGAATCCGTGTCGGCTTTGGTGAAGTGCGTGGCAAAGTACTGCCTGCGCTGACATTTGATTTTGACAAATAGCAGTCGAATATAAACTGGGCGTACAAACAAACGGAACACACTGTCAGATAATTATTACCTGTTAATGATGCTCTGACAGTCTATTAAATCGCACGCTTTATCAAAAGGACATTGATATGAGTTTTAAAATAGAAAAAATCCATCATGTGGCCTATCGCTGCAAAGATGCTAAAGAAACCGTTGAATGGTATAAAAAATACCTAAATATGGATTTTATCTTAGCATTTGCTGAAGATCATGTGCCTTCGACCAAAGCCTTTGACCCTTATATGCATGTGTTTTTAGATGCTGGTAATGGCAATGTCTTGGCGTTTTTTGAAGTACCCAATCAACCGGAAATGGGCTTTGACCCTAATACACCAAACTGGGTGCAACATTTAGCCATGAAGGTAAAAGACCGCGATGCCTTAATGGCGGCAAAAAAGCATTTAGAAGAAAATGGTATCGACGTGGTCGGCGTGACCAATCACGGTATTTTTCATTCTATCTATTTCTTCGATCCTAATGGACATCGTATGGAACTCACCTACGATGATACTACCTCGGAAGAAAAAGTCTCGATGATTACTGAAGAGATGAAGTATGAAATGCTAGATGAATGGTCACGTACTAAAAGGGCACCTGCTCACACTCAGTTTTTACATGCAGAAGAACTGGCTGAAGCACGAGAAGTCGCGCCTGCTGGTGAGTAATAGCGTTAATTTATTGGATGGTTAAATTTTACTTTATTAGGTAGCGAAATTAAGTAGCTAAGTTAAGTAGCGAGTCTTGGCTACGCTATTTGATAACGCTGCGCGATTGCTAGTATTTGCTCAACCACGTTATATTGATCACTCATTGGTAACTGTTCTGTGGTGCCAATAATAGTAATGGCATATTCTAATGGCAAATTATCAAAAGATGATTTGTTATTATTAGATAGCTTGTTATCGACAGTCGCAGTGTTGGCCAGTTGAGGCACAATCACTGGAATGGTAATGGCATTAATCCCCATCAGCATATCGCCGCTGACCGTGGCATAGCCTTGGGTACGAATCTTTGCTTGCAGCTGGTTAAAGTCCTGCCATTTTTCTGCGAGAACTGCTTTATCTTCTATACGCCATTCAGCTTTCACCAATGACTCGATAACGGCATCTGGCTGATAGCTAGCAAATAATTGCCCTGTTGCTGACGTCGTCAGCGGCATACGGGAGCCAATTCGAGTAATAATGCTTATAGGGCTATCCGGTTCGACCGATTGAATGATAATCGGACCTTCACTAAACCATTTGGCAATCTGCACGCCGCAATTTAGCGTATCTTTAATCTCATTGGCAATATGGGTTAGCCGCTCCAAAATATTGTTTTGATTAAATCCAGTATGCCCAAGCGCATTGACTCTGTCACCTAATCCATAACGCCCATCGCTGAGCTGGCGCGCATAACTTTTTCGGATAAGACTGACCAAATAGCGATGACACTTGGCTGGATGCATTTGTATCGCTTGAGCAATATCTTTTAGCATCATAGGTTCATTGTGATCGATAAGGACGTCTAATACTGATAATCCAATTTCAAGTGACTGTACGCCACCTTGGTTTTTAGTAGTTGTCATAGAATGGTCTGTCAGGTTTTCAGATACTGGCATGTTTTGCTCAATCAATGGTTTACTCACGGAAATTTCATAATAATACGACTTAATAATACTTATCTTTGATTATATAACATAAGCGTGCTATCAATAATTATAACCACTTATGACACCAACAACCTACCATTATAAAGGGAATTGATAATGATGAAGTTATACAGCTACTTTCGCAGCGGAACATCACATCGCACTCGTATCGCGTTAAACCTTAAAGGTTTAGCGTATGAATATATCGCTGTCAATTTGGCAAAAGATCAGCAGCTTGAATCAGCATTTAAAGCTATTAATCCACAAGGGTTGGTGCCTGTATTAAAAGCAGATGATTTGCTGCTATTTCAGAGCCCCGCTATCTTAGAGTGGTTGGAAGAGGTTTATCCTGAGACGCCGCTATTGCCTAAAGACGCCGCTGGTCGTATGAAGGTACGCGCGCTAAGTGCCATGATTGGCTGTGATATCCATCCCATTAATAATCGTCGTATTTTACAATATCTGCGTAATGAGCTGTCGGTAGACGAAGATGAAGTTATAAAATGGTGTAATCGCTGGATAAATGAGGGTTTTGCAGTGTTAGAAAAACGCTTGGCACAAGATAACAGCCGTGGGAAATTTTGCTATGGCGACAGCCCTACTTTTGCAGATTGCTATTTGATTCCGCAAATCTCATCGGCAAGGCGCTTTAAAGTAGATTTAAGTATTTATCCCAATATCGCCCAAATTGATGCACATTGCCGCACACTTAAAGCCTTTGCAGATGCTGACCCTATGGCTCAACCCGATGCAACCTAATGCACTAAGCGCTTAATATTGACAAAAAAATAGCCCCTATATTAGGAGGCTATTTTTTATAAATGAGTGCTTGTGTAAGATTCTTATCAAATTTTCATCTCATGCTGCGTAACTGCACTTATTTTAATCGGTACCGCAAATAGCCAAGTTGTGCCGCAACTACAATAAAAGCAGCCATTTTTAAAAGAAACGATATAAGCTGTAAAATCGTTACCACAATGATCCATCATTGCTTGCTCATCACTTTCATCATCTACCGCACACCAGACTTGTTTATCACCACGCTCAAGTAGCGCACGCGTCAGATCGCTTCCTGTTATCTCACCATTCATGCCGAGCTCCTTAACTATATGCACCATCGCTAAACCAACTGGCTTTTTGATAGTGGCTTTTATCCCTGCTCGCTTCCTGAGCATGATATGAGCTATAAAAATCTTTTTTCTGCCGACAAATAAAAGCAAAAAAATATTACCCATTTATTTAACCGATATTGACTTCATTGGATACAGTATTGTAAAACGATAGCAGCAAAACTGTAACATAAAAAATCTTTAATCCCGATAGACGGTATGGATATACCGATGAACGGTAAAAAACCTTTATTCAAACTACAAATAAAATATTAATAATACTGAATTCATTAGTTGACAAGGTTTACCTTATTTTCAAAAATATTTCCATAAACCATTTTAAACGTACTGAAAGACACTAATACCACAGATGATAAAATTAAAGGATTGAAATCAAAGCACTAAAAACAAGCTATAAAATCAGGTAAAATAGTGGCTATGACTGCTCCCACTCAACCTAGCCTTCGTAAAATCATTCATATAGACATGGATGCGTTTTATGCCAGTGTAGAACAGCGCGACTTTCCTGAGCTGCGCGGTAAGCCCTTAGTCGTCGGTGGCGACCCAAATGGTCGCGGGGTGGTTGCGGCGGCCAGTTATGAAGTACGTAAATTTGGTGTACGCTCCGCTATGTCGTGTTATGAAGCACGCAAACGTTGTCCAGAGGTTATATTCGTGAGACCACGCTTTGATGTCTACCGCGCGGTCAGTCAAGATATACGACGAATTATGCACAATTTAACCCCGCATGTTGAACCTTTATCGTTAGACGAAGCCTATCTCGATGTGACAGGACTAAGCGCGCATCACGGCTCAGCCACGCTAATGGCAAATTGGCTACGAGCGCAAATTTTGGCGCAGACAGGACTTAATGCCTCTGCGGGCGTGTCCTTTAATAAAATGCTGGCCAAGATTGCCTCTGATATCAATAAACCCAATGGCACGGCAGTGATCACGCCAGCAGATGCCGATGCTTTTATTAGTACACTGCCCATTGAGCGTTTTCATGGGATTGGCAAGGCGACTACTAGGCGCTTACATGCGATGGGTATCAGTAACGGTGCTGACCTGAGGCGCACGCCTGCTGCAGTATTGGTCAATGAATTTGGTAAGCGTGGACAGTTTTATCATGACATTGCGCATGGTCGTGACGAACGCCACGTTAAATCGCAGCGTATTCATAAGTCGGTTGGTTCCGAGACCACTTTTAGAGACAATTTAAGCCGCGATGATGAGCTACGTCTACAAATCTATGAGCAAAACGCCGATGCCTTTAATCAGTTGAATAAAAAACAGCTCATCGCTTATACGATTACCCTTAAAATCAAATACGCCGACTTTACCCAAGTCACGCGCTCACATACCTTATCTACTGCTTTTGATAGTGCCGAATCTGCCCACTACTGGCTTGATAAGCTGTTTTTAGATATTCCGCGACTGTTACCTATCAGGCTAGTCGGTGTGACTTTCTCTTCGTTAACGCCCGCTACTCAAATTTTGCCTCAGCTAAATTTATTTGAATAAAGTCGTTCAACCTTTCTAAGCAACGCCACGACTTTTCCAGATTCCAAATATTTTACTTAGGCTATTTTGATTAGTTGTCTTTATTTATGAATGGTAAGCGCTTAGGAAACCGTTATCTCATATCCACATTTCTGCTACAATTACCTCAAAACTCCTATCTATTGAAAGACCGACTATGACTGACTCTCAACCTATAAGCTTAGATGTTAATCTTGATAATACGGTTAATAACAGCACTGATAAAAGCCTGAATAACGATATTAATAAGAACGATGACGTTTTAGACTATCTTAGCGTTGATGATTACGATTATGAGCTACCAGACAGCTTAATCGCTCGTTATCCACTAGCGCAGCGTTCAGCATCAAAGTTGCTATATTTAGCTAAAAATACGCAAAAAAATAATGACAGTCAGATTTTAGACAAACAATTTTCTGAGCTCCCCGACTTGTTAAATACGGGTGATTTAATCGTCTTTAATGATACTAAAGTCATGAAAGCCCGCTTGTTTGGGCAAAAAGATACCGGCGGTAAGATAGAAGTGCTTATTGAGCGTTTGGTTGATTTCTCAAACTTAGATAGGGCGGCTCTGCATTTACAAACGACAAATGGCGAAATCGTCAACCAAGAGCACATCGCCCTTTGTCATATTAAAGCCAGTAAAGCACCCAAACTTGGGCAAAGGTTGCAGATTGCCGATGGTCAGATGCACGCTGTGATGATTGGTCGCCAAGAAAATTTATTTATCTTGGCTTTTGAGGCGTCTATTTTGCCTGATTTAGAGCGTTATGGTGAGCTGCCTATTCCGCCCTACTTTGAGCGCCACGCCGATGCGACTGACAATACCCGCTATCAGACGGTTTTTCATGACCCAGCCAAACTTGCCAGCGTCGCTGCACCTACAGCCAGCTTACATTTCGATGAGCTCATATTAGATAAGCTTACCGCCAAAGGTATTCATACTGCTTTTGTTACCCTACATGTTGGTGCTGGTACCTTTGCCCCTGTAAAAACAGACAATTTGCTCAATCACAACATGCATAGCGAATATGCTCACCTGCCCCAAGCCACCGCTGACCTCATTAACCAAACACACGCCAATGGTAAGCAAGTAATTGCGATTGGAACAACGGTCACTCGCGTCCTTGAAACTGCTTATCAAAAAACAGCGGTCAATGGTCAAGCGCTTTCTAGCTGGGCGGGTGATACCGATATCTTTATTTACCCGGGGTTTAAGTTTGGTGTGATAGATAAATTGCTCACAAATTTTCATCTACCAAAGTCTACGTTGCTGATGTTAGTCTCAGCCTTTGCAGGTAAAGCAGCGATTGAACAAGCATATCAACATGCCATTAACACCCAGTATCGCTTTTTTAGTTATGGTGATGCCATGCTGCTAGATAAAAAAGTAAACTTGCAAATATAAACATTAAGTAAACAATTCATATATTGTTGACAACACCGGTGAAATAAACTGGTAAACTAAACGCTATTTTGATATAACAACACAGATAACTCTCATTTTAAAGGGCTGCAAATGTCTTGTCATTTATCTCATCGTTTGACTACGGTACATCGCGCGGTATCAATGGCATTACTTTATTCAGTCGGCTATGCAGCTGTTATGTCTAACGCACAAGCAGCCACTATTGGTAAGACAGTCATTACTTCGGCGCAGCACGAACCTTTAGCCGCTAGTATTATGGTCACTGACATTAAGACCGCTGATTTTTCAGCAAGTTTGGCGAACTCTAGCATCTATCAGCAAATGGGCTTGACACCAACTGACTCAATGACAGTTCGTTTCCAACCAACGTCAGCCACTAGCGGACAAGTTTTTATCACGACCACCAAACCTATCTCTCAGCCTTTTGCAGATGTCGTTTTAGCGATTAATGATGGTACTCAGCGTAATGTTATTCCTAAGACGTTATTAATGCCTCTGAAAGACAGCTTACTAGTTACACCTCAAGATACCGTTACTGCAGCAAAAAAACCTAACTTACCTGTGGTTTCTACGACTAATGCACAACCATTAATTGTTAAAAAGGGCACGCCTCCACCGTTGCTATTAGCACCTACAGTTGTCATTACACCCGCCATACAGAGTAATACGACGGTATATTCTCCTAATCGCTTAGACAACAACCCCTTAAATAACGATGCTAATAACTATGCAACAGGGAGTCTAGGTAGTAATGAATCTTCTACTAGTTTTACGAGTCCGAAATTCGATACATTAAATATTAATATTACCCGTCAGATACAGCCTAACAAAGCAAGCAACACTAATATGATCGCTGCTACACCTATGGCAACAATAGCAGCCAATCCTTTGTTGACGTCGACTACTAAAAACGCTTCCAATGAAGCCGCTACCTATGGCAATACCTCATCGAATAAAATCACCTCAGAGCAAAATGTATCATCTAGCAATCTATCTACGCTAGGTTCCAATGATAAAGGAGTTATGAATCCTGACAATAACAGCAGTGGCTCAGACTTCAATTACACAGTACAGCGTAATGATAATTTATGGATTATTGCTCAGCAAATCGCAGATAAAAATAACCTTGATGTACAAATCGTGATGAATGAGATTCAAACACAAAACCCCAACGCATTTATTAATAAAAATGCGGATCAGCTAAAAGCCGATGCTCAGTTAAGTCTACCCAAATATGATGTCGTGCCATCACAAAAAAAGCTACAGGCCGCTATCAGTGAGCAAAGAAACAATCATAGAAAAGCAAATACACCTATCGTCAAGAAAACCACAACAGCAAAAGCTGCACCTAAAGCAAAAACTGAAAGCGCGCAAGCGAAAGGAACTGAGAAACCAGCTGTAAAGAAAACGCAGACACTACCAACCGCTCAGTTTTCTGTTCTCGCTCCTGGTCATGACGGTAGCGCAGATGGCACTAAAACTAAAGCAGGTATGCAAACGGGCAATGGACTTAGCACAGATGTGTTAGATATCCTGAAGTCATCTCGACAAAGTACCGCCGACCAAGCACAGCGTTTATCAAAGACCAACAGTACACTTGGCAGTTATACTAAAAAGCTGCAATTACAAAACCAAAAACTGGCGGAGCTACAAGCTCGTCTCGAAAAACTACGCAATCAATAATTGCCTGATCGATCAATGCCTTATGTTGCACTATTGATCTTAGGCGTGGGAGTAACTATGGACAACATGCTATATATTATCGCCGGCTTGGTACTTATTGTACTGATAGCGGTGTTGGTCATGCGCAAAAAAAAAGCGCAAAAACCATTAGAACAGCCACGTATAAATGCTGAAAAAAGCACGCTTAAAGAAGCCTCTACTTTAGCAGAAACCACTACTGACAAAAAATTTAACCACATTGAGATTGCGCAACGCTTCATGGATCAACAGCGTTACGATAAAGCCATTGAAACACTTAACCGCGGTCTCACTGAAACACCTAATGACAGCCAATTATCCCTTAAGCTGCTTGCCATATATGCCACGATAGATCAATCTGATAACTTTAATAAAGTCTATGATTCTATTAAAACTCATGCTGACGCAAAAAGCATTGCTCAAGCTGATGAATTAAAAGCCTTGTTGACTGAAGAACAAAATCAAGCAGCTATACGCGCTTTGCCAGCTGATAATGACCAAGACGCGGGCTTTGAAAGTATTGATTTTGATATACCGGCAAATAAAGTTGAAAATCAACACTCATCTGTCGATGTCGATTTTGAAAAAGATGCTAGTCAGTCTACTACTTATAGCCCGGACTTGGCTGACAGCTCTGACAACACTTTAGCGACTTCTAATAATTTCGATAATATTGAGCAAGTTTTTGAGCTTAGTCTGGATGACTTAGAAGAAGATAGTAGCGAGCCAGCCGCTACTATCATGACATCTATTACTGAGCTAGCTATCACTGATGAAGAATCTCTATCAACTTCTAATGCTAAAGAGGTAAATAGTAGCGAAAGTGCCAGTGACTCCGATTTTGATTTTGATTTCGACTTAGCGGAATCGCATGATACTTCTTCAGAAGCGCCCATCACAACTTTGTCTAATGATTATTCTAACGATATTACATTAGATAATAATGAAGACTTTGTCTTAGATTTAGCGGATTTAGAAATTCAAACTATTGATGAAAACGTCAATGTAGAGCAGGAAGATTTTACATTATCTCTCGATCCTAATGATAGCAGTGATGCTATCGATATCTTTGCTGTAGCAGAGACAACGCCTTCAAGTGAAACCCCTGTTCTTATCGCAGACGATTTTGAAGATTTTAGTTTTGACGACAATGAAGCGCAAGAGACGAATGAAGCGATCCGTGAAACACCAACCACTGTAGTGTTCGATGACAATACCTTAATCGATGATGATTTTGACTTTGGTTCTTTGTCAGATGCTCCAACAGCGACGACGCCAGTTGACCTTGCAAGTGAAATTGAAAGCAACGTTGATAGTGAAGTTATTGCTGACACCGAGATTGAAAGCGCAGAAGATTTCTCATCACGCTTTGCCGCTGACTTTGATTTTGTCAAAACGTTAGACAGCAATCAAGTGACTTTAGACTTAGCCGGTCAGTACGTACAGCTAGGCGAATATGACAGCGCCAAACGCTTACTTAATGAAGTTATAAGTCAAGGTACGAGCGAGCAACAAAGCCAAGCGCAAGCATTATTAGATCGCACTGCGTAAAGAGTAACATTTTCTCTTATCAGCAAGTATTCTATTATTATAAGAATACTTGCTGATTTTTTTTGCATTGAACCTTTATACTATTTAATATTAAGTTATTATTAAGCGTCCTATCATTACTCATTACTTTTGCTAGAACGCCCTAAGACTTAGCCTCATTTTCTTCTCCAATTCTCTTTAATGCGCCTATACTATGCCTCCCTCTGCTATGATAAAAACACTCTCAGACCCTATTCGACTCATTTATGCTGGTGGTACTTTTGGTAGCTACGGGCGACCTTTGGCACCATTATCAGCAGATATTTTTTTACCGACCTTACAGCAACTACTGGCTGAGCCAGATAATGCTAATAATCTGCCTCAGGTTTTATTGCTTGATAATGCTTTAATTAAAGACAGCAGCCAACTTACCCCTAACGACTTTATACATTTTTATCAGCTTTTGCTGACCGCTTATGCAGAAGGCGACAGACGTTTTGTGCTTATTACTGGCACGGACACCCTAAGCTATTTGGGTGCGTTTTTAGCAGAGGCTTTTTCGGGTAGTGATATTTGCGTGGTCGTTACAGGTAGTATGCGCCCATTATTAGATAGTGAGATATTACATTCCTACGCGATTGACACTCATAGCGACGCTTGGGATAACCTTACCGACTCATTAAAACTGGCAGCAGCTGGTAAGTCAGGCGTAAAGATTAGTTTCAGCGGTGAGTCTTGGCCTGCGCAAACAGTACAAAAAATCCATAGCCACGATTTAATGGCATTTACCGGTCACTCTCGAGCGGCATATCCTGCCAATAGTTATATCAAAAGCTTACCAGATACCCGTCGCCAACATTGGCTAGATGATCAGCAAGAATGGGTTAGCAATATTGAAGCTCGCGCTAAGCACGCGCGCATTCATGCTTTATATTGCTTACCTAATGATACTGAGGTAATGAGCAATCAGTTACAGGCATTATTATCACAGCCGCCTTGTGGGATTATCTTATTGGGTTTCGGCGCCGGCAACGTTCCTTATTCGCCAGCGCTAGCAAAGTCATTAGAGCTTGCTTATGAAAATGGCCACATGGTGGTATGCGCTAGCCAGTCGCCATTTGGCGGGGTCAGTGATAATTATGCGGCGGGAAGTTGGCAATATGATTATCACGTGATTAGTGGCGGACGTTTAACGATTCCTGCTATCTATGCAAGGCTATTATGGTTATTACTGCGTTATGATAGTCCTGCAAGACGTCGTCAGCGTTGGCTCAATAATGTCAATCAAGCTGGCACTACTATCAAAAAACGCTAGATGTTCATTAATCAGTCTTTATGTATCAGCGCTAATACTAGAATATAAGTGCCAATACTGTAATATCCAATATTATCCATGTCTGAGATTAACATGTCCGAGATTAACAGCATCGAAGCTCAAACTCCTCCAACCTACACCTTAGCAATTGCCATTGAGTTTTTAGGTACAAACTATCATGGCTGGCAGCGACAACGAGAAGTATTGGGCGTACAAGCAGCGTTAGAAACGGCCATCAGTAAGGTCGCCAATGAAACAGTAGAGGTCATCGCCGCCGGTCGTACCGATGCAAGCGTCCATGCCAGCAATATGATTGCCCATTTTACGACGTACGCCTATCGTCCCCCTAATAACTGGCTGCGCGGCGTCAATAGCTTATTGCCTGATGACATTGCTCTACGCTGGATACAGCCGATGCCTGATGACTTTCATGCTCGTTTCGGTGCTATTGCCCGTCGTTATCGATATATCACGCTTAACCAAGCCCAGCGCCCTGCTATTTTAAATCATCAAGTGACTCACATTTATGAGCCGCTTGATTTAGCAGCGATGCAACTGGCTGCTGCCGACATAGTAGGTACTCACGATTTTAGCAGCTACCGTGCCGCTGCCTGTCAGTCTAATCAGCCCATACGTAACGTCAGTCATGCAAGGCTATTTGCCCATGGTCAATTTATTGTGTTTGATATTCAAGCTGATGGATTTTTGCATCATATGGTCCGTAACCTGATGGGAACGCTATATGCGATTGGACGACATGAATTGCCGCCAGAAGCATTTTTGGATATTTTAGCTAAAAAGGATCGCACGATAGCGCCGCCTACCGCTTCTGGTGATGGGCTTTACTTTATTAACGCCTATTATCCTGAGCATTTTCAAACCTTATTGCCCAATGCGCCGCTTACTCCTATTTGGCTAAACCTCCTCGACTAAATCAGCATGAACTGATATACATATCAGTTAAAGGCTGTCAAGTAAAAATCAGGTTCTGTATTGCTTTAATCTGCTAACTTACGTATAATATGGGCTTATTTTAAATTGATTGATGACACAAATTATGGCAAAAGACGAGATTATTGAATTTGAAGGCGAAGTCATTGACACCCTTCCAAATACATTGTTTAAAGTTCGTTTAGAAAACGGACACGAAATTATTGCGCATATCTCAGGTAAGATGCGTAAGCACTACATTCGCATTTTGACTGGCGATAAAGTTAAGGTCGAGATGACGCCTTACGACTTATCAAAAGGTCGCATTACTTACCGTGGTAAAAACTAAATTCTTATTGGCTAAAATGGTTATAAAAGCATGCTTATAATGCTTGAGTGGTTTAACTGATAATAATAATGATACTGCTAACCTACTCATTATTGCCTATCATATTTTAGCCTAATAATTTTTTTTGCTTTTATCATAAAAAATACCGCTAACTATCAGCGGTATTTTTTATGTCTAAAATTTATTGATTATTTAAATTCAACGCTTGCCCCATTTTGTATCACACCCAGCAGCGCAAGCGCATCCCAGTTCGTTAAACGTATACAACCTGCCGATGCTTGGCGGCTGATACGAGCAGGGTCAGGTGAGCCATGAATGCCGTATGATGGCTTACTGAGACCTATCCATACTAATCCTACTGGATTATTAGGACCCGGCGGCAAAATAGACTTGCTGCCATTTTCTGCTGTATAAGTATAATTAGGTTCATGCACCTTTACTTCTACCGTATGCGTCCCTGTTGGTGATGGCGTTGCCGTACTGCCTACCGTGGTCGGATAACTGGCAACTAAGTTATTTTTATCATCATAAGCGTATAACGTTTCAGTAGCTTTATCAGCAACGACTCGGCTCACAGGCTTGGTATTAGGATTGCCTGGATTATAAACGGTAATGGTTTCGCCTACCGCAAATTTAGCGTTTGGATTGAGTGCTTTAAGATAGTTTTCACTGATATGAAACTTTTCTGCTAAGCCTTCCATCACGCTTTCATAATACATGCCATCGAGTTTGGCTTTGGCTTCTGCGCCTGCTGGAATGGTTGTGGTTTTGATATTAATGTCAGCATCAGTAAGCTGATAGCTCACTAACACTGGTTGCTGCATCAATTTATCGTTTTTGGTCAATGCTTGCCAGGTCTCAGTATTTAACGTATCAGTCACTGCCAACCCATTTGCCATTTGAAAAGCTTGCATCGCTTTACGAGAATTCTTGCCCCAAGAGCCATCAACTGCACCAACGCCGTTTTGCTGCCAGTTTAATAGCGCTTGCAGCTTGGTAGTAGTATCACGATCTCTCTTCATACCTTGTTTCCAAGTAGCACTATTTACCTTTTGCGCCTGCACTGGCAGATTTTCAGTGGTATATTTAATAGTAGGTAACAGCTTATTCAAAGATACAGCCGTCTTGCTTTTACCGGTAACCTGTTGACTCACACCATTAGTCACTGGACTTATATCACTAGTATTGCTAGCTGTAGTTTTATTGGCGACATTTGCGTTGTCAGTCGCAGCAATACTTAGATTCATAAACAAAACTGTTGATAAACCAATCGCTGCTATTGCCGCGCTGATTTTCGTTAATTGATACATGTAACACTCCTAATTTTTAAATGATATTTTTATTACTCTTAAATTTTTATAATTTTCGAAAACATTATTTACTCAAATGACTACTTTTACAGGTCGATATTTAGATAAATATAAATACCTATATATCTTTAATTAGCTAGGTTATTCATCTCAATTACAAGTGACCTATGTTGCCACACGCTTTTGTAGGCTTATAACGGCATTGTGTTAATAAGCGTCTTACAATGCAGCGTCTGTGTTAAAACAAAGGTCTTTATACAGCTTTATAGTGAAAAGCGTTAACAATAATTTTGTATAATAGCAAGATGTATAATAAAGAGCACATAAAAACCCATAAATTGCTCGGCAACTTATGGGTATATAATGGTAGGTTTACTATTGTCAATATTTAATAAGGCAGCTCATGTTAAGTCGATATCAATTAGAGCAGTTTTGCCAGTACCGCCTGCCCCATTTCTTGACAGCCTACTTGTTTGAGACCAGTTTCGCTGCGATCTAGGATATCGATGGTACGTAAACCATCGTCAAGCACGTCACTGACCGCTTGCTCAATCGCTTGCGCAGCTTCTTCTTTCTTAAAGGTATAACGTAGCATCATCGCCACAGATAAAATGGTCGCCAATGGATTGGCTTTGTCTTGACCAGCGATATCAGGCGCTGAACCATGGCAAGGCTCATACATACCTTTACCGGCCTCATCTAGGCTCGCAGATGGCAACATACCGATAGAACCGGTCAGCATCGCCGCTTCATCAGATAAAATATCACCAAACATGTTGCCGGTGACCATCACATCAAACTGCTTAGGGTCTTTGATAAGCTGCATACAAGCATTGTCCGCATACATGTGCGATAACGCCACATCGTTATAGTCTGCTTGCTGCAGCTCAATCATGGTCTGCTTCCACAGCTCAGTGACTTCTAAGACATTGGCTTTATCGATTGAGCAAACCTTAGCTGGCGTACCTGCTGCTTGCGCGCGCGTTTTTGCCAATTCAAAAGCGACTTTACCGATACGCTGAATCTCACTGGTGCTATAAACCATGGTGTTATAGCCTTGCTGCTCGCCATTTTCTAACGTACGAATGCCGCGCGGCTCGCCGAAATAAATACCGCCAGTTAATTCACGCACAATCAGCAAGTCCAAACCCGAGATAATCTCAGGCTTGATGCTTGAAGCATTAACAAGCTGCGGGTAAAGTTTTGCCACACGCAGATTGGCAAATAAACCAAGCTCACTACGAATTTTAAGCAAGCCGCGCTCAGGACGTTTGCTACGCTCAATACTGTCCCATTTAGGACCACCAACCGCACCTAATAACACGGCATCCGCTGCACGCGCACGTTGTAGCGTTTCGTCTGGTAGTGGTTCACCGGTTGCATCAACTGCCACGCCGCCGATTAATCCAGATTCAAGGGTTAAGCCTAATTCAAACTTATTATTGACCGCTTCGAGCACATCGATGGCTTGAGTCATGATTTCAGGGCCGATGCCATCGCCTGCTAATGTTAAAATCGTTGCCATACTAATCCTTGTGGGTAAATGGGTAAGTAAGTTGTTGTTTATGGTATTGCTAGTTATATTATTGCTAGAAAGGCTTTTAATAGCCTGTTAAAAAACAACTTCTTGGGCAATGAGCTGCACAAGAAGTCGTGGTCTATCCATCTAAATGAGTTTTAAGTTGTCAATATTTTAGAAATCTATTTATCAAGCTTTCGTTTTTACTTTGTTTTTTGCTGGTAGCTTTGATGGCGACTGAGCAGGTTTAGGTTTAACCACACGGGCTTCTACAAACTCTCCTTCATGCTCAGTTCCGACCTCTTTACAAAAACGGCGTTGGACATTATTGCCTTGATATAACTCAACACATAACGGCTCTGGTGAAGCACTATCAAGCAAACTACCTGAGTTTGCGCTAGATTTTTTTTGATAAGCACGTAGCTGATACGTACCTGCTTCAGCAAAGTCATGAATCATCGCAAACCGCTCGACATAGCCCAAATTATTTTCTGGATAGAAATTTACTTGCACTTCACGTTTTGCAGGTTTTACCCGCGCATAATAATTGGTTAGCCCAGGCATAGCAGACGCCGACAAAGGGACAATTTTAATCGCGTTTTTATGAATGAGCGGTGTCATGTCCATACTCATTGCCGCTGTCGCATGCTTATTAATAGTGCGACTTTTACTGTCTGTATTCACGTTTTGCATCGCTACCAACATGGCAGGATTGATAGGTTCATGACTATCACTACCTATAATGCGCGTCTGATCAATGCGAGCAATTTCGCAGTGATAAGTCCCCACGCAGGCAATATTTACTTCACCGGCGATAGGAGTAATTTTTCCTGTCCATACCTTGGCATTTTGCGCTGTTTCTATTTGTTGATAACCCGTCAATGCCTGACAGCCAGATAATAATAAGCTTGCGGCAATAGCGGTGCTTGTCCATACAGCAAAACGTGTTTTATTCATAATGGCGGCTACTATTTATAAGGTAAAAAATACGATAAGGTAAAAAATGGATTACCATTCATTTTAGCCACTTAATTGCCATAACTCAACGCCGTATTAGCGCTGAGCACTTTTATATATTGAATAAGTTTATGTTGAATACGATTTTCCTATTAAAGATTTTTATCAACCTTATTTTCAAGGCTCTTATGATTCATAAACTTTGCTGTAAAAGGCTTTGTTGTCAAAAGCTTTTTTTAAATATCAGGCTCTAACATCATTAAATATCCAAGGTGTTTTTTGCATCATTTTATGCTCATAGTCTTTGATAGCATCGCTTTGCTGCAAAGTCAGCCCGATATCATCAAGACCATTCAGCAAACAGTGCTTACGAAACTCATCGACTTCAAAAGCGTACTCTTCACCAGTTGGGGTAATGACCACTTGGCGCTCAAGATCGGCGGTCAACTCATAGCCTTCATTGGCAAGCGTCGCTTTCATCAAGGTATCAACGATGGATTCATCCAAGACGATTGGCAGCATGCCATTTTTAAAACAGTTATTATAAAAAATATCAGCAAAGCTTGGCGCAATGATAGTACGAAAGCCATATTCTGAAAGCGCCCAAGGGGCATGCTCACGGCTCGAGCCACAACCAAAGTTTCTGCGTGCCAGCAATATAGTCGCGCCTTGATAACGGGGTTTATTCAAGATAAAATCTGGGTTAATGACGCGGGTGCTATTGTCTTGACCCGGATAACCTTCGTCGAGGTAACGCCAGTCATCAAATAAATTGACGCCAAAACCAGTACGTTTAATGGATTTCAAAAACTGTTTGGCAATAATTTGGTCGGTATCGACGTTTGCGCGATCGAGCGGACAAACGATACCGGTTTGAGTGTTATAAGCTTGCATAAGATTTCCTATCAAATATATTTATTATTGATAAATAAAGCATAAGGTCAAAGATTAGAACGTGCGCACATCAACAAAGTGACCGGCTAAAGCGGCAGCAGCTGCCATCGCTGGGCTCACCAAATGCGTACGACCGCCATTACCTTGACGACCTTCAAAGTTACGGTTAGATGTTGAGGCACAATGCTCTTGCGGCTCAAGTTTATCGGCATTCATCGCAAGGCACATAGAACAACCCGGCTCACGCCATTCAAAACCAGCATCCGTAAACAAAGCATCTAAGCCTTCTGCTTCCGCCTGTAATTTCACTTGCCCAGAACCGGCTACGACAATCGCTTCTTTAATATTATCGGCAACTTTACGACCTTTAATCACTGCCGCCGCGTCACGTAAATCTTCGATACGTGAGTTGGTACACGAACCAATAAAAATACGATCAAGCTGAATATCGGTAATTTTTTGCCCAGCTTCTAAACCCATATAGGTATAAGCGCGTAACCAGCCTTCTTCTTGCGCTTCATCAACTGCTTGATCTGGTGTTGGCACCGACTGAGTAATATCCACGACCATTTCAGGAGAAGTACCCCAAGATACTTGCGGCGCGATCTCGCTACCATCCATCTCAATCACGGTATCAAATACGGCATCATCATCTGAATAAAAAGTGCGCCAGTAATCTTCCGCTTGCTGCCACTGTTCTTCAGTCGGCGCATAAGGACGACCTTTGACGTAATCAATAGTCGTATCGTCGACAGCAACCATGCCGACGCGCGCACCCGCTTCAATCGCCATATTACAGACGGTCATACGACCTTCCATGCTCATGTCTTCAAATACTTGCCCAGCAAATTCAATCGCATGCCCGGTGCCGCCAGCAGTGCCAATTTTGGCAATAATAGCAAGTACCACATCTTTTGACGTCACGCCAGCACCGAGTCTACCGGTGACCCGGATTTGCATATTTTTTGATTTCTTTTGAATCAAACACTGAGTTGCCAATACATGCTCAACTTCTGAGGTACCGATACCGTGTGCCAAGCAACCCAATGCACCATGGGTAGCGGTATGTGAATCACCGCAAACGACGGTCATACCAGGCAATACTAAACCTTGTTCAGGACCCACTACATGCAAGATACCTTGACGCGCATCATTAATGGTAAATTCAGCGATATCAAACTTGGCACAGTTTTCATCCAAGGTTAATACCTGCAGGCGCGATACCTTATCTTTAATACCAGCCACGCCTTCTGAGCGCTCTTTAGTCACCGTTGGTACGTTATGGTCTGGGCTTGCGATATTAGCCGACAGACGCCACGGCGCACGATTGGCAAGCTCCAAGCCTTCAAACGCTTGCGGACTTGTCACTTCGTGCAGCAAATGGCGGTCGATATAAATCAGGCTCGAACCATCATCACGCTTGGTGACTTCGTGAGCATTCCAAAGTTTGTCATATAACGTTTGACCGGCCATACTGCTATCCTTTTTAGTTGCTAATGACTTAATATTTCACTGGCTTACTCGGTGTAAGCAAAAATTTTGTTCAATATTTGATTATATCTACGTCTAATTATCTATATTCTGACTATATATACAGTTGTGCATTCGCCTCATGCTTAGATATTTATTGTTGCAATGAGCTTTTAAAACAAGGGTGATGCTACTGATTACCAAATTAATAAAATAAATATGTCACAATACGTCTTGATGTCTTGTGATTATAGCAGGCTAATCCTATAATAATAATTGATGATTTTTGCATAGTCACAAACTTTTATTTCTAATTCATTATGATTAGGCTAGCCAACTTTTATTTATAGCTCGCTACGTAGCTAAGGACATCGGTGTGAATACCACAAATTTGACGACATTTGTCACTGTTATGCAAACAGGCAGTATTTCAGGTGCAGCAGAAAAACTGTTTATTACTCAGCCTGCGGTCAGTAAACGCATCAAAAACTTAGAAGATGAATTTAACATCACTCTATTTGATACAGTCGGACGCGGTATTGTACCGACCCAAGCCGCCAGTGAGATGTTACCTCACGCCAAACGCTGGCTTGAAGATTATGAAAACTTTAAAATAAACCTCCAGCATTCGAAGCATATCGTATCTGGTAAACTCGTTATCGGCACCAGCCATCATATCGGCTTGCACCACCTCGCCCCTGTGCTCAAGCATTTTATCCAAGCCTATCCTGCTGTACAACTAGAAGTGCATTTTGTCGATTCAGAAACGGCTCATAAAGCGGTACTCGATGGCGATTTGTCATTGGCATTTTTAACCTTGCCGCCCGTCTATGATAAGCGTTTGACCTATCATACCTTATGGTCAGATCCACTGTATTTTATGACCGGTACTTTATCACCTTTGGCAACTAAGTCTAATGTGACGCTCGAGCAATTGGCGCGCTACCCTGCTATTTTGCCGTCTGCCAATACTTTTACCAGTCAGATTACCTTAGCGGAATTTGCTAAGCATAATCTAAAACCCTATGCCACCATGAGTACCAACCCATTAGAATCTATCCGGATGTTGGTTTCTGTGGGACTTGGCTGGTCAGTACTACCGCAAACCATGGTCAGCCAAGATTTAGAACGTATCGATATGGCAGATAATATTGAATTGCAACGTTATTTGGGCGTGGTTATCAACCCAAAACTTACCCAATCAAGCAGCGTGACGGCATTGTTAGATTTGCTTGCTCCAATTGATTAAACATTGAGCAAGCGATTTTAAATTATTTGCTAATAGAGATATTTATTCGACAAATTAGCGCGTTCGCATTTGTGCTACTCATACGTTATAATACGGCTGACGTTGTTTAGATAACATTAATTTACCTTAACCACACTGATAATCATATATTGAAGACTTCTAGTAATATATGATAGTAAGCAGTAGGTTGAATGGTTTTAAATGATTGGTTATATAAACGACTAATATTTATAGATGATGAGCAGATGCGAGCAATGAAGATGTGAAATTGAACTATGTACTGCCGTTTGTGTTTCATCATGATTTTATAAGTATCAGTCCTAGAACAGCATCAATCATATAAAACTAATAGAAGCATTTGAATAAAAGCCATTATGTCCTACTTAATGGCTTTTTTCGTCTTCAGATTTTTATCTTAAAATATTTTGAGATATGGTTTTTAAGCAACGTCTTGTAAGACTTAATTTTTCTCGTTAAAAATAATGACAGCCAACTATGTTGGTTAAGGACAGTTTATATGAACGGAGTTTCTAGTGGCGTGCTGATATCACTCGGCGCCTATTTCTTAGTGATGATTGGTATTGGAATTTACGCTTATTTTAAGCAAGCCAATGATACCGAAGGCTACATGTTAGGAGGACGTAGCTTAGGACCAGCAGTAACTGCTCTTTCGGCAGGTGCCTCAGATATGTCAGGTTGGCTATTACTTGGTCTACCTGGTTACATGTATGCTGATGGTGTGGTCAGTATATGGATTGCACTAGGTTTGACCTTGGGTGCCTTTTTAAATTATATCATCGTAGCGCCGCGTCTTCGTGTTTATACCGAGGTCGCTGACAATGCCATCACTTTACCTGATTATTTCGCCAACCGCTTTGAAGATAAATCACACATGCTGCGGGTTATTTCAGCCGTGGTTATCATTTTATTCTTTACCGTCTATACCGCAGCAAGTTTAGTCGGTGGCGGTAAACTTTTCGAAAGCTCGCTTAACCTTTCTTATAGCACTGGTTTATGGGTTACCGCTGGTGTGGTCGTCGCTTATACGCTATTCGGTGGTTTCTTAGCCGTCTCAATGACGGATTTCGTACAGGGTATCATCATGCTGTTTGCGATGGTTATCGTACCTGTCGTTGCCTTTACTGATCTTGGCGGCATTTCAGCTACGACTGAGGCGGTCAGAAACATCGATCCAAGTTTACTTAATGTCACCAGTGGCATGACCGTCCTTGGCATTGTCTCATTGATGGCTTGGGGCTTGGGATACTTTGGTCAGCCGCATATTATCGTGCGCTTTATGGCTATTCGCTCAGTTAAAGATATACCAACGGCACGTAACATCGGTATGAGTTGGATGATTGTAAGTTTAATTGGTGCATTGATGACTGGCTTTGCGGGTCGTGCTTATGTACAAAAAACAGCGATGACCTTAGAGGACCCTGAAACCATCTTCTTAGTATTTACACAGTTTCTGTTCACACCTCTCGTTTCAGGTTTCTTATTAGCCGCTATTTTAGCCGCGATCATGAGTACGATTTCCTCACAACTACTCGTCGTATCAAGCTCATTGACTAAAGATGTTTATAAGTTGTTCTTTGATAGAGACGCGCCAGAAGCACGCCAAGTATTGGTCGGTCGCCTTTCAGTTATCGTGGTCGCAGTCATTGCCATTTTATTGGCTTCAAACCCAGAAAGCTCGGTACTGAGCTTAGTATCTAACGCTTGGGCAGGATTTGGTGCTGCATTTGGACCCTTGGTTATCTTCAGTCTTACATGGCGTCGTATGAACCGTAATGGTGCTGTTGCTGGTATGGTTGTGGGTGCATTGACTGTCATCTTATGGATTTATGGTCCTTTCCAAATGAATGGTGTCGCGTTAAACAGCTGGTTATATGCGATTGTTCCAGGCTTTATCCTAAGCACCATCGCTATCTTTGCGGTAAGTATCATGACTGGCGGTCCAAAATCTTCAGTATCTGCAAAATTCAAAGAGATGGAAATGAACTTAGACAAATAAGCACTGTTTATTTACTATTTTATTACTAAAAAAACCTCGCTAATTGGCGAGGTTTTTTATTATCACTGTATGGCAATAAGCTTATTACATTAAAAGGTTTTGGTTAATAATACTGTCGCTGATTTTTCATCACGATCGTCATAATAAGCAAAATTACTAGAAGTTGTTTCATAATCAAATACCAATCTTGGCGTTAATCCAAGTACAGTAAAATCGCGCTTCCATACTTGTAGACCTAGCGAGGTAGTTTTGTCTTCTCTTCTGGAACCTGGCTCTCCGCCTACAGCATTATAATAACCTTTCCATGCGCCACTACCTGCTGGATAAGCATCAGCAGGGTCTCCATATTTTTTAATGCCATAACCAGCTGTCGTTAGGGTTGAGATACCGCGTTTCCATTCACGTCCCCAGCCACCGTTAATCGAGTTACGGTCATAGCTGATAATGCTTGATTTGGGCACATCATTTTGATAATTACCTAAACCACCGTAAAAATACTCTTTGGCATCTTTAATATAAAAGGCATTTAAACCCAAAAACTGACCATCTGTCTCACGATTTTGGTTGTCATCGTCTTCAAAGGTTTCATTGGATAAGATACCTGTAGCCGTTAGCTTTAGTTTCGGTTTTACCCAACGTGAGCCACTAACAGTCACGCCTTTTCGTAAGCTATATGCCTCTTCATCATAATACCGTTTAGTTACAAACGGCGTCAGAGAGAGATCATTTTTGGCATCGTCATAACCAACGCCAGCGGAGGCGGTAAATAGATAATCGTTGTAGTCAGTTTCGTCCCAATAGCCTTTCAAAGAGGCATTGCCACCTACAGTTGCATAAAAGTTATCAGGTAAATTAAAGCGCTTGTTTGCGCTGCCAGATACTTGAATACCGTTGGCTGACTTTTGCTCAATCGAGCGTCCTAAATCAGATTGAATAGACTTAGATGGTGCGTCATTAATATTATTATCTCTGACATAGCTTGCTGAAGCATTAAATTGCCATTTCTCTGAACTATTGATTTGGGCTAACGAGTTTTGAACTCTGGCCATCACAGGTGCTGGCAGGTCAACCGACTGCAGCTTAAGAAATTGCTCTTTTGCAGCCGCATACTGCTTATCTGCTTGCATCGCAATTGCCATGTTTAAACGCACAGGATGAAAGTCTGGGTCTGCCGCTAACATACCGCGATAGATTTCAATCGCTTGTTTGTTTTTAGCTTCACTGCGATATATCAAGGCGTCAGCGAATTTGATCAGCATAGGATCATTGGTCTCTAACGCCTTATAGTGGGGCAATATCTGCTTCACTGTCACCATATCTTGCGCGGCTAAGGCATCATTTAAGAACTTGCTAAATGCAGCTGGGTTGGCTTTTAAAGCTGCTAAATTATAAGCGGTGGCGGCAGCAAGTTGCTGACGACTTCTGATAGCACGTTGTGCTTCTGTGTCAGTGACAGTAGTGGAAGGCGCTGTAGGGTCTGCTACAGCAGTTTGACTCTCACGTCTTAAGAGCTCATCAGCTTGGTTAAGCTCGGGCTCTATACCTGGTAGATCGTCTGGTGCAGCCATTGATGGTAGAGAAAACGCCATCATGGATAGCAAAATAGAAGCGGTGATAGGTTTGCGCATATATTGATTATTCATGGGTATCCTTACCTAAGTACGATCACTAGTTTTCTAAACATTTTTTCAACTTCAATTATCCTAAGGGATTTTAATAGTTTAAGCGAGCAAAAAAGCGCCCTAGGACGCTTTTTTGTTTGTTTTGTACAGTCATATTACTTTATTGCTTTTCGGCACCAAAGGTTCCTTGGAAAGTTGTACCAGTACCTGGATCAGTACCAGTACCTGGAACACTACTGTCAGGTCTAGCTTCTTGATAGATTCCGCCTAAGAATTTAGCATCTTCACCATAAAAACCACCTGCCGTCGCAACATTGTTAGCCGCATTGGTACCTACAAAGGTGTTGCCTGTAATATTAGCATTAATGCCAATATTCTTATCACCAGCAAAGGCTAAGTTACCCGTTAGCGATTCATTGACAAAGTTAACATCAAATGTAGAAGTACCATTCAGGACTAAACCCATTGGACCACCTGCTGCAAGATGCAAGTTATCTGCATAGGTCGCAACACCAGCATACTGTACTATGCCATCATTCATGCCATTAGCAACGTCATACCGAGCTTGAGCTTTTAGGTAATCCATATCTTCTTGGGCAGTACTATTACCCACAACATAGACGTTGGCATAGCGTGATTTGATACCTGAAGCTATACCGCTACGCTTGTCTAAATCGCCATACACATGACCAATCTGCATCTGAGAATCGAAATTCTTATAGACAGATTGATAAGGAAGTGTTAAATCAGCAGTTGGAGATACAGATACGCCTGTATTTACATCTTTCCATAACACTTCAGTTGCTTTTGATGATTTTTTAAAGCCGTCAGTGTTCGCAACAGCGACGTCATCTGCTCTAACCGTAGTGAGTGTAAAGTCCTGTTTGGCAGTATTGAACTTATTAGGCTTAACAATGTCGAGACGCGCCTCTATAGCATTGTAAGTTAGGTTATCAACTTTACTATCTTTAATAATTATTGGCGCCTCATCTTCACCACTACCTCTTGTCGTCTTATAGGTTTCATTGTCTGTAATGAACTTACGGAATCCAATAGCATTACTGGTTCCTAAACCTGCTTGACTACTTAAAGTGTTGCTCATGATACCAGTAGCATCTGAATTAGCGGCAGCATCTGGATTAACAGGAACAACAGTTGGATCGAATGGTTCTTCGGCTGCTGGCAATACTTTAGTAGCACCATAGGTTCCTTTACCTGAGCCGTCTTGATAGACCCCACCTAACAACCCTGCGTCTTCACCAAAGAAACCACCCTTAGTATCAAGACCGTTCCAATTACCTGCAAAGGTATTACCAGTAATTTCTGCTTTGACCTTTTTGACACCGACATCAGTGAATGACAATGTACCATCGACCTGCTGATCAACAAAATCGACACTGAATTTAGAAGTACCTACAGATGGATCATTACCAATTACTTGGTCATTTTTGAGATAAGTAGTGTTGCCTTCATACTTCACCTTGCCATCATTAATACCATTATCAATATTGTACTGTGATAACGTCTTCATGTACTGCATATCTTCAGCGTTTGTACCATTGCCCTGAACATAGACATTAGATAGTGTATCTAGTCGAGTACCATTGTTTGAAGTCTTAAGATCACCGTACAAATGACCTATCTGCATTTGATCATCATAGTTTTTATAGACTGAGGTGTACTTAAAAGTCCTATTTAAATACCCTGCTGGCAGTGAGTAGAGAGAACTCTTTTTGAAACCGTTTAGATAATCTTGATCAGCTACATTGCGCAGAGCAAACTCAGTGGTGGTTTTATTATCATAACGTCCAGAACCAGTTTCTACTAAAAGAACTTTAAGTTTATCGTAACTACTCGAATTATTGGCATTAATAGCACTATTGTCGCTGCCCGAAATAGTATTCTGGAAACCACTGAGTTTTGTATTCACAGGTGCCTGTGGATTAGCCGGTGCTGGCGGTAGCTCTTTCTCTGCAGCTAAGGCATCTTCGGCAGCTTGCGCTCTATCTTCTGCTTCTTCAGCGCGAGTTTTAGCATCAGCAGCGGCAGTTTTTGCTTTTTCAGCACGTACTTCAGCATCAGCCGCTTGGGCTCTTGCATCAGCAGCTTGTTGATTGGCTGTTGCTACTTTCTTGTCCGCTTCTATTTTCGCTTCACCAATAGCTTTGTCTGCTGCTACTTGCGCTGCAGTGGCTGCAGCTTCTGCTGAAGATTGGGCTAACAATGCAGCTTCTTTGGCAGTTTCTGCTTTGCTTGCAGCTTCTAAAGCAGCAGCTTGAGCCGCTTCTGCTAAGGCGGCACGCTCTAACGCTAATGCTAACTGATCTTGCCCATTACCTGCATTTGCTAGGGCGTCTTCAGCCGCAGCTAAGGCTTCTTGGGCTTTAGTAGCATCCGCTTGGGCTTTAGTAGCCGCAGCTTGTGCTTTATCTGCAGCAGCTTGAACCGCAGCGATAGCAGCATTGGCTTTATCAGCATCCGCTTGCGCTTTCACAGCCGCTTGCTCTGCTGCGGTTTGCTTGTTGCTCTTGGCACCATAAGTACCTTGAGCGCCATTACCTTCGTAAACACCACCTAAGTATTGAGCATCACCACCATAGAATCCACCATCAGCGTTATAACCGTCTTTGCTTCCTGAGAACTGGTTGCCTAAAATAGCAGCTTCTAAACCAATGGTCTTATTACTAAAGGTCAAATCACCTTTTAGGTTCTTGGCAACAAAGTCAGCGGTAAATACTGAGGTGCCAAATTGGATGTCTTTTCCTAAACCGATCTCACGATAGGTGGCATCACCTGTATAGCCAACTTTACCTTCTGTTGGCATGTTGATAACTTGGGTTGCGTTACCCACTACTGCAACACCATTGACGGGTAATAGACCAGCAGCGGTGCCATCAATATGAGCGACTCTTAAATCATCACCGAAATCTTTATAGGTTGAGGTATAAACTAAGTCTTGTTCACCTAATGATGCGGTCACTACTTTGGTGGTGTTTTCGAATGATTTAAATCCATTAGAGCCTGCTACTGCTGCATCATTGGCTCCGCTGACTTTAAGTGCTACAGGGTCTGAGACTAGACCTCCAGAAGCGATATCCGCACGAGCTTGTACTTGTGTTGCATCGGTAATCCCGAAGTCACGAGTGGTGGTTGTCAATGCGCCTTGGCCTAAACCTGAAGCGTCGATACTGACATGCTGCACCCCAGTCTTCTTAGTTTCCGGTGCATTCTTGATTTGCGAGGCGGCTAAGGCATCTTTGGCATCTTTGGCGGCTTGATTGGCTACTGCCACTTGTGCATCTGCTGCGGCAGTCGCTGCTGCTTGTGCTTGCTCGGCTGCAGTGGCTTTAGCGTTCGCTGCGTCAAGGGCTGCTTGACGACGATCCACCTCTGCTTGAAGGGCTTCTGGATTACCTCCATTTGCTAGTGCATCCGCTAAATCTTTCTCAGCTTTAGCAAGTGCTACTTCGGCAGTCTCTAAGTCCGCTTTAGCTTTTTCGGCTAATTGTTTAGAATCTGCTGCTTCTTTATTTGCTTTTACCGCTTCATCTCTAGCTTTTAATGCTTCTGCCTTCGCTTCTTCAGCTTGCTCTATCGCTTGTTCCTTTTGTGAAGCCTCTAAGTCTGCTCTATCAGCCTCTGATTTAGCTTTAGCTTCTGCTTGCTCTACAAGTTTTTGAGCAGTAGCGGCATCCTTAGCTGCCTTTTCAGCACGTGCCTGAGCAGCTACAGCTTCTTGCTTCGCAGCAGTAATTTCTTTTTCTGAGGCAGTTTTGACCGCTTCAAGTTTTGCTGCCGCTTCTTTAGCTGCGGCTTCTGCTGCATCGGTAGCCGCTTTTGCTGCCGCTTTTGCTGCCGCTTTTGCTTGCGTTTCTGCAGTTTTAAGCGCGTCTTTAGCCTCTTTTGCTTCTTTTTCAGCTACAGCAACTTCACTAGCTGTTGCTTTTTCTAAAGCTGCAATTTTCTTCTCAGCTTCAGCTTTAGCGGCCGTAACGGCTTCAATGGCGGCGGCGGCCTTTTCCTCTGCTGTTTTAACTTTGTCCTGAGCTTTTTTAGTCTCAGCTTCGGCTGCTTTGGTTTTGGCTTCGGCTGCTTCTTTTGCAGCTACTTCAGCTTTCAGTGACTCCGCTACTTCATTAGCTTTAGTCTCTGCTGCACTGGCGCGAGCTTCAGCAGCCTTTACTTTTTCTTCAACGGCTTTTACTTTTGCTACAGCATCCTTAGCCGCTGCTTCTTTCGCAGCCTTAATCTTTCCTTCAGCTTCTTTCGCGGCTGCTTCAATCTTTGCTACCGCCTCTACTCTGGCTGCTTCTGCTGCAGTTTTTGCTTTTACCGCCTCGAATTTTGCCGCATCAATTGCTTCTTGCGATGCTGCAGCTGCTTTTTCTGATTGCTTACCAAATCCTTCTTCTGCAACTTTTAGAGCGTCTTCGGCAGCTTTAGTCCTTGCCTCTGCTATTTTTAGTGCATCTTCTGCAACTTTAGTTTTGGCCTCTGCAGCTTTAATAGCTTTTTCGGCTTCGTTTGTAGTACCAACTCCTCCTCCGGCAGTCCCATTACCACTGGTTCCACTACCACTGGTCCCACCCGCATCCGATGTTGGCAAAATAGGTGATGGTTTTGGGGTTACGGTATCATCACCACCGTCTGTTGCACACGACGACAAAATAATAGCGGTTAAGAGAACCACACTCGCTTTAAGCGGGGTATTTAATTTTTTTACTGTCGATACAGCTGAGATTGAATGACGGTTAGGTGACATTCGTCTTCCTCCATGAAGAGTTTATGATATTTTGGTATCTAATCCATTAGGTAGAACATTTATCTAGTAGATTGTATAGATAAACAAATTAGATACAAAAAGTCAAATTATATTAATGAAATATTGTTTACTGTAACATCTAGTTACCAATAATATTCATTAAAAAGAATATTCATAGAATAATACGAATTATCAAAAGGGCTGATATGTGGATAGGACCAATCTTTTATTGCTTTGTGTATGAGCAAAACTGAATCAATAAATGTTTTTGTATGAGAAACTTATGGATATTCTGATGTAAAGAGTATAAGTCAACTGTATTTCTACTGAATAATTGAATTAAACAAGGTATGGTTAAGTATTGCTTATCAGGTAGTTATAATATTGAAGTTATGAGCATTCTTTATCAGAGAAGTACCAAATGGAATGTACTTCAATGACTTTAAGAATACCTATCGAGACTTGCATAGTAGAAGGGTTGTATAGCAAATCGCTAAGATACTAGGCGTTTAGCTAAATGTAAAAATTGAAAGGCTTATTGATCAAAAACTAAATCTGTTGCTATATACGTAATTATTAAAAATTAATTCTCTATTGAATAGACAGATAATAGTTCATTTTTATTATGATATGATGACAAGCCTTTAAAGACTACTTATTTTTCAAATGGACATTAGTTAATGTATAAAACACATATAAAGTAATAATAGTTATTTTTCTTTATTATATTGAACAAAAAAAGCACCCTAAGGCGCTTTTTTATTTAAGATTATTTATTTCATAAATTTATTGCTTCTCAGCACCAAAGGTACCTTGGAAAGTGGTACCCGTTCCTGGAGTTGTGCCCGTTCCTGGTACGTCGCTACCCAGACTATTCAGTGCTTGTTGATAGATACCACCTAAGAACTTAGCATCTTCACCATAGAATCCGCCAGCAGTTGCAACGTCGTTATCTGCATTGGTACCTGCAAAGGTATTGCCACTGATGTCAGCGGTAATGGCGATGTTCCTGTCAGTGAATTTCAAATCACCTTTTAGTGAATTATCGACAAAGTCAACATTGAATTCGGAACTACCGTTTAATACTAGACCCATTAGACCGCCAACTGATAGATGCAAGTTATCTGCATAAGTGGCTACCCCTTTGTAATTTACTGTACCTTCTGTTGGCATATTCTCAGTCGCATTACCTACCACATAGACGTTGGCATAACGTGACTTGATGCCTGATGCTATACCTGAACGCTTATCTAGATCACCATAGATATGACCAATCTGCATCTGTGAGTCAAAGTTCTTGTACACAGATTGATATGGAAGAGTTAAGTCTGCTTCCGTAGGAAGAGGAGAAGATAGTCCTGTTTTTACGCCTTCCAATAAAACTTCGTTTGCTTGCGCAGACTTCATGAAGCCATCAGTGTTCGCAACTTCAACATCGTTGTCTCTCACAGTAGTCAGTGTGAGGTCTTGTCTGCCAGTATTAAACTTATTAGGCTTAACGATGTCAAGACGCGCTTCGATAGTGTTATAGGTCAGGTTATCAATATTAATGTCTTCGATAATAGTAGGTGTTTCATCCTCTCCACTACCTGTAGTTTCTGTATAAGTTTCATTATCTGTGACAAATTGACGGAAGCCAATTGCATCTAACGTGCCAAGTCCTTTTGCACTACTAATAGTATTGCTCATAACACCCGTTACGGCTTTAGGCTCAGTGATAACCTCATCACCTTTAGTTGCACCATAAGTACCTTGAGCACCATTACCTTCGTAAACACCGCCTAGATACTGGCCTTTGTCCCCGTAGAATCCACCTTCAGTGTTGTAGCCTACATTATCTGCTGCTGCACCTGAGAAATGATTACCTGTGATGCCACCCGTTAGACCAATGTCACCTGCAGTTACAAAGCTTAATGTACCTTCTAGGTTGCTGTTGACAAAGTCAGCTGTAAATACTGATGTGCCGTATTCAATCGCGTTACCCATACCATTGGTACGATGAGTTGCATCACCGGCATAGCTAAAGACGCCTTCCGTTGGCATGTTGGCAGTCGCATTACCAATGACAGCTACACCATCTACAGCTAAGTCAGCTCCAAGTATGGCTGCTGTACTTGCTACACCATTGATGTGACCGACACGCATGTCACCATCAAAGTCTTTGTAAATTGAGGTATAGGTTAATGGAATTTTAGCGTTACCTACATCTTCACTACCTTGAATAATCGCTGAGTCATCAACGTTGCTCTTGTAACCGTTCACAAGATCAACATCAGCATCGCCTGAGACAAAGATTGGAACGATTGGTAAGGCACCTTCTGATGCTGAATCCGCTCTGGCATCTAGGTTGTTACCGTTGTCATAAACGTCAAAGACGCGAGTGCTAGTGACAAAGGTGTCACCAATGTTGATGGTCTGAGCACCGGTTTTATTCGATATCTCACCGCGCTCAGGCGTAGGCGTAGGCGTAGGCGTAGGCGTAGGCGTAGGCGTAGGCGTAGGCGTAGGCGTAGGCGTAGGCGTAGGCG